>CAZPPH010000065.1:4280-16323 GCA_964588375.1 uncultured Rhodobacterales bacterium | reverse complement strand
CCTCGCTGAACCCCGCGCTCGACATCGGCCAGATCGAGGGCGGCTACGTGCAGGGGGCGGGGTGGCTCACCACCGAGGAGCTGGTCTGGGACGGCAAGGGGCGGCTGCGCACCCACGCGCCCTCGACCTACAAGATCCCCGCCTGCTCGGACCGGCCGGACATCTTCAACGTGGCACTCTGGGACGGAGCGAACCGGGAGGAGACGGTCTATCGCTCGAAGGCGGTGGGCGAGCCGCCGCTGATGCTCGGCATCTCCGCCTGGCTGGCGCTTTCTGCGGCCTGTGCCGCCTGCGGAACTGGGTGGCCCGACCTCCGGGCACCCGCGACCGCGGAGGCGGTGCTGGCGGCGGTCGGGCGGGCGCGGGCGTGAGCTTCGACCGCGAGGCCCTCGCCGCCGCCATCGCGCGGCATGGTGCGGTGGCACGGGTCGTGATCGCCGAGGCCAGGGGCTCGGTGCCCCGCGAAGCGGGTGCCTCGATGCTCGTCTGGGAGGGCGGCCAGGAGGGCACCATCGGCGGCGGCGCTCTGGAATGGGAGGCGGCGGCGCGGGCGCGCGCGGCGCTCGCCGGGGGCGACACCCGGGTCGACCGGCTGGCCCTCGGCCCCTCCCTCGGCCAGTGCTGCGGCGGGGCGGTGGTGCTCGTGACCGAGACCTGGGATGCCGCGCGCCTCGAGACGGCAAGGGAGCCGGTCGTCGCCCGCGCGCTGCCCGGCGGCCACGCGGTGCGGCCCCTCGGCGTCGCCCGCGCCCTCGCCCGGGCGCGGGACGCCGGGTCCGGACTCGCCACCCGGATCGTCGACGACTGGCTGATCGAACCGGTGGCAGCGCCGGACCGGCACCTCTGGATCTGGGGGGCGGGGCATGTCGGACGGGCGATCGTCGATGTCATGGCCCCCCTGCCCGGCCTCGCCATCACCTGGATCGACACCGCGCCGGAGCGGTTTCCGGACCACGTGCCCGACGGCGTTGTGGAGTTCGTCGCCGCCAGCCCCGGCGACGCGGTTCCGCGCGCGCCCGCCGGTGCCGACCACATCGTGCTCACCTACTCGCACGCGCTCGATCTCGAGCTCTGCCACAGGCTTCTCACCCACGGCTTCCGCACGGCCGGACTGATCGGATCGGCGACCAAGCGGGCCCGCTTCCGCGCGCGGCTCGCCGAACTCGGGCATGAAGGCACGGAGATCGACCGGATCGCCTGCCCGATCGGCGACCCGGCCCTCGGCAAGCACCCCGGCGCGATCGCCATCGGGGTTGCCGCGGCGTTCCTCGCGGGCGATGCTCGGGCGCACGCCTCGGGGGAACGGGCTTGAGCGCACTTCTGGAGATCGACGGCGTCACCAAGGCCTACCCCGGTGTCGTCGCCAACGACGCGGTGTCGTTCACCGTGGGCGCGGGAGAGGTTCACGCGCTTCTGGGCGAGAACGGTGCGGGCAAGTCGACGCTGGTGAAGATGATCTACGGTCTGGTGAAGCCCGACGCCGGCGCGATGCGGTTCGCCGGGGGCGCTTACGCGCCCTCCAGCCCCCACGAGGCGCGCCGGGCGGGCGTGGCGATGGTGTTCCAGCATTTCTCGCTTTTCGAGGCCCTGAGCGTGGCGGAGAACGTGGCGCTCGGAATGGAGGAGCCGCCTCCCATGCGCACGCTCTCGGCGCGGATCAGGGAGGTGAGCGAGGTCTACGGCCTGCCGCTCGACCCCGGCCGGCTGGTGGGCGAGCTGTCGGCCGGTGAGCGCCAGCGGGTCGAGATCGTGCGCTGCCTGCTGCAGGACCCCCGCCTTCTGATCATGGACGAGCCGACGAGCGTTCTGACGCCGCAGGAAGTGGAGATTCTCTTCGAGACGCTGCGGAAGCTGAGGGCCGAGGGCACCTCGATTCTCTACATCTCCCACAAGCTCGAGGAGATCCGCGCGCTCTGCGACGAGGCGACGATCCTGCGCCTCGGCAAGGTGGTGGGAACCGCTGACCCGAAGACAGCCTCGGCACGGCAGATGGCCGAATTGATGGTGGGGGCGAGCCTCGTGACGCCGACCCGGGAGCGCAGGGCGTTCGGGGACACCGCACTCGAGGTGACAGGTCTCGCGGTGGCCTCGGCGAGCCCCTTCGGGACGACGCTGAAGGATGTGTCCTTCAAGGTCCGCAAGGGCGAGATTCTCGGGATCGGCGGGGTCGCGGGCAACGGGCAGGACGAGCTTCTGGCCGCCCTGTCGGGCGAACGGCGCACCGAGCGACGGGCGGTGCGGCTCGCCGGCGAGGAGATCGGGCATCTCGGCCCGAATGCGCGGCGCTCCCGGGGGCTGCTGGCGGCACCCGAGGAGCGGCTGGGGCATGCCGCCGCGCCCGACATGAGCCTGACGGAGAACGCGCTTCTGACCGCAGCCGCCCGCAAGGGGCTGATCTCGAGGGGCTTTCTGCGCTGGGGCGCGGCGCGGGACTTCGCCGGAGAGGTGATCGGCCGGTTCGACGTGCGAACGCCCGGTCCGGACCACGCGGCGCGCTCGCTGTCGGGCGGCAATCTGCAGAAATTCGTCATCGGACGGGAAGTGATGCAGGCGCCGTCGGTTCTTGTCGTGAACCAGCCGACCTGGGGCGTGGATGCCGCCGCGGCCGCCGCGATCCGCCAGGCGCTTCTGGACCTTGCCGCGGGCGGAACGGGCCTCGTGGTGATCTCGCAGGATCTCGACGAGCTGATGGAGATTTCCGACACGTTCTCGGCGCTGTCGGAGGGCCGGCTCTCGCCGCCGCGGCCCGCGCACGGACTGACCCTGGAGGAGATCGGGCTGATGATGGGCGGAGCGCACGACATGGAGGTTGCCCATGTGGCCGGGTGAGCGCGGCGGGGCCCTGCCCCGGACCCCGAGGTATTTTGGCCAAGATGAAGGAGCCCGGACGTGATCCGCCTCGAGCGGCGGCGCGAGCCGAGCCGGGCCGCCGCCGCCGTCACCCCCGTTCTCGCCGTGGTCGCGACGATGGTCGCAGGCGGGCTCATGTTCGCGCTTCTGGGCAAGAACCCGGTGGAGGCGATCCGGATCATCTTCTGGGATCCGCTCTTCTCGGAGCAGTTCGCGTCCTATTCCCGCCCCCAGCTTCTGGTGAAGGCCGGGCCGCTCATTCTCATAGCCATCGGCCTCAGCCTCGGGTTCCGCGCGGGGGTCTGGAACATCGGGGCGGAGGGTCAGTACATCATCGGCGCCATCGCCGGGGCTGCGGTGGCGCTCGCGTTCCATCCCGCAGATCTGTGGTTCATCTTTCCGCTGATGATCGTCGCCGGCGCGCTCGGCGGCTTTCTCTGGGCGATGATTCCCGCGATCCTGAAGACGCGGTTCAACACCAACGAGATCCTCGTCTCGCTCCTTCTCGTCTACGTGGCCGAACAGGTGCTCGCGGCGGCCTCGACGGGCTTTCTGCGCAACCCCGACGGTGTCGGCTTTCCCGGCTCGCGCAATCTCGCGCAATACCCTGCCGCCGCGAATACCGAGATCATCCCCGGCACGGGCATGCACTGGGGCGTGGCCGCGGCATTCATCGCTGTGATCGCGGCCTACATCCTCCTCAACCGGCATATCACCGGGTTCAACATCAGGCTCGCCGGTCAGTCGCCGCGCGCGGCGCGCTTCGCGGGGGTCGACCCGAACCGGCTGGTGATCTTCTGCCTCGGGGTCTCGGGAGCGCTGGCGGGCCTCGCCGGGCTCTTCGAGGTGGCCGGGCCCGCGCGGCAGATCTCGATCGACTTCAACGTGGGCTACGGCTTCACCGCCATCATCGTGGCCTTTCTCGGACGATTGCACCCGGTGGGGATACTCTTCGCGGGGCTCCTGATGGCGCTGACCTATATCGGCGGCGAGTTGGCGCAGATCATGCTCGGCCTGCCGGCCGCCGCGATCCAGTCGTTCCAGGGGATGCTCCTGTTCTTCCTGCTCGCCGGCGACGTGCTGACGAACTACCGGGTCCGGTTCCGGCAGCGGCGGGTGGCGTGATGGACCTCTCAGCGATCAGCCCCACGCTTCTCGTCTTCGCGCTCATCGTGGCCTCGACCCCGATCCTGCTCGCCGCCCTCGGCGAGCTTGTCGCCGAGCGGGCGGGCGTTCTGAACCTCGGGGTGGAGGGGATGATGATCACCGGCGCGATCTGCGGCTTCGCCGCCGCCTTCGAGACCGGCAGCCCCATGCTCGGCTTTCTAGCCGCGGCTGTCGGGGGGGCGGCCCTGAGCCTCGTCTTCGGGTTTCTCACCCAGGTGCTCCTGTCGAACCAGGTCGCGACGGGGCTTGCGCTGACGCTCTTCGGCCTGGGGCTCGCGGCGATGCTGGGCCAGCCCTACTCGGGCCAGTCGGTGCCGGCGACGCCGAGACTCGACCTCGGGCCGGTCAACGACATTCCCTTCATCGGACGGGTCGTCTTCGGCCATGACTGGGTGGTCTATTTCTCGCTGGCGCTCGCGGCGGCGGTCTGGGGCTTCATGAAATACAGCCGCGCGGGCCTCATCCTGCGCGCCGTGGGCGAGAACCACGATGCCGCCCATGCGCTCGGCTACCCCGTCGTGGCGATAAGGATCGCGGCCATCGCCTTCGGCGGGGCCTGCGCTGGGCTCGGCGGGGCCTACATCAGCCTCGTGCGGGTGCCGTCGTGGACCGAGGGGATGACCGCCGGTGCGGGCTGGATCGCGCTCGCCATCGTCGTTTTCGGCGCCTGGAGGGCGGGGCGCGTCGTGATAGGTGCCTATCTTTTCGGCGGAGTCACGGTTCTTCAGCTGAACCTGCAGGCCGCCGGCATCGCGATTCCGGGGGAGATCTTGTCGATGTCACCCTACCTGATAACGATACTCGTGCTCGTGATCATCTCGGCCGATCGCAGCCGCGCAGCACTCAACGCGCCGGCAGCCCTCGGCCGCACATTCCATGCCTCGTCCTGAGGCCAACAGACCACCAACCGGGGAGCAACCATGAAACTGAAGCACATCGTAACAGGGGCGGCCGCAGCCATAGCGCTGGCGACGGCGGCCTTCGCACAGGACGGCGAGCCCGTGAAGGTCGCCTTCGTCTATGTCGGCCCGAAGGACGACGGGGGCTGGTCGCAGCAGCACCACCTGATGGCGCTCGAGATGGTGGAGCACTTCGGCGAGCAGGTCGAATTCTCCTATCTCGAATCGGTTCCGGAAGCGGAATCGGAACGGGTGTTCACCCAGCTCGCGCTGGCGGGCAACGACATCATCTTCGCAACCTCGTTCGGCTACATGGACCCGATGCTCGCCGCCGCCGAGAAGTTCCCGGACGTGAAGTTCGAGCATGCCACGGGCTACAAGACCGCCGACAACATGGCGAACTACGCGGCCCGCTTCTACGAGGGCCGGGCGATCATGGGCCATATCGCGGGACGGATGACCGAGACGGACAGGATCGGCTACATCGCCTCGTTTCCCGTGCCCGAAGTGCTGCGGGGCATGTCCTCGGCCTATATCCACGCCAAGAAAGCGAACCCCGACGTCGAGATGACGGTGGTCTGGCTTGGCACCTGGTTCGACCCTCCGCGGGAATCGGACGCCACACAGGCGATGATCGACCAGGGCATCGACGTGATTCTCGCCCATACCGACTCCACGGCGCCGCTGCAGACGATGGAGGCCTCGGGCGAAGAGGTCTGGGGCTTCGGTCAGGCCGCCGACATGATCCAGTTCGCGCCCGAACCGCGGCTTTCGTCGATCATCGACGATTGGGCGCCCTATTACATCGAGCGGGTGCAGGCGGTGATCGACGGGACCTGGGAGACCGGCGCCACCTGGGACGGGATCGCCGAGGGCATGGTCGGCATCGGCGAGTTCTCCGAAGCGATGCCGGAAGAGGTGCGGGCCGAGGCGCAGGCGCTGATGGACTCCATCGTGTCGGGCGAATACCACCCGTTCACCGGGCCGATCAACAAGCAGGACGGCTCGGTCTGGCTGGCCGAAGGCGAGGTCGCCGATGACGGCACGCTTCTCGGAATGGATTTCGTCGTCGAGGGCCTGAACGTCGACATTCCGAACTGAGACGGCTGCCCTCCGGGCGCGTCCGGGGGTCCAGCCACCCGGGCCGCTGCGCCTCCCGGACAGGGTCCGGAGCGCGCGGTGCTCCAGCGAAAAAGACGAAGGCCCGCTGCACGAGATGCGGGCCTTCGCTTCTTGATGAATTTCACCCCGAGGGAATCAGGCGAAATCCGGGCGGTAACGGGCGTGCTCTGCCATCGGGTAGCGGGCCGCCGGGTAGGTTTCTGGCCGCTCCTTGAGCGAGGGGAAGTGGCGCATGATGTCGTTGCCCACGTTCGGGTCGATCGCATCGAGCGCGGCCGGTGTGGGACGAAAGCTCTCGACGGGCAGGCCGTTGGCGCAGAACACGACGTGCTCGTCGAACACGATGTTGAAGTACGTCACGTCCCCCACGTCGCGCGCGATGTGAACCGCATCGTTGGTGCCGGTGAGCTCACGTGCCGGAAGGAGGGTCAACTCGTCGTCGGCCTTGTCCTCGAGCCGCCAGCCGGGAATGAGAAGCCTGTGGCCGGGGGCGACAAGCAATTCCTGCGCCGGCGTCATCGGGGCGATGGCCCGGGGCGCCAGCCGGACCGGCGCCAGCGAGGGGTCCGCCGCCAGTTCGGCCGCCGTCATGTTTCGGCTGAAGACCACGCGCACCGGCTGCAACCCGGCGTCACGCGTCACCACGAGGTCGCCGGCGCGGATGTTCTCGACGCGCCGCGGCCCGCAGGGTGTTCTGAGGTTGGTGCCGGTGGCCAGCCCCACTGGCCCCGCGCTCGAAAATGCGATGTCCTTGGGCATGTCGTCGCCTTCCATCACGGCCCCGGACACCCGGGGCGGTCGTTGAGTTCCTCCGATCAAGACTAGGAGCAAATCTGTCCAGAATGTGGACGTGTGATGGTGAAATCACGGAGAACCCGGAAAATCTGACGGCAAGGAGTTAACAGATGACGAAGAATCGGGGATTCGGATGCGCTGGAGGAAACAATCGCATCCCGACAGAACGATTATTGATGAAGATTCGGGCTTTTGTCGGGTCGAGCCCGAGGCATTTCAGGCAAAGGTGAGAATGGCGGCCGAAAGCGAAAGGACCGCTGCGAGTGGCGCTCCGTGTGCTCGCTCCGCGTGGCTCGCCGAGGCCAGATTCCCGGCAAGAGAAAGCGCGAACAGGACAGCGACAAGACCGAGAAGCCACACCGGCACGGCCCCGGGCCAGATGCGCCAGATGCCAGCGGCCTGCCCGAATACGCTCGCCACACCGACACCGAAAACGGCCGCGGCAAGGCTCGCGGCGCGCTTGCCGACCGGGAGGCGCCCGCTCTCCGACCCTCCCCATGCGAGGGCTCCGAGAGGCGCGCCACCGGCCAGCAGCAGTTGAAAGACCGTCAGCCAAAGAGCGGCAAGGAATCCGCACCAGGCGGCAAGCGTCTCAAGCGTCATCCGTCTTTCCGGATCGCCTCGTTCTTCGGGTCGTAGGGGCTGTCTTCGGTCACCGTCGCCGGCCAGAGCCTGTCGTGCATCTTCACCATGAGGCGGGTGCCCGGTGCGGCCTGTTCGGGTGTGACGTAGCCCATCCCGATGGACTTGCCGAAGGCCACCGACCAGCCGCCGGAGGTCAGCCGGCCGACACGGGTCTCGCCGTCATAGAGCGCCTCGCGGCCCCAGGGGTCGGCGTCGTCCGGCCCGTCGACGAGGAAGGTCGCGCATCTGAACCGGATGCCGGTCTCTTCCATCGCCGCCTTGCCGTGAAACTCTTTCGAGAGGTCGACGAAGCGGTCGAGGCCGGCCTCGAGGGGCGTGGCGTCGCGGCCGAGCTCGGTGCCGTATGCGCGGTAGGACTTCTCCTGCCGCAGCCAGTTCTGGGCGCGGGCGCCCGCAAGCTTCAGGCCGTGCCGGGCGCCGGCCTCCATGAGATCGTCCCACAGCCGGTTCTGCATCTCGATCGGATGATGCAATTCCCAGCCGAGTTCGCCCGTGTAGGCCACGCGGATCGCCCGCACCGGCACCATGCCGAGTTCGATGTCGCGCGCCGAGAGCCACGGGAAACGCTTGTTCGACAGGGCTGTCTCCGGCTCGGAGTCGCGGATGAGGTCGTTCAGGATCGACCGGGAGTTCGGACCGGCGAGCGCGAAGACACCCCATTGGGTGGTGACGTCGTGGATGACGACGAAATCGCCGCCAGCCGCCATGAAATCCTCCGCGGCCTTGCGCAGATAGTCGCCGTCATAGGCGGTGAGCCCGCCGGCGGAGATGAGATAGTAGTCGGTCTCGCCAAGCCGGACGATGGTGTATTCGGTGCGCACGGTCCCCGCGACCGACAGGGCGTAGGTGAGGTTGATCCGGCCGATCCTCGGCAGCCGGTTGCAGGTGAAGCGGTCGAGAAACGCCGTCGCCCCCGGCCCGGTGACCGAGTGCTTGGTGAAGGCGGTGGCGTCGATCAGCCCGGCGGCTTCGCGCACGGCGCGGGCCTCGGCCTCGGCGTATGGCCACCAGGCCCCGCGCCGGAACGACCGCGCGTCGTGGTCGAAGGTATCGGGCGCATCCACGGGGCCGTAATAGTTCGGCCGCTCCCACCCGTTGACCTGGCCGAACTGCGCGCCGGCGGCCTTCTGACGGTCGTAGGCGGGAGCGGTGCGCAAGGGGCGGCAGGCCTCGCGCTCCTCGTCGGGGTGGTGGAGGATGTAGACGTGGGCGTAGGCTTCCTCGTTCTTGCGCGCGGCATATTCCGTCGTCATCCACGCGCCATAGCGGCGGGGGTCGAGCGAGCCCATGTCGATCTCGGCCTCGCCCTCGACCATGAGGTCGGCGAGATACTTTCCCGCCCCGCCGGCGGCGGTGATGCCGAAGGAGAAGCCCTCGGCGAGCCACATGTTGCGCAGTCCGGGCGCGGGGCCCAGAAGCGGGTTGCCGTCGGGCGTGTAGCAGATCGGGCCGTTGTAATCATCCTTGAGCCCGGCGGTTTCCGAAGACGGGATCCGGTGGATCATGGACATGTATTCCTCCTCGATCCGCTCGAGATCGAGCGGGAAGAGGTCGGCGCGGAAACTGTCGGGGACAGCATATTCGAAGCGCGCCGGCGCGCCGTATTCGTAGGGCCCGAGCATCCAGCCGCCGCGTTCCTCGCGGACATACCACTTGGCGTCGGCATCGCGGAGCACGGGGTGTTCGGGCATTGTCTTGCGGTATTCGACAAGAGCGGGGTCGGGTTCGGTGATGATGTACTGGTGCTCGACGGGGATGGCGGGGATCTTGATGCCGAGGAGTTTCGCGGTGCGCTGGGAATGGTTGCCGGTGGCGGTGACGACGTGTTCGGCCTGAACCGTCACCCGCTCGTCCGACGGGATGAGGTTGCCGCCCTTCTCGACCATTTTCGTGAGCGTCACGTCCCAGTGGGCGCCCGTCCAGGCATAGCCGTCGACCTGCCACTTCCGCTCGATCGTCACGCCGCGGGCGCGGGCGCCCTTGGCCATCGCCTGGGTGACGTCGGCGGGGTTAATGTAGCCGTCGGTCGGGTGGTAGATTGCGCCAGCGAGGTCCTCGGTGCGGACCAGCGGCCAGCGCTCGGCGATCTCCGCCGGCGTCATCCATTCATAGGGCACGTCGCAGGTTTCGGCGGTGGAGGCGTAGAGCATGTACTCGTCCATGCGCTCCCGCGTCTGGGCCATGCGCAGGTTGCCGACGACGAAGAAGCCGGGATCGAGGCCCGTTTCCTCCTTCAGCGTCTTGTAGAACCGGATCGAGTAGTCGTGGATGTGGGTCGTCGCGTAGGACATGTTGAAATAGGGCAGAAGCCCCGCGGAGTGCCAGGTGGAGCCGCTCGTGAGTTCGTCTCGCTCGACGAGCACGACATCCTCCCAGCCCGCCCTCGCGAGGTGATAGGCGATGGAAGTGCCGACAGCGCCGCCGCCGACGACGAGAGCCTTGACGTGTGTCTTCATGGCGCGGACTCCTTCCCGGTTTCCGCGGATTTAACCGGCAATGGGCCGCAAACGTCACGGCCTTCCGACATCACTTCGCCGGAAAGCGACTTCAGACAGCACTCTCGCGCCATCGTGGGCTCTGCCGGATGCGCCGCGCCCCCGACGCGATAGGCTGCGGGGGGCGAAAGGGCTGAGGCTGCGACCGTGCACTGTCGAAACGAGAGGGCTCGACGGCCCCGGCGAGGCCCGCGGTCCGGCGGTCGCCCCCCTGCGACGGGCCATAAACGGTTACTGCCACGGCTTTCGGGCGAAGCGCGGCGCTGGCTCGCGCACCCGTCTCGCTTGTGGCCCGTGAAGCTCCAAGCTACTCACGGCGCATGGAGATCTGTTCCGGCATTCACGACTTCCGGGCGGTCGTTGCGGCTTACCGCAGGGCCGGCGAGAGCGTCGGGCTGGTGCCGACGATGGGGGCGCTCCATGCGGGGCATCTCGCACTGGTTGCCGCCGCGAAGTCCCGGAACGGCCGTGTCGTCGCGACGATCTTCGTCAATCCCACCCAGTTCGGCGACTCCGCCGATCTCGACGCCTATCCGAGGATGGAGAAGACCGATCTCGCGATGTTCGAGGCCGCCGGCGTTGACGCGGTGCTGACCCCGGGCGTTGCAGAGATCTATCCCGAGGGCGACGAGACGATCGTCGAGACCACCCGTCTCGCCACCTCGCTTCACGGGGCTGTCCGGCCCGGGCATTTCCGCGGCGTGGCGACGGTGGTCGCGAAGCTCTTCAATATCGCCGGGCCCGACCACGCCTATTTCGGCGAGAAGGATTACCAGCAACTCGCGGTGATCCGGCGCATGGCGCGTGATCTCCATTTTCCCGTTGAGGTCGTCGGCGTGCCGACGGTGCGCGAGCCCGACGGGCTGGCGATGTCCTCGCGCAACGTCCGGCTCAGTGCGGAGGACCGGGCCGCCGCGCCTGTCCTGAACGCGAGCCTCGACGCGGCGGAGAGAACCGCCCGGCCGGGCGCAACCGCCGAGGAGGTCGCCGAGACGATCCGGCGCGTGATCGCCACCGAACCGCGCGCGCGCCTCAAGGGCCTCGACATCGTCCGGGTCGAAAGTTTCACGCCGGCGACGGGGCCGTTGACCGCGCCTGTCGGCATCATGATCTCCGCCGAATTCGGAGATGTCCTGCTGATCGACCAGAGGGAAATCACCCCATGAGCACAGAAGCCGCGAAACCCGTCCGCCGGACGACCGTACCGCAGATCGCGGCGCGCAAGGGCGGCGAGCCGATCGTCTCGCTGACCTCCTATCACGCCCATACCGCCGCCATCGTCGACCGGCATGCCGACTTCATCCTCGTGGGCGACAGCCTCGGGATGGTGATGCACGGGATGGAGACGACCGTGGGCGTGCCGCTCGATCTGATGATCATGCACGGCCGCGCCGTGGTGCGGGGGACGAAGAAGGCGCTGATCGTGGTCGACATGCCCTTCGGCAGCTACGAGGAAAGCCCGAACATGGCGTTCCGCAACGCCGCGAAGATCATGAAGGAGACGGGCTGCGGCGCGGTGAAGCTCGAGGGCGGCAAGCGGATGGCCGAGACCATCCATTTCCTCGTCGAGCGCGGCATTCCGGTGATGGCCCATACCGGGCTCACGCCGCAGTCGTCGCATGTCATGGGCGGGTTCAAGACGCAGGGGCGCGAAGAGGAGAGCTGGGCCGAGCACGAGGCCGACGCGGCCGCCGTCGCCGAGGCGGGCGCCTTCGCGCTGGTGCTCGAGGGCATGGTCGAACCGCTGGCGGCGCGGATCACGAAACAGATCGCCATCCCCACCATCGGCATCGGCGCGAGCGTCGAATGCGACGGCCAGATCCTCGTGCTCGAGGACATGCTGGGGCTGAACCCGCGCCCGCCGAAGTTCGTGAAGGTCTACGGCGACCTCCTGAACCAGATCGAGACGGCGGTGGAGAGATATGCCGAGGACGTGCGCGGGCGCACGTTCCCGACCGATGACGAGGTCTACCGCTAGATTTCATCATCGGCCCGCAAATATCCTCGGGGGTCGCCACCGGGTTGCGCCATCGGTCCGAGCACCCGGTGGCGACGGGCAGACAGCCCCCG
>CAZPPH010000065.1:0-4180 GCA_964588375.1 uncultured Rhodobacterales bacterium | reverse complement strand
ACGGTCGCGCCTAGAGCATCGACGGCACCACGAGGTCGGGCGGGCGGTGGCCGTCGTCGAAGGTCTTGATGTTGATCAGGACCTTCTCGCCCATCTCCACGCGCGCTTCCTCGGTGGCCGACCCCATGTGCGGCAGGAGAACGACATTGGCGAGTTCGCGCAGACGCGGGTTCACGTCGACACCGTGTTCGTAGACGTCGAGCCCCGCCCCGGCGAGGTCCCCCGCCCGCAGCATCCGGGTCATCGCGTTCTCGTCGATGACCTCGCCCCGGGAGGTGTTCACGATCACCGCGGAAGGTTTCATCAGCTTCAGGCGCCGCGCGTTCATCAGGTGAAACGTCGCCGGCGTGTGGGGGCAGTTGATCGACAGGACGTCGATGCGCGCGACCATCTGGTCGAGGCTCTCCCAGTAGCGCGCGCCGAGGGCGGCCTCGGTCTCGGGATGAAGCCGGCGGCGGTTGTGGTAATGCACGGTCATTCCGAAGGCGCTGGCGCGGCTCGCCACCGCCTGCCCGATCCGGCCCATGCCGAGAATTCCGAGCTGCTTGCCCCCGAGCCGGCTGCCGAGGAATGCCGTCGGCGCCCAGCCTTCCCAGTCGCCGGACTGCATCGCCTTCATGCCTTCGGGCAGCCGCCTCAGCGTCGCGAGCATCAGCGCGAGGGTCATGTCGGCGGTGTCGTCGGCCTGCACGCCGGGGGTGTTCGTGACGAGGATGCCGCGCTGGCGGGCCGTGGCGACGTCGATATGGTCGACGCCGGCGCCGTAGTTGGCGATGAGCTTCAGCCCCTCGCCGGCCCCGGCCAGAAGCCCCGCGTCGATCCGGTCGGTCAGCGAGGGGACGAGGACGTCGGCGTGCTTCATAGCCTCGGCGAGCGCCTCGCGGCTCATCGGCCGGTCGCCGGAGTTGAGGGTCACATCGAACAACTCGCCCATGCGCGCCTCGACGCGCTCGGGCAGCCGTCGCGTCACGACAACACTGAGCCGCCTGCCTGTCATCATGAGCCTCCCCGGGACTTCCCAACGCACCCTTAATGAGCCATGTTTCGCAAGAGAGAGAGCGTGGCACAAGCGCCGACAGGAGCGAGCAGTGATGACGCAGGCAGTCCGGGCCGGCCTGGTGCTGGTGATGTCCCTTCTGATTTGTGGCGCGGCGATGGCCGAGACCCGTGGCCAGGTCACCAATCTCCCGCTGCCGCGTTTCGTGTCGCTGAAGGCGGGCGAGGGCAACGTGCGGCGCGGGCCCTCGCTGTCGCACCGGATCGACTGGGTGTTCACCCGGCGCGACATGCCGCTGGTGGTCACGGCGGAATACGGGCACTGGCGCCGGGTCGAGGACCGCGACGGACAGGGGGGCTGGGTGCATTACTCGCTTCTGTCGGGCGTCCGGACCGTGATCGTCGCCGAGGACCTCACGCCGCTCTACATGAAGCCGCAGGACGGCGCGCCCGTCGCCGCGCGCGCCGAAGCCGGGGTTGTCGCCCGCCTCGGAGAATGCGGGCGCGACTGGTGCCGGATCTCGGCGGACAGCGCCCGCGGGTGGGCCCGCAAGACCGCCCTCTGGGGCGTCGCGCCCGACGAGATCCGCGAGTGACGCCTACTCGACGGTGATCGTGATCACCTCGGAGACCACCGGCGGGACGTGCGGGACGTGGTTGTGGTCGCCGAGGACGAGCTGGAGCGTGTGCTCGCCCGGCGCGAGGTCCACGCTGATCTCGGTCTGGCCGCCGCCGAAATGGCGGTGGTTGTCGTCGCTCGGGATCGCGAGCTCGAACTCCTCTTCCCCGAACTGTCCCTCGCCGAGGGTCGGACGGTTGAGAAGGAGATGGTGATGCCCGGTCATTTCCTTTTCGGTCCCGGCGGGGGCCACACCCATGCCCGAGAGGCCGAAGATCACGGTGACCGGCGACGACACGGTTGCACCGTTCTCGAGATTGGCGAAATAGACCGCGGCCCCTTCCGGCGCGGGCGTCTCGCCGGCAAGAACGGGTGTTGCCACGGCGAAAGCTGCCGCGAAGATAATGTGTTTCATAATGTCCTCCAATGTCCGCAAGGGCAGACCTCCTCCCCTTTACGTAGGGTAAGACCTAGCGCATCGGGGGGGCGTTTCGAGAGCCGCAGACGGCGCAGGCCGGATCGTTTGGCAAAGCCATCGTGCGGGTCTCGGCATGGAGCCCGTCGTAGATCAGCATCCGACCCCGCAACGTGTCGCCGGCTCCGGTGATGACCTTGAGCGCCTCGAGCGCCATGATCGAGCCGATCACGCCCGGCAAGGGGCCCGCGACACCGGCCTCCGCGCAGGTCTGGGAAACGCCCGGCGCGGCGGGCACGGGAAAGACGCAGGCGTAGCAGGGCGCGCCCGACGCGGGATCGAAGACGCTGACCTGCCCTTCCCACTGGCTGATCGCGCCCGAAACGAGCGGCACACCCGTGGCGGCGGCGGCCCGGTTGACGGCGTAGCGCGTCGCGGTGTCGTCGGTGCCGTCGACCACGAGATCGTAATCCGAGAAGAGGTCCTGCGCGATTTCGTCCGTCAGACGCCTGTTGTAGGGGCGGACGGTGACGAACGGGTTCTGCGCCCGGATCGCCGCCTCCGCGGAGAACACCTTGGGCATGCCGATGCGGCCATCGGTGTGGATGGTCTGGCGCTGGAGATTCGAGAGTTCCACCACGTCATCGTCGATCACGCCCAATGTGCCGACACCGGCGGCGGCGAGATACTGAAGCACCGGCGCGCCGAGCCCGCCCGCACCGACGACGAGCACACGGGCCGCCTCGATCCTCTGCTGACCCATGCCGCCGATCTCGCGCAGGGCGATGTGGCGGGCCGCCCGTTCGAGGCGGGCGGGGGCCGAGGCCGCGTCCCGGTCGGAGGGCAGGTTTTCGGGCCGGACGCGGGTGCGGAGCCGGTTGAGGCCCACCGAATAGGCCCAGACCGCGGCGCCGAGAACACCGAGCACGACCCACTCCCCCGCCGAGCCGCCCGTGGCCTCGCGCAGCGGGTGACCCGGAGGCAGGGCGACATTGACGGCGAGGACCGCGACATAGAGGAGCGCGATCATCTGAAACCGCGCGGTGACCGGCGCTCCGATGAAACGGCCGAAGAACCACAGACCCGCAGCCAGAACGAGAACGAGAGCCATCAGGCGGTGCCGGTAGAGCCGAAACCGCCCGCCGCCCGGGCGCTGGCGCCGAGCGCGCCGGCGGCTTCATAGACCGCCTGGGGTGCCGGGGCGACGACGAGTTGCGCGATGCGCTCGCCGTGGGCGATGGTCTGCGGTTCGGGGCCGAGATTGACGAGCAGGACGCCGAGCTCGCCCCGGTAATCGCTGTCGATCGTGCCAGGCGCGTTCAGCACCGTGAGGCCGCGCTTCAGCGCGAGCCCCGAACGCGGGCGGACCTGCACCTCGAAGCCCGGGGGGATTTCGAGGAGGAGGCCCGTCGGCACCAGCGCCCGCCCGCCCGGGGCGAGGGTGAGGCCCCCTGCCCGGTCGGCCTCTGCGAGATCGGCCCGCACGTCCGCCCCGGCGGCCCCGGCGGTGGCGTAGGCCGGCAGGGGCAGCGCGGTGTCGGCCCCCTCGCGGCGCAGGACGCGGATGACCGGGGCGCTCATGCCAGCGCCTCGGCGATCTTTCCGGCCAGCCGCCGGGCGACGTCGTCCTTCGACATGCGCGGCCAGGCCTCGGCACCTTTGTCGTCGATCACGGTGACGGCGTTCTCCGATCCGCCCATGATGCCGGTGGCGGCGGAGACGTCGTTGGCGACGATCCAGTCGCAGCCCTTGCGCAGGCGCTTGGCGGTTGCATTGGCGACGACATCGTCGGTCTCGGCGGCGAAGCCGACCACGAGCCGGGGCCTTTCGGCATGGGCGGAGACGGTCGCGAGAATGTCGGTGTTTTCGGCGAAGGCGAGCGGCGGCGGGCCGTCCGCGCCCTTCTTGATCTTGCCTTCCGCAATCGTTTCGGCCCGCCAGTCGGCGACCGCGGCGGCGAAGATCGCGGCATCGGCGGGAAGTGCGGCCAGCACCGCTTCGAGCATTTGCGAGGCGGTATCGACCTCGACGACCTCGACGCCCTCGGGCGGGGCGACTTCGGCGGGGCCGGTGACGAAGACGACATCGGCCCCGAGAGCGGCGAGCGCCCGCGCAAGGGCCGTGCCCTGCGCGCCGGAGGACCGGTTGGC
>CAZPPH010000064.1:0-16441 GCA_964588375.1 uncultured Rhodobacterales bacterium | reverse complement strand
GCCGGGCTCAGTGATGGCGCCGGGCGGCGGGGTAGACGCCGAGCAGCTTCACCTCGTCGGTGAAGTAATCGAGCTCCTCGAGGGCGAGCCGGACATTGCGGTCGTCGGGGTGGCCCTCGATGTCGGCGTAGAACTGCGTGGCATTGAACGACCCGCCGACCATGTAGCTCTCGAGCTTCGTCATGTTCACGCCGTTGGTCGCGAAGCCGCCCATCGCCTTGTAGAGAGCGGCGGGAATGTTGCGGACCTTGAACACGAACGACGTGATCATGCCGAAGTCTCCCCGCTGCGTGTAATCGGGAGTTTTCGACATGATGAGAAAGCGCGTGGTGTTGTGGTCCTCGTCCTCGATGTGACGGGCCAGAACGTCGAGGCCGTAGACGTCAGCGGCGAGTTCCGAGGCCAGGGCCGCCACGCTCGGGTCACCGGCTTCCGCGACGTCGCGGGCCGCGCGGGCGTTGTCCGGGCTCACCCGGCCGGTGATGCCGTGCGTCCGCAGGTACTCCGCGCATTGCGGCAGAAGCACGAGGTGCGAAAAGGCGGTGGTGACATTCTCGACCCGCGCTCCGCGCACGCCGAGCAGGTTGATGTGCACACGCACGAAGGCCTCGTCGACGATGTGGAGGCCGCTTTCGGGCAGGAGACGGTGAATGTCGGCGACGCGGCCGTATGTCGTGTTCTCGACAGGCAGCATCGCCAGCTCGGCATCTCCTCGCCGTACCGTCTCGACGACGTCCTCGAAAGTGGCGCGGGCAAGCGGCTGGTGGTCCGGCCGGGTCGCCAGGCAGGCCTCGTGGGAATAGGCGCCGAGCTCTCCCTGAAACGCGATTGCGGCCATGTGCGGTCTTTCGGTCCCTCGGTTCGCCCGTTAAAAAGGGGCGTTTCGTCGCGCCTCATATCTCTTGCGGCAGATGTTTGGAAGCGCGTACATACCGCCACTGAAAAAGACGGGCTGGAACGGACATGCTGGATACGATGACGGCGACCAAGATCGTCGGGGGCTTCTGTGGAATGCTCCTGATATTCCTTCTGGGCGGCTGGGTTGCCGAGACGATCTATCACTCCGGAGGCCATTACGATCAGGAGCAGGCCTACTCGATCGACACCGGAGAGGAAGACGGCGAGGATGCCGCCGAGGCGGAACCGGAAGTCCCGTTCGCGGAAGTGTACGCTGCGGCCGATGCCGGCGCCGGCGAGCGGCTCTGGCGGCAATGCGCGGCCTGTCACGCGGTCGAGGAAGAGCGGAACGGCACCGGACCCCACCTCGTGAACATCGTCGGCCGCGACAAGGCCGCCGTGGACGAGTTCGCCTATTCCGACGTTCTGGCGGGCATGGAGAGCGACTGGACACCCGAAAATATCAGTGCGTTCATCGAGAACCCGAGGGACTACGCGCCCGGCACGAAGATGTCCTATAACGGGATGCGTGATATCGAGGATCGTGCGAACCTCATCGCCTGGCTCGAAAACCAGGGCAGCTGATCCGGCTCCGGCGGCAAATCGCGCACCCGCTTCGCCGTCGCGAGGCGGATTATTCCCTGATCCACCGGTTCGCGTGCCGTTCACGGCTTTTCGACTTGCGCAGTCGACAACTGGATTTTTAGCTTAAGGTTCCCAAGTAACCCTTATACCAGCTGCGAGGACGATCCTGATGAGAGATTTCCGTCGACCCCGTGCCCTGACGCTGGCCCGCGATGTCGGCGAGGCCGCTCGGCGCCGGCTCTTGGTGACGACGCTTCTGGGGCTTTCGGCGCTGCTCGGATCGGCGGCCGTGGTCAACGCAGAGGCCCATCAGGAGGTCACGGTCAGCCACGGGTTCTCGAATTTCGGCGAACTGAAATACGGCGCCGGCGAGCCGTTTGCCTACGTCAATGTCGATGCTCCGAAGGGCGGGGAGATCTCGCTTGCGGCACAGGGCAATTTCGACAGTTTCAACATCTATACCCGGAAGGGCGTGCCCGCCGCGCAGACCGGGCTGATGTACGAAGACCTGATGATCGCGGCGGCCGACGACCCCTACGGAATATACTGCAATCTCTGCGAGACGATCGAATACCCCGACAGTCTCGACTGGGTGATCGTGAACCTGCGCGACGACGTGACCTTCTGGGACGGCACGCCGATGACCGCCGAGGACCTCGCCTTCACGGTGGACCTGTTCCTGACCCAGGGCATCGCGGAGTTTCGCAACGTCTTCAGCCGTTATTACGAGGCCGTCGAGGTGCTCGACGGCGACAGCGTCAAGTTCACGTTCACCGAGGACACGCCGGTGCGCGACCGGGTGGGTCTCGTGGCGCTGTGGAACCCGTTCTCGAAGGCCTGGTTCGAGGAGACCGGCGCGCGGCTCGACGAAAGCCGCAGCGAGCCGTTTCTCGGCACCGGCCCCTACATGCTGAAGGAGGCCGATTTCGGCCGCTCCATCGTCTACGAGAAGAACCCCGACTGGTGGGGATCTGACCTGCCGATCAACCAGGGCCGGTTCAACTTCGATACCGTACGGATCGAGTATTTCGCCGACAGTGCAGCGGCGCTCGAGGGTTTCAAGGCCGGCGAGTACACCTACCGGATCGAGAACACCTCCCGGATCTGGGCGACGGCCTACAATTTTCCCGCCGTCGAGGAAGGGGATGTCGTTCGCGAGACCCTGCCCGATGGCAACATAACCACCGCGCAGGGCTTCATCTTCAACCTCCGCCGGGAGAAGTGGCAGGATCCGCAGGTGCGCGACGCGGTGCGGATGCTGTTCAATTTCGAATGGACCAACGAGACGCTGTTCTACGATCTCTACCAGCGGCCGGCCTCGTTCTGGGGCGGCTCGGATCTCGCCGCCGAGGGCGTCCCGGATGGCCGGGAACGCGCCCTGCTCGAACCTCTCGTGGGTGAGGGGTTGCTGTCGCCGGACATTCTGGTCGAGCCTGCCGTGCTTCCGCCGGAGAACGACCCGAGCCAGAACCTGCCGGACCGGCGGACGCTGCGCCGTGCGGCGTCGCTTCTGCAAGAGGCCGGCTGGGTGCCGGGTGACGACGGTATGCTCCGAAACGAGGCTGGCCAGACCCTCGAACTCGTCATCATCCAGGTCAGCCCGGCCTTCGATCGCATCGTGAACCCCTATGTCGAGAACCTGCGCCAGATCGGCATCGACGCGCGGCTCGAACGGATCGACAACGCGCAATACGTCGAGCGGCGCCGGTCGGGCGACTGGGACCTCACCAACCATTCCCCCGGACAGGGCTTCGAGCCCTCGACCGGGCTGAAGCAGTGGTTCTCTTCGGAGACCGCCGGCGACAGTTCTCGCAACCTCATGGCGCTGCGGGACCCGGCCGTTGACAGGCTGGTCGACGAGGCCATTTCCGCCTCGACGCTCGACGAGCTGCGCCCTGCGGTGCGGGCCCTCGACAGGGTTCTGCGGGCGCACGGGTTCTGGATTTCCCAGTGGTCGAACCAGGAGCACTGGGTGGCCTACTGGGACATGTACGGCCGACCCGAGACGATCCCTCCGCTTGCCCTCGGCACGCTCGATTTCTGGTGGTTCGACGCCGAGGGATACGCCCGGCTTCAGGCCGCCGGCGCGTTGAACTGAGCGGGGTCGCGGGGCTTTGGGCGCCTACATATTCCGACGCCTGCTTCTGGTGATCCCGACGCTCTTCGGGATCATGGTCATCAACTTCACGCTCACGCAATTCGTCCCCGGCGGGCCGATCGAACAGATCATCGCCCAGATCGAGGGCGGCGGAGACGTGTTCGAGGGCATCTCGGGCACCGCCTCGGAAACCGTCGACGGCGGCAGCGAGGGCTACGTGGGCGCGCGCGGCCTGCCGCCGGAGTTCATCGAGGATCTCGAACGGGAGTTCGGTTTCGACAAGCCGCCCCTGGAGCGGTTTTTCTCGATGATGTGGGACTACATGCGCTTCGATTTCGGGGAGAGCTACTTCCGGTCGATCAGCGTGGTGGACCTCGTGATCGAGAAGATGCCGGTTTCGATCACGCTCGGTCTCTGGTCGACGGTGATCGCCTACCTCGTCTCGATCCCGCTCGGCATCCGCAAGGCGGTCAGGGACGGCTCGTCCTTCGATACCTGGACGTCGGCCCTCATCATCGTGGCCTATGCGATCCCCGGCTTTCTCTTCGCGATTCTGCTTCTGGTGCTCTTCGCAGGCGGTTCCTATCTGCAGATCTTTCCGCTGAGAGGGCTCGTCTCGGACAATTGGGAACAATTGTCGTTCTTCGCCAAGATCACGGATTATCTCTGGCACATCACCCTGCCGGTGCTGGCCTCGACGATCGCGAGCTTTGCCACGCTGACACTTCTGACCAAGAACTCCTTCCTCGACGAGATCAAGAAGCAATACGTCATCACGGCGAAGGCCAAGGGGCTCTCTGAAGGCCGGGTGCTCTACGGGCACATCTTCCGCAACGCGATGCTCATCATCATCGCGGGGTTCCCGGGGCTGTTCATTTCCGTCTTCTTCGGGGCTTCGCTCATCATCGAGACGATCTTCTCGCTCGACGGGCTCGGGCGGCTCGGGTTCGAGGCGGCGGTTGCGCGCGACTACCCGGTGATCTTCGGCACGCTTTTCGCATTCGGGCTGATCAGCCTCGTTGTCGGCATTCTGTCGGATCTCATGTACGTGCTTGTCGACCCCCGGATCGACTTCGAAACGCGGGAGAGCTGAGATGGCCGTCGCCGAACCGCTCACCCCCGAAGCCACGCCGGGAGATACCGGGCCGCCGCCGCCGGCGGAACCCCGTCGGGGTCGCTTCGAGCTGTCGCCTCTCAACAAGAGGCGCTGGCGGAACTTCACCCGCAACCGGCGGGCCTACTGGTCGCTCATCCTGTTCTCGGTGATTTTCGGGCTGACCCTGTTCGCGGAATTCATCGCCAACGACAAACCCATTCTCGTCTCCTACCGGGGCGAGCTTCACATGCCGATTTTCCAGTTCTATCCCGAAACGGCCTTCGGCGGAGACTTCCGCACCGAGGCGGTCTATTCCGATATCGAGGTGCAGTGCCTCATCATCTCGGGCGGACTGGAAAGCTGTTTCGACGACCCCGAGGGCATCATCGCCGAGGCGGAGACGGGGGTGGTGAACGGCGAGATGGTCGAGAAGGGATGGATGGTCTGGCCAATCATCCCCTACAGCTACAACACGATTTCCGATGTCGGCCGCGCGGTCCCGTCACCCCCCGACGCCCAGCACTGGCTCGGCACCGACGATACCGCCCGCGACGTGCTCGCCCGGGTGATCTACGGCTTCCGCCTCTCCATCGTGTTCACGATCATCGTCACCGGCATCGCGTCGTTCGTCGGCATCGTCGCGGGGGCGGTGCAGGGCTTCTTCGGAGGTTGGATCGACCTCATCTTCCAGCGCTTCATCGAGATCTGGGTCTCGACCCCCAGCCTCTACATCATCATCATCATGTTCGCGATCCTCGGGCGCGGATTCTGGCTCCTCGTGTTTCTGACGGCGCTGTTCGGCTGGACGGCCCTGGTGGGCGTGGTGCGCGCCGAATTCCTGCGGGCGCGGAACTTCGAATACGTCCGCGCCGCCCGCGCCCTCGGGGTCTCGAACGGCACCATCATGTTCCGCCACATGCTGCCCAACGCCATGGTCGCGACGCTCACGATGCTGCCCTTCATCATCACCGGCACGATCGGCACGCTGGCCTCGCTCGACTTTCTCGGGTTCGGCCTGCCCTCGTCGTCCCCGTCGCTCGGGGAGCTGACGCTTCAGGCGAAGCAGAACCTTCAGGCCCCCTGGCTTGCCTTCACCGCGTTCTTCACCTTCGCGATCATGCTGTCGCTGCTCGTCTTCATCTTCGAGGGCGTGCGCGATGCCTTTGACCCGAGAAAGACCTTTTCGTGAGCGCGATCATCACCGTGGAGAATCTCGACGTACGCTTTCGCCAGGATGCGGTGGAGACCCATGCGGTTCGCGGGGTGTCCTTCGAAGTGGGCCGTGGCGAGACCGTTGCGCTCGTGGGCGAGAGCGGGTCGGGAAAGTCGGTCACCGCACTCTCGACGGTCAAGCTTCTGCCCGACAGCGCGACCGTCGCGGGCTCGATCATCTACGAGGGCGACGAGATGGTCGGCGCCGACGACGCGATGCTGAGGAAAAGGCGCGGCAACGACATCGCCTTCATCTTCCAGGAGCCGATGACGTCGCTCAATCCGCTTCACACGCTCGACAAGCAGATCGGCGAGAGCCTCCTCATCCACCAGGGCCTGACAGGCGAGCCGGCGCGGGCGCGCATTCTCCAACTTCTCGACGAGGTGGGCATTCCCGACCCCGAGACGCGGCTCAAGTCGTACCCGCACCAGCTCTCGGGAGGCCAGCGCCAGCGGGTGATGATCGCCATGGCGCTGGCCAACAACCCGAAGCTTCTCATTGCCGACGAGCCCACGACGGCGCTCGACGTGACGATCCAGGCGCAGATACTCGAGTTGCTCGCGAAGCTGAAACGCGACCGGGGCATGTCGATGCTGTTCATCACCCACGACCTGGGGATCGTGCGGCGCTTCGCCGACCGGGTCTGCGTGATGAAGGATGGCGAGATCGTGGAGCGGGGCGGAGTGCGGGAGATCTTCGACCGGCCCGAGCACCCCTACACGCGAATGCTGCTGTCGGCGGAATCGACCGGCGTTCCGGAACCGGTGCCCGACGACGCGCCCATCGTCGCAGAGACCGATGCCCTGCGGATCTGGTTCCCGATCCAGCGCGGGCTTCTCAAGCGCACGGTGGGTCACGTCAAGGCGGTGAACGCCGCGACGCTCTCGGTCAGGGCCGGCGAGACGGTGGGCATTGTCGGCGAGTCCGGCTCCGGCAAGACGACGCTCGCACTGGCCATCATGCGGCTCATTTCGTCCGAAGGGCCGGTGAGCCTGCTCGGCCGGAACATACAGGGGCTGCGAACGCGCCAACTCAGGCCACTGAGAGCCGACATGCAGATCGTCTTTCAGGACCCTTACGGCTCCTTGTCTCCCCGCATGACGGTGGAAGAGATCATCGCCGAGGGGCTGACGATTCACCAGCCCGAAGGCAAGGAGAATCGCGCCCTCGTGGCCTCGATCATGGCCGAGGTCGGCCTGGACCCGGAGATGATGCACCGCTACCCGCATGAATTCTCCGGCGGCCAGCGCCAGCGTATCGCCATTGCCCGCGCGATGATCCTGCGTCCGAAGCTCGTTGTGCTCGACGAGCCGACAAGTGCCCTCGACATGACGGTGCAGGTGCAGATCGTCACGCTCCTGCGCGAGTTGCAGAAGAGGCACCGTCTCGCCTATCTCTTCATCAGCCACGACCTGAAAGTGGTGCGCGCGCTCAGCCACCACGTGGTCGTCATGAAGGCGGGAGACGTGGTCGAGCAGGGACCGGCCGAACGCATTTTCGACGCGCCTCAGACGGCCTATACGCGCGAGCTCATGGCGGCGGCCTTCGACATTGGCCAGGGCGCGGTCGCCTGACCGTCAGATGAGCCAGCTTTCGGGGTTGGCCACGGGTTGGCCCTGCGTGGCGCGCTGAAGACCGACGACCGAGCGGATGATGAACCAGACGATGACCGCGATCATCAGGACAAAACCGATCAGCACGATCGACAGGACCAACGCGACGACGCCGTAGAGCAGACCTATCCAGAACGTGCGGATCTGGTAGGTGTAATGGGTGTCGACCCACCCGCCGTGCTTGCCGCGATTGAGATAGGCGAACACGAGCCCGATAAGCGACGTGACGCCCAGCACGAGGCTGGCGAGGTAGAGAAAATACACGAGCTTGACGTTGTCCGGCCCCGGTGAGGTCCAGCCGCTGATCACGTCGTCGCTGCGAGGTGGTTGATCGGTCATCTCAGCCTCCTGTTTGCGGGTCGACCATAGCGGAAGACGATCTCCGATGCACAGAGGGAGATCAGCCCGGTCCGAGCGTCTGGCAATCCATGTCACGGGCCTCGAGCCGCCGGCAGGCCAGGGCCGCGCGCTCGCGGGTCATGCCGACGAAATTGGCGTCATAAGCGGCTCCGCGGGGCACGACCTTGCGGAGCGCATCGTCGAGAGTGGCGAGTTCCGTGAGAGCGGTCGTCAGCAGCACGCGCTCGGCGTCATGGCGGTTCGGGAACCGGCCAAGCGAGATGCCCCAGTGCCGGCCGCCGGAGGTCGACAGGCGGGTGACGATGGTGGGCTCCCTGGGTGGCGGGGCCGCTGCCGCCACCTGCACCGGTCGGGGCAGAGGCTGTATCGCGGCGAGGCTCGCTCGTGAGGCCTCGACGTCGGCCGAGGAGGCGAGCACGGGGCTTGCCGCGCCGACCGCTTCGGGTGCGGCTCTGGCGATCTCGACCGCGCCGGGCGTTTCCGGCACGTTCACCTCTCCGGCCACGGCCTCGGCGAGAGCGTCCACGATGCCGTCCTGGAGCGTGTCGGCCACGAGCACCGGCGTTTCCTCGACCGGACGCGCGCGCGGCAGCGGGCTCTTCTTCACCGGGCCCCGGGCAATCCTGACCGGGGCGTCGGCATTACCGACATAGGCCGGGCGCTGCGGCTTGCGGACCGCGGCGCGGGACGGCGCGCGCTTGAATCCCATGTCGAGGAGTTCCGCGACACGCGCATTGCGCGATGCGGTGGAATTGCCGCCGAAGACCGTCGCGATGATCCGCTCGCCGCCGCGTTCCGCGGACGCGACGAGATTGAACCCCGCCGCGCGGGTGTAACCCGTCTTGATTCCGTCCGCTCCCCGATAGGCGCCGAGGAGACGGCGGTTGGTGTTGGCGACGTTGCGCAGGCCAGCGTGGGTCCGGATGCGCGAGAAGAGGTTGTAGTATTCGGGGTAATCATAGAACACATGCCGCCCGAGCGTCGTCATGTCCCGCGCGGTGGAGAGGTGGCCGGCCTCGGTCAGGCCATGGGCGTTCTTGAAGGTCGTCCGGGTCATGCCCATTGCCCGCGCGGTACGGGTCATCCGCCGCGCGAAAGCTGCCTCGGAGCCCGAAATCGCCTCGGCGATGGCGGTGGCCGCGTCGTTGGCCGACTTCACGGCCGCGGCGCGGATGAGGTAGCGGAACTTGATCTTGTGACCGGATCGAAGACCGAGCTCGGACGGAGGTTCGGCCGCTGCGCTCTTCGAGATCGTTATGACGTCATCGAGTGAGATCTCGCCCCGCTCCACCGCCTCGAAGGCGATGTAAAGCGTCATCATCTTGGTCAGCGACGCCGGGTGAAGCCGTGTGTCGGCATTGCGCGAATGCAGGACCTCGCCCGTTCGCGCGTCGATCACCATCGCCGCATACGGGGCAGCCAGCGTCGTCGTCGCCGCCGCGAACCAAAGACCAAGGATTAGAAAGAACGTACGTCCCCAAAGGACGGCCTGCGAAGGAGCCATCGCCACGTCAAAACCTTTTCTGCCTCTCGCTCCGAGGTCGATGCCTCGTCGCTTATTATTTGCGATACCGTATCACGGTTAATCGTCCGCGAAAACACCCGAGTTTATAAGGGTTTGCGAGGCAGCAAAGCTTCGCTCAAAATGAAGTGTGAGTCTGCCTAAGGCCCACAATATGTTGGGCCAAGATTTGCCATCAGGGCGACGGCCGCGCCAAGATCGGCGATCGCGCGGTAACGTGGGTGGGCTTCGGGCGGAATCGCGTGTTCGAGCGCCCAGGGTTCGCCCTGGGGAACCCACACCCCGAACCCGCCGGCTTCGATCGCCGGAAGCACGTCGGACTTCACCGAATTGCCGAACATCACTGCGCGTTCGGGACCGTCCCCATGACGGTCGAAGACGGTCCGGTAGATCGCGGCGGTCTTGTCGGACACGATCTCCACCGCGTGAAAGAGTTCGCCCAGTCCCGACTGTGCGAGCTTTCGCTCCTGGTCCAGCAGGTCGCCCTTGGTCACGAGGACGAGCCTGTAATCCGTTGCGAGCCTCTCCACCGCATCTTGCGCATGAGGCAGAAGCTCGATCGGTTCGGCGAGCATTTCGCGCCCCGCGGCGAGAAGATCGGCGATGACGGGAGCGGGCACGGTGCCGTCGGTCACCTCGATGGCGGTTTCGATCATCGACAGGACAAAGCCCTTCACACCGAAACCGTAATGTCCGAGATTGCGGCGCTCGGCCGCCAGCAGGCGCTCCGAAAGGTGGTCGGGATCGGCATGATCCGCAAGCAGGGCCGCGAAGCGCTCCTGGGTCAGGCGGAACACCCTTTCGTTGTGCCAAAGCGTGTCGTCGGCGTCGAAACCGATCGTGGTGATTGTCATGGGCTCCGCCGGCCAGTTGGGCCTTTTCAGACACGCTCCCATGACTATATTGCCTGCTCGAACCTCTCAACGGCAGAACGGAAATCAACCGGTGCAACGCGTCGATCCCTGGACACTGGCAAAGCCTGAAAAGCCGGGTGACGGAGACGCTGGGACCATAACGGAGGCCAAGGCCCGCACCCAGCGCCCGCCCCTCTACAAGGTGATGCTCCTGAATGATGATTACACGCCGATGGAGTTCGTCGTGCTCGTGCTCGAGCGGTTCTTCGGCATGAACCATGCGCAAGCCTACGATCTGATGCTGACCGTTCACAAGAAGGGCCTCGCGGTCGTGGGAGTTTTCGCTTTCGAGATTGCCGAAACCAAAGTCAGCCAGGTGATGGATTTCGCCCGGCGCCATCAGCACCCGCTTCAGTGCACGATGGAGAAGGAATAGGCCGCGGAGTTGGACGGTCGCCTCAGCCTCGGCGTCGAGAAGGGCCATGTGGAGCTTCCCGACGGACCTATCCTCGTCATCGGAGCGGACATGAACTCCGATCTCGCGGCGTTCGACCGCGAGAACACCCGGCTGATGGCGCGTTACCGTGACGTCCATGATGCAATGAAGGCGGCTGGCTGGGCCTCGGACCCTGCGCCCGAGGGTCCCTTTGCGGGGGCGGTGGTTTTCGCGCCGAGATCGCGGGAGGCACAGCGTGCAGCGCTGAGAACCGCCCGGGAACGCACGGCCGGGCCGGTCATCGTCGACGGGCCGAAGACCCATGGCATCGACGCGCTCTACCGGGAGCTTCGCGGGCGCGCAGAGGTCTCGTCGGCCTGGGCAAAGGCGCATGGCAAGCTGTTCACGGTCACCGGGGGCGACTTCTCCGACTGGCCGGCCGAGGCGCCCGCGCAGGCGGCGGACGGCTGGTGGCGGGCGCCCGGAGTGTTTTCGGAGGGCCGGATCGACCGGGCTTCGGCGCATCTCGCGGAGCTTCTGCCCGCGGCCCTGCCCGGGAGTGTGGCAGATCTTGGCGCGGGCTGGGGCTACCTCTCGGGCGCCATTCTTGCCCGCGAGGGGGTGGAAACGGTCCATCTTGTCGAGAACGACCGGGTGGCGCTGGAAGCTGCACGGCGAAATCTCGACGATGGCCGGGCGGTGTTTCACTGGGCCGACGCGACGCGCTGGAGCGCCCCCGCATTGCTGGACCACGTGGTGACGAACCCGCCGTTCCATGCCGAGCGAAAGGCCGAGCCCGAGCTTGGGCGGGCCTTCATCCGCGCGGCGGCGGCGATGCTCAAGCCGAAGGGCGGGCTCTGGCTTGTGGCAAATCGACACCTTCCCTATGAAGCCGCCCTTGAAGGAACGTTTCGCGAGTTGCACGAGGTGGGCGGCGACCCGGGGTTCAAGGTGATCCACGCCACCCGCCCGCGCGCCGGCCACCGAACGGGAAAGACACGATGACACTCGCGATCACCGGAAAGACCGCCGTGGTGACCGGCGCGGCAAATGGTGTCGGTCTGGCCATCGCCCGGCATTTCGTCGAGCGTGGCGCGAACGTGATGTTCGCCGACATGGACGAGGGGCGGCTCCAGTCGGAACTCGGCGACGTCAAGGACGAGAAGGGGGCAGCGCGCTACTTCGCCGGTGATCTCCGCGAGAAGCTCGCCCGGGCCAATCTTCTGTCGGCGACCCTTGACGCCTTCGACCGCGTGGACGTGCTGGTCAACGCTTCGCGCCAGGTCGAGGTTTCCGACCCGCTCGACCCGAAGGCCGACAAGGTCGAGGCGTTGCTGGCCACGAACCTTATGATCTCACTCAGGATGACCCAGCTCTTCGCGAAGAAGATGATCCGGCAGGGCGAGGAGGAGAGCACCGAGGAGGAAGCGCGCCCGTCGGGTTCGATCATCAACCTCTCGTCGATCGCCGCGCGTCGAACGGTGCCGGAGATGCTGGCCTACTCGGTGAGTTCAGCCGCCCTCGACCAGCTCACGCGTTCCATGGCCGTGACGCTCGCGCCGCACCGGATCCGGGTGAACGCCATCGCGCTCGGCTCGGTCATGTCGGCCTCTCTTCAGGGTGCGCTCCGCGATGAGGACGTTCATCGTCAGTCCATCGTCGATCATACACCGCTCGGTCGGATCGCGGGGGCCGGCGAACTGGCGGAAGTGGCGCAGTTTCTCGCCTCGGACGGGTCGGGCTTCATGACGGGGCAGGTGCTGACCGTCGATGGCGGGCGGACACTGCTCGATGCGGTCGACGCGCCTGTCCACTGACGTTGACAGGTCGGTCCGGGGTTGATCTGTCGCAAGGAAGCACGGCCCGGCTGCTGCGAAAGCTCGGCAAGCGCAAGGGAGGGAAGGCGTGACCGAACAATTCGACGAGAGAAAGACACGGGCCGCGGGCTGGTTCCGCCAGCTGCGTAACGAGATCGTGGAGGCCTTCGAGGGTCTGGAAGACAGCCATGCCGATGGCCCGCTCTCGGACGCCGAGCCGGGCCGCTTCGAAGTGACCGAGACGCGCCGCACGTCCGAGGATGGCTCGGATGCAGGCGGAGGCCTCATGAGCGTGATGCGCGGAGGCCGGGTGTTCGAGAAGGTCGGGGTCAACGTCTCGACCGTCTACGGAACGCTCGGCGAGCGGGCGCAGAATGCGATGGCCGCGCGCAAGGGCATTCCCGGCATGGCCGACGATCCCCGCTTCTGGGCCTCGGGCATCAGCCTGGTGGCGCACATGCAGAACCCGCATGTGCCCGCGGTGCACATGAACACGCGGATGTTCTGGACCCCGCATGCCTGGTGGTTCGGCGGTGGCTCCGACCTCAACCCATGTCTTGAATACGACGATGACACAGCGCATTTCCACGCCGTCCAGAAGGCGCATTGCGATCCGCACGGGGCCGAGATCTATCCGAACTACAAGGACTGGGCGGACGAGTATTTCTACATTCCGCACCGGGGCCGGGCGCGCGGTGTGGGCGGCATCTTCTTCGACGATCGCAACACGGGGGACTGGGAGAAGGACTTCGCGCTGACGCAGGACGTGGGCCGGGCGTTTCTAAAGGCGTTTGTTCCGCTGGTCGAAAAGCGCCGGGTGCAGGTCTGGTCGGAAGCGGACAAGGAGGCTCAGCTCGTTCACCGCGGTCTCTATGCCGAATACAACCTCGTCTACGACCGGGGCACGAAATTCGGCCTCGAGACCGGGCACGACGCAAATGCGGTGCTCATGAGCCTTCCGCCAGTCGCGAAGTGGATCTGAGTCTCAGGGGTCCGGCGCTGGGATGAACCTGCCGTCGTTGCCACCGTAACGCTGGTGACCGCCCCGAAGAATGCTGGGGCCATCGCCGCGCTGCGCGTCTCCGCCACCATTGAAGAGCGCGCCGAGCGTGGCGAGGAGCCCGAGCTTCTCCTCCACGCCCGACTGGTGCTCGGTGAAGGTCGCGCCGTAGGTGCCGACGAGGTCTTCGTCTTCGAGCCGTGACCCCCTGGGCCCCACCGAATAGAGACTGGCCGTGGCGTAATAGGAAATTGTGCCGTCGCCGTTCAGCCTGCCCTCGCGGAGTTCGAGGTCGGCGATGACGCAATTGCCCCGCTTCTCCCGCGATCTGTCGCAGGCGCGTTCGATTTCCTGATAGAGCGTGCGCTTGGCCGCGTCGCGGCCTTCGGGCGGGACGGCGATGCCGCCCTCGGACGGAAGCCGAAGCCGGGCGCGGTAGAGGTCGCGGGGTCCCTCGACGGTGGTGTCGCCGAGCGCATGGTCGGGGAGGTAGCCCACGACCGCCTCGATTTCGAAGACGCCGTCCTCTGAGGTCTCGTCGACGGTGGCCGAAGACACCGCACAGGCCCGCCCGATGGTCTCCAGCACCACGGGGCATTCCTTCTCGAGGGCCCGCCGCGAGGCTCTGGCCAGGACCCAGAGCTCCTCGAACTCGGGGTCCGGCCTCGTCTCTCCCTCGTTCAGGAGATCGGCGAGAGCGAGGGTTTCGGTGTATGTGATCGATCGGCGTCGGGTGAACCTGTCCTCGACGAAGAGCGCGTCGATCTCGCGGCCCTCCCCGAAGCTGCCCCAGACGTCGAGGACCCGGCCGCCGGCATCGGCGATGGGACCGGGGACCGAAGTTTCGCCGGACATCGCGTTCTCGACCTTCGCCTGCATGCCGAGCGCGCCGAGGTTGATCGCCAGAAGCGGGATGCCGAAGATCACGAAAACCGCCCCGGCGAGGATCAGACGCCACTTCATTGCCGACGCTCCATGGGTGCCGGGTTGACGATGGAGAGGTCGCCTCCCGCGGCGGCCTCGGCGAGCGCGTAGCGGCGCCGGGCGAGATCCGCCTCGCGCTCGCGCGCCGGGGCGGCGTAGAGCAGGGGGCCTTCGTGGGCGATGATGCGGGCGCCGGTCAGCGGCCGGTAGGTCGCGCGGACCTCGGGCGAGGCGGGCAGGGGTCCGACGAGCATGTGGTTCGCCGCGAAGGCGCCGATAGTGCCGGGCTCCGAGGCTTCGCCGAACGTCGCCGCGAACCACCTGTCATAGGCGGTGTGGCGGGCGGCGGATTTTTCTTCGAAGTCGCCGCCGGCTGCGCCGGGACGGTTGAACATGTCCCACCAGGGCTGTGCCGCGCGCCATGGCTGCGGCGCGCAGTCTTCGGCAATCTCGAGAAAGGTCACGGTCGTCTCGGGTGTCAGAGGATGGACTGCGTTGCCGGGGTTGCCGACGACGACGACGGCAGCGACTTCGACGCCCGTCGTGGCGTGGAGGTTCCACACGACCGGTCGGCCCGCGGCCTGGAGGACGAGGTAGAGCGGCGCGCTTTCGTCGGTCAGGACGATGTTGACGACAGGCACCGGCCGGCTCTCGCCCGAAGGGCGTTCGTCGGCGGGATCGTCGGAGCGCTGGAGGTTCGCTATGAAGTTCTTCGCGCCGGCGGAGAGATCGCGCACGGTTACGGCGTGATAGCCCGACGGCTGCAATCCCTCGAACACCTGCACCTTGACGAGCTTCTCGCCGGCCGCGCGGCCGGGGGCGGTGCAGCCTGCTTCCGCGGCGCGTTCCATGACCTCGATCGGGGTTTCGAGGGATTGTTTCATCGGCACACCGGCGAGGGCCGACTGGACGAGGTGCATCTCGTCGCCGGGTCCGATCAGCCCCGGGTGCTCGACCTTCCAGCCGTAGAATTCCGCACTGCGGGTTTTCTCGGGGTCGGTGACGAGCCGATCATCCGACGGCCCACCGGCGCTGCGCATCTGGCCGCCATTGCCGAAGGCGATGCCGAAGGCGGACGCGAAATCGCCGAGGGAGGGCGCTGCGGCCTCGCTATTGTCGGGAAGGTCCTTCCCGTCGGCCATCTCGCCCGTGGTCGAGGTGAAAACGACGAGGCCGATAGCCCCCGCCAGAAGACCGAACATGATACCCTTGAAGCCCATCGCGCCGCTCGCTCCGCTTGCACCCGGCCCTCACTAGACGCGGGGTTGGGCAAGAAAATGGCGGCTTCCGGGCTATCCCCTGATCGCTTCGAGCAAACGGTGGACGTTCTCGGGGTCGGCGTCGGGCGTGATCCCGTGGCCGAGGTTGAAGATATGCGGCCCGCCCGAGAAGGCGTCGACGATCCGGCGGGCCTGGCTGACGAGTTCGTCTCCGCCGGTGACCATGAGCTTGGGGTCGAGATTGCCCTGAACGCAGCCGTCGCGCTGGACATGGGCGACGGCCCAGTCGAGATCGACCTTCGTGTCGAGGGCGACGCAATCGGCGCCCGTGGCCTTCGCGAAGCCCTCGTAGCGGTCCTTCGCCTCGCGCGGGAAGGCGATGACGGGGATGCCGGGATGGCGGGCCTTCAGTTCGCCGATGATGCGCTTGGCCGGTTCCAGCGCGTAGGCATCGAAGTCCGCGCCCTCGAGAGAGCCCGCCCAGCTGTCAAAGAGCTTCACCACCTCCGCGCCGGCCTCGATCTGTTTCGAGAGGTATTCGATGGTCGCTTCGGTGATCCGTTCCATGAGCCCCTCGAAAGTGGCCCTGTCCGCGGCCTTCAGCGCATGGGCCGGGCCCTGATCGGGGGTGCCGCGCCCGGCGATCATGTAGGTCGCGACCGTCCACGGCGCGCCCGCAAAGCCGATGAGCGTGGTCTCTTCGGGAAGTTCGCGTGTCAGGATGCGAACCGTCTCGTAGATGGGGTCGAGCGTGTCGTGGATGGCGCTGGCGGGCTTCAGCGCGGCGAGGCCGTCGGGGCCGGTGA
>CAZPPH010000063.1:0-16569 GCA_964588375.1 uncultured Rhodobacterales bacterium | reverse complement strand
CGATCTTCCACTCGATGGGCAGGCCGTGACAATCCCAGCCGGGGACGTAGCGCGCGTCGCGGCCCATCATCTGCTGGGAGCGCACGACCATGTCCTTGAGGATCTTGTTGAGCGCGTGGCCGATGTGGAGATGGCCGTTGGCATAGGGGGGGCCGTCGTGGAGGGTGAAGGGCTCCCGGGCCTCTTTTCGTTCGCCCGTCCGGGCGAGGGCCTTCTCGCGCAGCCGGTCGTAGACGCCGATGGTCTCCCAGCGCTTCAGCCAGTCGGGCTCACGCTTGGGAAGCCCCGCGCGCATCGGGAAATCGGTGACGGGAAGGGTGAGCGTGTCTTTGTAGTCGGGCGTTTCGGCAGACATGGGGCGTCTTTCGGATCGGATCTGGCTATTGGGCGAAGGAGCGGCGCGGGGTGCCATGCGCCTTGTCCCGGCGGCTCATATCGAGAGCGCCGGGCCCGTAATTCGGATGATGAGGCACGCCGTCATGGGGCGGTTATAGGAGGCCGCAGCGGGAGCGTAAAGCAGGCTCAGAAATGGAACAGCGTGCCCACGCCGTAGGCGATCCCGGCCGCGATGCCGCCGATCACCAGTGTCTCGGTTCCCGAGCGCCACCAGGGGGTGAGCGACCAGCGGGCCTTGAGGGCGCCGATGGCGAAGAACACCACTGCCGTGAGCCCCGCCGAGACGCCGAAGGCGTTCGCTGCGCCGAAGAGGAACGGCAGGAGCGGCACGATGCCCGCGGCGAGAAAGGCGGCGAAGGTCGCCAGCGCGGCGCGCATCGGGTGGGGGTCGCTGGCGGAGAGGCCGTATTCGCCCTCCATCATCGTGTCGATCCAGGCCTTTCGGTTCGCGGCAATCGCCTCCGTCGCCGCCTCGAGCACGTCGCCCGAGAGGCCCTTGCCGGAGAGAATGGCGCGCAATTCGGCCCGCTCGCCGTCGGGGTTGCGCTCGATGTGGCGCGTCTCCTGGTCGCGCAACCGGCGGATGTCGTCGAGTTCGGCCTTGGTGCCGGAGTAGTTGCCCGCGGCCATGGAAAACCCGTCCGCGAACACGTTGGCGAGCCCGAGGGCGATGATCACCGCCGGAGATAACCCCGCCCCCGCGACGCCGGCGACGATGGCGAAGGTCGTCACCGTACCGTCTATCGCGCCGTAGACCGTGTCCTTGACGTAGGATTCCCGGCCGGGCCCGGCGATCCGGGCGGCGATCTCCTCTTCGGAATGGCCGTGGTCGATGTCCATGGTCGAGCCTCCCCCGTTGCGATGCCCCGCGCCTTGCGCGAGGTCAATGGCACCGCTCGGTTCTTCAGCGGCCGTGAAATATCCTCGGGGGGAGCCGAAGGCGGGGGGCAGACAGCCCCCCTACCCGGCCCGCGCCGCGCACGATCAGCCCGGCGACTTGTCGAAAAGGCCCGACACCGCGCGCGAGACGAGCGCCGAAACGGACGGTCTGCGGCGCGCGCGGAACGGCAGCGGGCGGCAGACCTCGATGGCGGCCACCCCGACCCGTGCCGTGAGCGCGCCGTTGATCAGACCCTCGCCGAAGCGCCGCGAGAGCTTCGACAGTAGCCCGCCGCCCGCGACCGATCCCAGCATGTCGTCGCCCACCGCGACCGCCCCCGTGGCGACGAGATGGGAGAAGACCGCGCGGGTGAGCCGCCACGAGCCGATCGTGCCGCCGCGGCCGCCATAGACCACGGCGATGCGACGGATCATGCGAAGGTTTGCCGTAAGCGCCGCCACGACATCCGCGAGCGCCAGCGGGACGAGCGCGGTGACCATCGCGACCTGACGCGCGGCGGCCTCGACCTCGCGGATCGCCGCGGCGTCGAGCGGGGCGAGAAGCTCGGTTTCGGCAAGCGAGAGCAGGTCCTCGGCGTCGAAGACATCGCCGCGCCGGTCGGCGAAGCGCGAGACCGGCCATTCCATGTCCGGCCGGCCGCTGTAGAGCGCGGCCAGACGGTCGGCGACCTCGCCGGCCTTCTCGGCGGTGTCGGCCTCGGCGGCGGCGTGCTGGAGGTCGTCGAGACGCGCGAGCCGCGCCAGTGCGGCCCATTCGCGAATGACGATGATGAGGCAGATCAGGACGAAGAGGCCGAGAAGCCCCAGCGCCACCGCACCGAGGACGGGGTTGCGGGCGACGAGGCCGGTAACGAAATCCCATGCCGCCAGCGAGAGCGCGAAGGTCAGAAGCGCCGCCAGCGAGCCCCAGAACCAGCGCGCGAGGCGCGAGGGCCGGCGGGTGGCCAGCGCCGCGGCCGCGGTCATCGCCTCGCCCTTCGGCGCGTCCTCGACCGGGGGTGCGGCGGCGGGGCTCGGGCCGGTCTCGTCGAGGGGTATGAGCACGGGAGCGGAGCGTTTGTCGGTCACAGCCGGTCTCCGATGAGAAACTCCGCCGCCCGGTCGAGCCGGATGTGGGGCGGACCCTCGCCGGGCCTCAGGCTGAGCGGCTGGGGTGCGAAGCGCATCACGCCGTAGTCGCCGTCGAGCCAGCCCTCGGCCCCCTCGCGGGCGGGCCCCAGGAGCCGGGCCGGGTCCTCGGGCAGGTCGCCGGGGTGAAAGGCGGCGGATTTCGCGGTATCGAGCAGCCGGCCGCGCACGACGTCGAGCGGTTCGCCCTTGTGGGTGACGCGGTCCTCGGTCGTCGCCCTGAGAGCCGCGATCGACATCGCCTTCGTCCGTGCGCCCGCGAAGTCGGCGCGCGACTTCGCCTCCGCGAGCAGGGCTTCGGCGATGGCGGTGAGGCGGGCGTGCTGGGACTGGTGGACGTGATCGGCCTTGGTGGCGGCGAAGAGAATGCGCTCGACACGCCGGCCGCGGAAGATCTGCGAGAGAAACGCGTTCTGGCCGGGCCGGAAGGCGGTGAGGATATCGGCCATCGCGGTGCGCAGGTCGTCGAGCGCGCGGGGGCCGGCGTGGATCGCGCCGAGCACGTCGACGAGCACGATCTGGCGGTCGATCCGGGCGAAGTGGTCGCGGAAGAACGGCTTCACCACGCGTGACTTGTAGGCCTCGTAGCGGCGCGCGAATTCGCGGGCGAGCGAGCCGCGCGGCGCGGGCCCGGGCGGCAGCGGCGCGAAGGTGAGGGCCGGCGAGCCCGCGAGGTCGCCCGGCAGGAGGAAGCGCCCCGGCGTGCAGTCGGAATAGCCCGCCGCGCGGGCCGCGGTGAGATAGCCCGTGAAGGCCCGGGCGAGTGCCGCCGCCGCGGGCTCGTCGAGGGGGGCCGCGCCGTCGGTTTCCGCAAGCGCCGCGCGAAAGCCCGACCCGGTATCGCGCGCTTCGACCCGGGCCAGCGTCTCGCGCGACCACTGGTCGTAGGACTTGTCGAGAAGCGCGAGGTCGAGGAGCCACTCGCCGGGGTAGTCGACGATGTCGAGATGAACCGTGCGCGGCCCCTGCAACCCCGCCAGCAGCCCCCGGGGCCGCACCCGGAGCGACAGCCGCAACTCGGAGACCGAGCGGGTGTTTTCGGGCCAGCGGGGCTCGGCGGAGGTGAGCGCGCCGAGATGGGTCTCGTAGTCGAACCGGGGCAGCGTGTCGTCGGGCTGGGGCTGGAGGTAGGCCGCCTCGATGCGCCCCTCGGCGCCCGCGACGAGGCCCGGCATGCGCGCGCGTCCGACGAGGTTGGCGACGAGCGAGGTGATGAAGATGGTCTTGCCCGACCGCGACAGCCCGGTGACCCCGAGGCGGATCACCGGCTCGAAGAATGCCTCCGAGACGGTCGACACCGCCCCCTCGACGCCCCGCGTCAGCCCGTCTGCGATGTCTCCGAGGATCAAGCGCCCTGCCCTTCTGCCGTGGGTGCCAAGATAGGCGGGGGAGAGGGCGGATGCCAGTGGGGCGGCCGTAGAGGGTGGCTGTCTGCCCCCCGCTTGCCTCAGGCAAGCCCCCCCGAGGATATTTCCGGGCCGATGATGGTGCCGCCACGGGAAAGATTGATGGAACCGCGCGGTCAGGCTATGGGCGCGAAATGTATCGTTACGCCCTGAAGATCGAATATGACGGCGGGCCGTTCTCGGGCTGGCAGCGCCAGGACAACAGTCCCAGCGTGCAGGGGGCGGTGGAGGCCGCGCTCGCCGCGCTCGGGGCTGGGCAGAGAATCGCGGCTGCGGGGCGGACCGATACCGGCGTTCATGCCACCCACCAGGTGGGCATGTGCGACATGCCCCGGGAGTGGGAGCCGTTCCGGCTGATGGAGGCGATCAACGCCCATCTGAGGCCCGCGCCGGTGGCGGTGGTCGCCGCGGTGGCGGCGCCGGCCCCCGACTGGCATCCGCGCTTTTCGGCCACGGGGCGGCGCTATCGCTACCGCATGCTCAGCCGGCGCGCCCCGCCGACGCTCGAGCGCGGCCGGGTCTGGCACCTGCGCCATGCCCTCGACCCGGGCGCGATGCAGGCCGCCGCCGACCGGCTCATCGGCCGGCACGATTTCACGACCTTCCGCTCGACGATGTGCCAGGCGAAGAGCCCGGTGAAGACCCTCGACGTTCTGAAGGTCTCGGCGCGGGACGTGCCGCACGGTCTCGAAATCCTTCTCGAAGTGGCGGCGCGGAGCTTTCTGCACAATCAGGTGCGGTCGTTCGCGGGGACGCTCGAGAGGGTCGGGGCCGGAGCATGGACGGCAGACGACGTGGAGGCGGCGCTTCTGGCGAAAGAACGCGCGAAATGCGGCCCGGTCGCGCCGCCCCATGGCCTTTGCTTGACGGAGGTCACCTATTCGGAGCCGCTGTTTCCGGACAGGCCACAATGGCAAGGTTCTGCCACGGGAACGGCGGGCTGATGCCCGCGAAAAGCAAAGAAATTACCCATGCGGCGCCCCGGCGGCGCCCGCATCGGACGGGATATTGGCCTCAACCCGGAAAGCTGGCCCGATAGGTCCAGCCCGAAAGTTGGAGTGAAAAAGATGAGTGAGCTTCTTGCCCTGTCCTTCGATGCGGTTCTGACGAGTGCGATCGTGTGCCTGGTGATCCGCGAAGTGATTATCCTCGCGCTGCCCGACGAGGTCGCGGGCCCCGGCGGCTGGTTCATCGACACCGGCGTGGCCGAGGCCGACTGACCATCGCTGCCCTTTGCCAGACGCGCCGGGGCCCCACCCCCGGCGCGTCTTTCATTCCGGCACGGCGAAGGTGAGGTTCGCCCACAGGCTCTCCCAGACCGCGCCGGTGGCCTCCAGCGCCTCGTCCGAAGGCTCGCGCAAGACGACGCTGTCGAGCATGTAGCGGTGGCCGGGACGGACCGCGATCAGGGCGCGGCCGTCGCTGTCGGTGGTGACGGTCGAGACGGTCACGGAGCCGTCGGGCGCCGCTTCGAAGACCTCGATCTGCTCGCCCGACCGCGGGGCACCGTCGTAGAGGACCTCGACGGGCAGCCCGCCCGAGACATCGTCGGTATAGGGGTTCTTCAGCGCGACGATCTCCGTCTCGAGACCGAAGGCGCGGTCGGACCCGGCGCCGTCGCCGACGGCCACGAGGGACTTCGCGTAGCGCGAATAGGCTTCCGCGAATCCCTCCGAGGGAAGGCCCCGGGCGAGATGGGCGTCGACCGTCCAGCCCGCCGCCTTGTGGGTGACGAAGGCCTCGAATTTCTCGAACGCGTTGTAGGTGAGCTTGCTGTCGGCGGTCGCGACGAGAACAACGGCGAGGCCCTCCGGCACCTTCTGGACGATGGCCGGGCGGTCTCCGATCCGGCCCTCGCCGGGCAGGAGCCCTTCCCCGGTGGCGATCTGGTAGCGGCGCAAACGGAGAGGGTTCAGAATCTGCGCACCGCCCTCGAAGCCCTCTCCGACCCTGAGGTCCGCGCGGATCGGCTCACCGGCGGGAACAAGGAACCGGTCGGGATCGATCCAGAATTCATGGCCTTGCGCGGTGGTCGTGATAAGTGAGAGGGCGAACGTGGCAGCGACGACGAGGGAACGCATGACGGGGGTCTTTCGGGTGAAAGGAATGCGGCGGAGGGTGTCGCGATGGCTGGCGGTGTCAACCCTGATGCTGCTGACGATGCTGAAGGCTGCGACAGCCCACGAAGTGCAGCCTTCGGTGGCCGACGTCACGCTCGAAGGAGAGACGGCGACCGTCGCGCTCGACTGGGTGATCGAGGCGCCGGTGGCCGGTCTCGACCTCGAGGGCATCGCCAACACCAACGACGCCGAGGGTTCCGAGGTCTACGACACGCTCCGCACCCTCGGTCCGGACGCCCTCGCAGAGGCGTTCCGCGACGCGTGGGACGACATCCGCGGCCAGATCACCGCCGAGGTCGGCGGCACGCCGCTGGAGCTGTCGCTCCGCGAGGTCAGGGTGCCCGAGGTCGGAAATGTCGAGACCCCGCGCATTTCCGAGGTGACGCTGACGGCAGCACTTCCGGAGGGCGGCGAGGGGCTTGTCTTCGGCTGGGACGGCGCGCTCGGCCCGCTGGTGGTTCGCCAGGCGGGTGTCGAGGACGGCTACGCGGCATTCCTCGAAAACGGCCGGCTCTCCGACCCGATCCCGCGTGTCGGGGGCGTGGACGAGACCGCCGGCGAGGCCTTCGCGGACTATATCGGCGTCGGGTTCGACCACATCATCCCCCTCGGGCTCGACCATATCCTCTTCGTCCTCGGCCTGTTCTTTCTCGCCTCGAAGCTCGGCCCGCTCCTCTGGCAGGTCACCGCCTTCACCCTCGCCCATACCGTCACCCTCGCCCTGGGCGCGCTCGGGCTCGTCACCATACCCGGCGATATCGTCGAGCCGCTGATCGCGGCGTCGATCGTCTATGTCGGGGTCGAGAACGTGCTGGCGCGCGGGCTCACGCCGTGGCGGCCGGCCGTGGTCTTCGCCTTCGGTCTGCTCCACGGGCTCGGGTTCGCGAGCGTTCTGCAGGAGTTCGGTCTGGGCTCGAGCAATTTCATCCCCAAGCTCATCGGCTTCAACATCGGGGTCGAGATCGGCCAGCTCGCGGTGATCGCGGCGGCCTTCATCGCCCTCGGCTGGCTGTTTTCGAAGCATGGCTGGTACAAGATGCGCGTCTCCGCGCCGATCTCGATCGGGATCGCCGTGATCGCGCTCTTCTGGGTGCTGGAGCGGACCGGTACGGTCTCTCCCGACGGGATCTGGGGGCCGATGGCCACGCTGACGGAAGGCGGCATGCCGGTGCTCTTCGGGGCGGGCGCGGCGCTTTCGGCGATGCTTATCGTCACCGTCGCGGTGTTTCTCACCGACAGCGACGCGCTGCGCGACTGGGGCGGGTTCCTCACCTCCTTCGTGTCGTTCATCGTCGTTGTGGGCGTGTTCACCGCCCTCGACTACACGGTGATGGCGGGGCTCGTCGTGGCCTGGGTCATCGCGCTGCGCGCCCAGTCCATCGGCGGGCTCGACGAGCCGCGCGCGCAGGCGGTCTGAGAACGGTCGGGCACAGCTTCATCGGCCCGGAAAATATCCTCGGGGGTGAATTGGGCCGTCAGGCCCGAGAGGGGGCGGACAGCCCCCTTGCCCGGCCCCCTCAGGTGCGCACGTCGGGTCCGTCGCGCCCGGTGTGCTGCCTGATCCCGGCGATCTCCTCGGCGGCGGCGATGACGCCCGCCAGAGCCTCCTCGGGGTCGCGCGCGATCTTCGCGGGGTCGGGTTCGTAGGCTTCGAGATAGACCCTCAGCGTCGCGCCCTCCGTGCCGGTGCCCGAAAGCCGGAACACCACCCGCGAGCCGCCCTCGAAGACGATGCGCAGGCCCTGGGCCTCGGCGCGCGAGCCGTCCACGGGATCGTCGTAGGCGAATTCGTCGGCCGTCTCTACGGTGAGACCCTCGAACGTCGCCCCGGGAAGACCGGCGAGTTTCGCCCGAAGGGCGTCCATCAGCGCCCCCGCGCGGTCGGTCTCGACACCCTCGTAATCGTGGCGGGTGTAGTAGTTGCGCCCGTACTTTTCCCAGTGAAGCTCCATGATGTCGGCGACCGACAGCCCCGAGACCGCGAGGATGTCGAGCCAGAACAGCACCGCCCAGAGCCCGTCCTTCTCGCGGACGTGGTCGCCCGAGGTTCCGGCACTTTCCTCGCCGCAGAGCTGGACGAGGCCGGCGTCGAGAAGGTTGCCGAAGAACTTCCAGCCGGTCGGGGTCTCGTGGCAGGGAATGCCGAGGTCGCGGGCCACCACGTCGACGGCACCGGAGGTCGGCATCGAGCGCGCCACTCCCGAGAGGCCGTCGCGGAACATCGGCACGAGGGGGGCATTGGCCGCCAGCACCGCGAGACTGTCGGACGGGGTGACGTAGATGCCGCGCCCGAGGATCATGTTGCGGTCGCCGTCGCCATCGGAGGCGGCGGCGAAATCGGGGGCGTTCGGTCCCATGACGAGATCGACGAGCGGCTTCGCCCAGATCGGGTTGGGGTCGGGATGGCCGCCGCCGAAATCGGGGCTCGGAGTGCCGTTCAGCACCGAGCCCGGGGCCGCGCCGAGCCGGTTTTCGAGAATTTCGCGCGCGTAGGGGCCGGTGACCGCGTGCATCGCGTCGAAGGCGACCCGGAACCCGTCCGAGAGAAGACCGCGGATCGCGTCGAAATCGAAAAGCGTCTCCATGAGCGCGGCGTAATCGGCCACCGGGTCGACGATCTCGACGACGAGGTCGCCGAAGCGCGTCTCGCCGAGGGCGGTGAGGTCGACGTCCTGACCTTCGGTTATGCGGTATTCGGTAAGCGTCTTCGTCGCCTCGAAGATGCGCCCGGTCACCTCTTCGTGGGCCGGGCCGCCGTTCGCGGTGTTGAACTTGATGCCGAAATCCGCATCGGGGCCGCCGGGGTTGTGGGAGGCCGAAAGGATGATGCCGCCGTCGGTGCCACGGGTGCGGATGAGGTTCGACGCCGCCGGCGTCGACAGGAGGCCGCCCTGCCCGATGATCAGCCGTGCTGCGCCCTCGGCGGCGGCCATGCGGATGATGACCTGCACCGCGCGGTCGTTGAAATAGCGCCCGTCGCCGCCGACGACGAGGGTCTTGCCCGCCGCACCGCCGGTGCCGGCCCAGATCGCGGCGACGAAATTCTCGAGGTAATGCGGCTCCATGAAGACGCGGGTCTTCTTTCTCAGCCCCGACGTGCCGGGCTTCTGACCCGCGATGGGCGTTGTGGGGACGGTGATGATTTCCATGGCTTCCTCTTCAGTCGGCAGACTCGAGAACGAAGACCTTCACGCTGTGGGCGGCGGAGAGGACCGTTCTCACGGGACGCGGCCGGCTTTCGTCGTTGGGACGCGCGGTGTTGAGATGAACGCACCAGACCTGTCCCTCGGGAGGGTCGGGCAGCACCACCTCGGTCTCCTCGCCGGCATTGAAGATCATGAAGATCGCGTATTCGAGGCTGCGGTAGGGCGGCGTGCCCGAAGCGGTGCGCATTTCCACCGCCAGAAGGCGCCGCGCGGGGTCGTTCCAGTCGTCGGTCGTCATCGCCGCGCCGTCCTCGCGGCGCCAGAAGAGATCCGGCGTGCGGTCGATGGCGCGTTCCCGCGAATGCAGGAACTGCCGCTGCGACACGATCGGGTGCGCCTTGCGGAACTCGATGAGCCGGCGGGCGAACCCGAGCATCTGCTCGTCGACCTCGTTCCAGTCGAGCCAGGCCGTCTCGTTGTCCTGGTTGTAGGCGTTGTTGTTGCCGTTCTGGGTGTTGCCGATCTCGTCGCCCGCGAGCAGCATCGGCGTGCCCTGCGACAGAAGGAGCGTGGCGAGAAGGTTGCGCCGCCGCTGCGCCCGGGCCTCGGCGCGCGCGCGGTCTTTCGTCGGGCCTTCCTCGCCGAGATTGTCGGAAAAGTCCTCGGAATGACCGTCCGCACCGCCTTCGCCGTTCACCACGTTGTGGCGTCTGGAATAGAGCGTGAGGTCGGCGAGCGTCATCCCGTCATGGGCGGTGATGAGGTTCACCGAGGTCGTTGCGGCGCGTCCGGCGCGGTCGAATACGCCCGCCGAGCCGGTGATCCGGTCGGCGAGGTCGGGCACCCGGCCCGGGTCGCCCCGCCAGAACCGGCGCACCCCGTCGCGGAACCGGTCGTTCCACTCGTGGAACGGCGGCGGGAAGGAGCCGAGCTGGTAGCCGCCCGGGCCGATGTCCCAGGGTTCGGCGATGAGCTTGGTGCGGGTGAGGACCGGGTCCTGGCGGACGGCGTCGAAGAACGCGGCCCCCCGGTCGAACCCGCCCTCGCCGGTGCGACCGAGCGTGGCGCAGAGGTCGAAGCGGAAGCCATCGACCCCCATGACCTCGACCCAGTAGCGCATGCTGTCCATCACCATGCGAAGCACCATCGGGTGATCTATGTTCAGCGTGTTGCCGGTGCCGGTGTCGTTGACGTAGTAGCGCGGGTCGCGTTCGAGCCGGTAGTAGCTGAGGTTGTCGAGCCCGCGAAAGGCGAGCGTCGGGCCGAGATGGTCGGACTCGCCGGTATGGTTGTAGACCACGTCGAGGATGACCTCGATGCCCGCCCGGTGCAGCTGGTCGACCACGCGGCGGAAGACCTCCGGGCCCCGCCCCGCGAGATAGCGCGGCTCGGGGGCGAAGTAGCCCCAGGGCTGATAGCCCCAGTAGTTCACGAGGCCCTTGCGGACGAGAAAGTGGTCGTCGAGAAACGCCTGGACCGGCAGAAGCTCGATCGCCGTCACGCCGAGCGCCTCGAGATGGCCGATGACCTGCGCCGAGCCGAGGGCGGCGAAGGTGCCGGGGGCATCGACCCCGTCCATCAGCCGGGTCAGGCCCTTCACATGGGCCTCGTAGATCACGGTTTCGTCCCAGGGCCTGCGCGGGTGGTCGGCGGGCCCCGGCGCGAAGTCGGAGACGATGCATTTCGGCATGGCGCCGGCGCTGTCGCGCGCGTCGAAGGTGAGGTCGCCCGCCACCGCGCCGTGGGAATAGCCGTAGACCGCCTCGGTCCAGACCGGATGGCCGGTGAGCGCCCGCGCGTAGGGGTCGATCAGGAGCTTGTTGGCGTTGAAGCGGTGCCCCTCGTCGGGCCGGTAGGGGCCGTGGGCGCGGTAGCCGTAGAGCTGTCCCGCCTTCAGCCCCGCGACATGGCCGTGCCAGACCCCGCCCTCGCGCTCGGGCAGGTCGATGCGGGTTTCGCCGCCCTCGCCGAAGAGGCAGAGGGTCATCCGCGTCGCGTTGTCGGAGAAGACCGCGAAGTTGACGCCGCCTTCGGTAACGGTCGCGCCGAGGGGGGCGGCGACGCCGCCTGTCACCACGTGCTTCGTCATGCGCCGGCCACCTCTTCGTAAAGCGCGGCATAGGCCGGCGCCGAAGCGTCCCAGCCGACATCGGTGGCCATGGCGTTCTTCTGCATCCGCGCCCAGGTCGGCGCGTCGCCATGGAGATCGACGAGCCGCAGGAGGGCGGTGGCGAGCGCATGGGTGGTGACCGGGCTGAACTGGAGGCCGGTGGCGACGCCGGCGCGCAGCGCCACCGGCGAGGCGTCGATCACGGTGTCGGCGAGCCCCCCGGTGCGGGCGACGACGGGGACCGTGCCGTAGCGCAGACCGTAGAGCTGGGTGAGGCCGCAGGGTTCGAACCGCGACGGGATGAGAATGGCGTCGCCGCCGGCGATCACGCGGTGGCTCAGCGCCTCGTCATAGCCGATGTGGACCGCGACGTTGGGGTGCCGGGCGGCGGTGCGCAGTTCGGCTTCGATGTCGCGATCGCCGGTGCCGAGAAGGACGAGTTGACCGCCCCGGTCGATCAGCGCCGGCAGGGCGCCGAGCAGCACGTCGAGGCCCTTCTGGTGCGAGAGGCGCGAGACGACGACGCAGAGCGGCCCCTCGGCCTCGGGCAGATCGAACTCCGCGCGCAGGGCCTTTTTCGCGCGCGCCTTGCCCTTCGGCGTGCGGAAGGTCGCGATGGCGGGGTCGGTCGCGGGGTTCCACGCCTCGGTGTCGATGCCGTTGAGAATGCCGTGAAGATCACGCTCGCGCGCGCGCAGGAGGCCGTCGAGCCCCATGCCGAATTCGGGCGTCGTGAGTTCGGCGGCGTAGGTCGGGCTGACCGTGGTCAACCGGGTGGCGTAGCGCAGGCCCGCCTTGAGCGACGAGACCTGGCCCCAGTACTCGTAGCCGCCTTCGTTGAAGTCGCTCCGGTCGAGCCGGAGCGCATCGATGAGATAGGCCGGTGCCACCCCCTGAAAGGCGATGTTGTGAATCGTCAGGACACTGCCCACCCCGTCGTCGCGGAGGTAATAGGGGGTGAGGCCCGCCTGCCAGTCGTGGCAATGGACAATCTCCGGCCGCCAGCCGGGAATGGCGCCGCGCGCGACCTCAAAAGCGGCGAAGCTCAGCGCTGCGAAGCGCTGGGGATTGTCGGGGAAGTCGGCACCGCCGGCGTCGAGGTAGGGCGTGCCCGGTCGATCGTAGAGATGGGGCGCGTCGAGGGCGAGGATGTCGAGGCCCGCTGCCCGGCCGGCCAGAAGCCGTGCGGGACCGCCGAAATGATCGGGCAGGTCGGCGACCGGTTTCGCGCCGCGAAGCGCCTTCATGACCTGCGGATAGCCGGGAAGCAGCGTCCGAATTGCCCAGCCCTCGGGCGCCAGGGCCGCCGGCAGCGCCCCGGCCACATCCGCGAGCCCGCCCGTCTTCACGAGCGGGACGCATTCTGACGTGACCGAGAGAACCTGCCTCATTTGGCAGCCGCCCTCCGGTCGAGCATGTTCTGGGTGACGAGGGTGACGCCGGTATCCGTCACGCGGAACCATTTCGCGTCTTCCTCGGGGTCTTCGCCGACGACGAGGCCGGTGGGGATCTCGACCCCGCGGTCGATGACGCATTTCGTCAGCCGCGCCGAGCGGGCGACATTCACGTAAGGAAGCGCCACCACGTGGTCGAGCACGGCATAGGAATTCGTGTGCACCTGGGTGAAGAGAAGCGAATTCCGGATCTCGGTGCCCGAGACGATGCAGCCGCCCGAGACGAGCGAGGAGACCGCCGAGCCTCTCCGGTCTTCCTCGTCGTGGATGAACTTCGCGGGCGGTGTGCTTTCGGAATAGGTCCAGATCGGCCAGTTCTTGTCCCAGAGGTCGAGATCGGGGTCGAAATCGGTCAGGTCGATATTGGCCTCCCAGTAGGCGTCGACGGTGCCCACATCGCGCCAGTAGGCGGGCGCGTCGGGGGAATGCTTGACGCAGCTCGAGGTGAAGCGGTGGGCCACGGCCTTGCCGTTCTTCACGATGGTCGGAATGATATCGTTGCCGAAATCGTGGGAGCTTTCGGCCTTCTCGGCGTCTTCGACGAGAAGCTCACGCAGGAACTTCCAGTTGAAGACATAGATGCCCATGGAGGCGAGCGCGTGCGTCTCGTCGCCCGGGATGCCCGGCGGGTCGGCGGGTTTTTCGAGAAACTGGGTGATGGTGTCGCTGTCGTCGACATGCATCACCCCGAAGGCGGTGGCCTCCTTGCGGGGCACGGTGAGGCAGCCCACCGTGACGTCCGCGCCGGTGTCGACATGCTGCTGGAGCATGACCTCGTAATCCATCTTGTAGATGTGGTCGCCGGCGAGGATGAGCACGTAATCGACATCGTAGCTGTCGACGATGTCGATGTTCTGGGTCACCGCGTCGGCGGTGCCGACATACCACTTGTTCTCGTCGACCCGCTGCGAGGCGGGCAGGATGTCGAGGTATTCGTTGCGCTCGGCGCGGAAGAAGTTCCAGCCCCGCTGGCAATGGCGGATGAGCGAATGGGCCTTGTACTGGGTGGCGACCGACATCCGCCTTATGCCGGAGTTCAGCGCGTTCGACAGGGCGAAGTCGATGATCCGCGCCTTGCCGCCGAAATAGACCGCCGGTTTCACCCGCCGGTCGGTCAGTTCCTTCAGCCGCGAACCGCGGCCGCCCGCGAGCACGAAGGCCATCGAGCGCGCCGAGAGCCGTTTCGGTGCTGGTGCCATGGTGTCCTCCCTCTCCTGCCGGCCTTTACCGGCCTCAGCCGCCGTCCCAGGCCAGAATGACCGTGGAGAGTGGCGGTAACGTGACATGGGCGGAAACCGGCTGGCCATGACGGCCCTCGCCGGTCGCATCGACGCCGCCGAGATTGCCCCGGTCGCCGCCGCCGTAGAGCCCCGCGTCGGTGTTCAGTGCCTCGCGCCAGTGGCCGGCGCGCGGCAGACCCACGTGCCAGCCGGAGCGCTCGAAGGGCGTGAAGTTGCACAGAACGACAACGGGCTTATCCGTTTCAAAGCCGTGGCGCACCCAGGCGTAGGACGACATCTCGGCGTCGTTGGCCTCGATCCACTCGAAGCCCTCGGGCTCGCAGTCCCTCACGTGGAGGGCGGGCTCGGCGCGGTAGAGCGTGTTGAGGTCGCGCACGAGGCGCTGAAGACCGGCGTGGCTCTCGCTGCCGAGGCAGTCCCAGTCGATCTGGGCATCGTGGTTCCATTCGTGCCGCTGGCCGAACTCCTGCCCCATGAACAGGAGCTTCTTGCCGGGGTGGCCCCACATGAAGCCGTAATAGGCGCGCAGGTTGGCGAACTTCTCCCACTCCGTGCCCGGCATCCTGGCCCACATGGAGCCCTTGCCGTGCACCACCTCGTCATGACTGATCGGCAGGATGAAATTCTCCGAAAACGCGTAATGCAGCCCGAAGGTCATCTGGTGATGATGATATCTTCGGTGGACCGGGTCCTTCGCCATGTAATCGAGCGTGTCGTTCATCCAGCCCATGTTCCACTTGTAGCCGAAGCCGAGGCCGCCGGCATCGACCGGCCGGGACACGCCGGGAAATGACGTCGACTCCTCGGCCACCGTCATGACGCCGGCTTCCTCGCCGTAGACCGTGGCGTTCATCCGCTGGAGCATGGCGATGGCTTCGTAATTCTCCCGGCCGCCGTCCTTGTTGGGAACCCACTCGCCGTCCTCGCGGGAATAGTCGCGGTAGAGCATCGAGGCGACCGCGTCGACGCGGAGCCCGTCGACATGGTATTCCTCGAGCCAGTAAAGCGCGTTCGACACGAGGAAATTGGCGACCTCGGTGCGGCCGTAATTGTAGATGAAGGTATTCCAGTCCTGGTGGAAGCCTTCCATCGGGTCTGCATGCTCGTAGAGCGCCGTGCCGTCGAACCGGCCGAGCCCGTGGGGGTCGGTCGGGAAATGGCCCGGCACCCAGTCGAGGATGAGACCGAGGCCCTTGCGGTGCGCCGCATCGACGAGGTCACGGAACTCGTGCGGCGGCCCGAAGCGGATGGTCGGTGCGAAAAGGCCCACCGGCTGGTAGCCCCACGACCCGTCGAACGGGTATTCCGAGACCGGCATCAGCTCGAGATGGGTGAAGCCCATGTCGGCGGCGTAATCGACGAGTTCCTCGGCGGCCTCGCGGTAGGACAGCGGCCGGCCGTCCTCGTCCTCGCGCCGCCGCCAGGAGCCGAGATGCACCTCGTAGACCGAGATCGGCGCGGTGCGGGCGTTCGTGCCCGCCCGGCTTTCCATCCAGGCCCCGTCCTTCCAGCCGTACCCGCGGATGTCGCGCACCACCGAGGCGTTCTCGGGGGGATGCTGGGAGCCGAAGCCCACCGGGTCCGCCTTCAGGGGCAGGAGCGTGCCGTCGCCGCCGACGATCTCGTACTTGTAGGCCGCGCCCTCGCCGACGCCGGGCAGGAAGATCTCCCATATCCCGGTGGTGCCGCGATGGCGCATCACGTGTCGGCGCCCGTCCCAGTCGTTGAAGTCGCCGACCACCGAGACGCGGCGCGCAGCCGGCGCCCAGACCGCGAAATTCGTGCCGTCAGCGCCCTCGTGGGTCATCACGTGGGCGCCGAAGGCCTGCCATAGTCTCTGATGAGTACCTTCGGAGATGAGATATTCGTCCAGTTCGCCGAGAACCGGCCCGAATCTGTAGGGATCCTCAAAGGTCCAGACCGACCCGTCGGCCGCCTTGCCTTCGACAACATAGGGCGCCGACTTCGGCCCTGCCCCCGAGAACACGCCGGACGCGCCGTCGACCGGCGCCAGGGGATACCGCTTCTTCCCGGTGACGGCGGTCATCTCGGACGCGCCGGGGTCGAAGACGGTCACGACCGTCTGCCCGCCCCGGTCGTGGCGGCCGAGGACCGAAAAAGGGTCCGGATGCGTGCCTGTCTCGATCTTCTTCGCGTCAGCCCCCGAAAGGGTCGCCCCTTTCGCCATGCCGTTCTCCCGTTGTCATTCCGCGGCGACCGACGTCGGCGCATCGAGCGGGCCGGCATCCCAGATGTCCCGCAGATAACCACGGATCGTCCTGTCGGACGAGAACCAGCCGGACCGCGCGATGTTGAGCGCGGCCATGCGCGACCAGGCGCTCCGGTTCGCATAGGCGCGCTCGGTCTCGCGGCTGGCCCGGGCATAGTCGGTGAAGTCGGACGACACGAGAAAGTAATCGGGGCCCGCGATGTTGTCCGCGATGTGCCGGAAGCGGTCGTGATCGCCCCCGGCGAAGGTTCCGTTGCGAAGCGCGTCGATGGCGCGGGCGAGACGGTAATCGGCATCGACTGCCTCGGTCGCGTGACCCTCGACTTCGCGGCGCGCGCTGACCTCTTCGGCGTTCATCCCGAACAGGAAGAAGTTCTCGGCCCCCACCTTCTCGCGGATCTCGACATTCGCGCCGTCGAGCGTGCCGATGGTGGGCGC
>CAZPPH010000062.1:12077-16681 GCA_964588375.1 uncultured Rhodobacterales bacterium | reverse complement strand
AAATGAGCGCGAAGCCAGAACATTACGACGTGATCCGCAAGCCGGTGATCACCGAAAAGGCCACCATGGCGTCGGAGTATGGCGCTGTCGTCTTCGAGGTGGCGCCGGACGCCAACAAGCCGGCGATCAAGGAGGCCGTCGAGGCGCTCTTCGGAGTGAAGGTGAAGGCGGTCAACACCACCGTCACCAAGGGCAAGAAAAAGCGGTTCCGCGGCCAGCCCGGGCGCCGGAAGGACGTCAAGAAGGCCTACGTCACGCTCGAAGAGGGCAACACGATCGACGTCACGACCGGGCTCTGAGGGCCGGCGGGGCCGAAACCCCGCGCCAGTGTCGATTGCGAGGGGGCGGGCATCGGTCCGCCCCCTGGCGTTTCGGGTCGACGTTGCCGCCGTGCGCAAACCCTTCGGACGGTGGAACATCGCGCCTGTTCGACCCTCGGACAGGGGTGCACGGGCTTGGTCCGGGTCCGATGAGGGGATGGGTGCCGCGTCGCGCCCCGCCGCGTTCAGGGCCGCGACCGGGCGAGGTATGCATTCCAGACGCCAAGGGCGGGCTTGTCTCGTCCGTCAGCGGATTGCAGTCCGGTATGGACCCAGGCTTTGGCGATTTCGCGCACCGAGCGCGGCAGGCGCCGCAAGCCCGGTGTAAAGTCGATCGCAACCCAGTTCACCACGAAGGGAAAGCGCCCTGCGGTGGCGTGCCGGAGCAAACCTTCGATGAACTCGGCCTGCAGCGCCTCGCTGGCGGGCAGCCGCGTGCCGAAGATGCGCACATCTTCCGACATGGCACCGGATTCGGCAATCGCGATGGGCTTGCCGAAGGTGCGCGCCACATCGAAGTATCGCGGTCCCATCGGGTTGGGGTGCAGGCTGCCGTAGCGGTAGGTGCTGAGTGCAAGAATATCGCTGGAGCGCATCAGCGCCGCGACGGCGGGCTGCTGGAACCTGAGGTTGCGTTTCGATGCGTCCTCGATGCCGCGGAGGTGTTCATACTGCACCGTCGCGAAGACCGGCAGGCGGGGGTTTTCGCGCTTGATGGCGCGGTACACATAAGCGTGAAGCTCAACGTAGTCGTTCCAGAGGCCCGGCGCGTTGCTGATGATGATGTTCGCCTCGATCCCGATGGCGAGGTAGTCGGGGTCGAACGCGCGGATGACCCGGCGGACGTAGTTGAGATAGGCCGCCTTGACGGCGGGATCGTTCAGCGCGCGGTTGCGCCAGGCACGGGGCAGGGGGCGGTTATCGCCCCGGTCGGTCCATGCGAGCGCCAGCCCGTCCCGCTCGAAATTGAGCGGTGTAACGGCAACGAACACCTTGCTCGACGGGGGCGTGTTGGCAAGCCGCCGAGCCCAGTCCTGCCTGAGATGGCGGGGGAGCTCGGAGCCCGCGCGGGCCTCGTCCCAGGGGATTCCACCGTCGAAGTGATGGGCCATGAGGTTCGAATGCGCCCGCGCGAAGGCATAGGTGCGCTTGAGCCCGTCTTCGTTGAAATCGACCGGCCAGGGGGTGAAGCCCATGGCGGTTCGGTGGGAGGACTGCGCATGGATGGCTGTGGCCCAGACGAGGGCCAGCGCGGCGAGGAAGATGCCGAAACGTCTGGAAATCAGGAGCATTGTTCAAATCCGCATTCTGCCCCCGATGCCTTTTCCAGCACGGTACGGCGATCCGATCAAGTGCCGACGTCAATCCGCATCTGGCTGTCCGAACCGGGTGGACACCTCCCCCGGCCCCCGCTATACGACCGCATCTTCGTCGCCTCGGATTCGTCCGGGGCGCATTTTTTGGGGTCACCACGCCCCGACAAACATGAGCCAGGGGGTCCACCCCCGGCCGAAGCAGACGGAAGACAGAAAGCATGGCACTCAAGTCGTACAAACCGACGACGCCTGGCCAGCGCGGGCTGGTTCTGATCGACCGTTCGGAGCTTTGGAAAGGCCGCCCCGTGAAGTCCCTCACCGAGGGACTCACGAAAAAGGCGGGCCGGAACAACACCGGACGGATCACGATGCGCCGGCGCGGCGGCGGGGCGAAGCGTCTCTACCGCATCGTCGATTTCAAGCGTCGCAAGCACGATGTCGAAGCGGTCGTGGTCCGGATCGAATACGACCCCAACCGCACCGCCTTCATCGCGCTCATCCAGTATACCGATGGCGAGCAGGCCTACATCCTCGCCCCCCAGCGTCTCGGCGTGGGCGACAAGATCATCGCCGGCGGCAAGGTCGACGTGAAGCCGGGCAACGCGATGCCGTTCCAGGGCATGCCGATCGGCACGATCATCCACAACATCGAGATGAAGCCCGGCAAGGGTGGCCAGATCGCGCGGGCGGCGGGCACCTACGCCCAGTTCGTCGGCCGTGACGGCGGCTATGCCCAGATCCGGCTCAGCTCGGGCGAGCTTCGCATGGTGCGTCAGGAATGCATGGCCACCGTCGGCGCGGTCTCGAACCCCGACAATTCGAACCAGAATATCGGCAAGGCCGGGCGCAACCGGCATCTCGGCAAGCGCCCGAGCGTGCGCGGCGTGGTCATGAACCCGGTCGACCACCCCCACGGCGGCGGCGAAGGCCGCACCTCGGGCGGCCGCCACCCGGTCACCCCCTGGGGCAAGCCGACCAAGGGCGCGCGCACCCGCAACACCAACAAGGCGTCGCAGAAGCTCATCGTGCGCTCGCGCCACGCCCGCAAGAAAGGCCGCTGACATGGGTCGTTCAGTCTGGAAAGGCCCTTTCGTGGACGCTCACGTCCTCAAGAAGGCCGAGAAGTCCCGCGAGTCGGGCCGCAAGGAAGTCATCAAGATCTGGTCGCGCCGCTCGACCATCCTGCCGCAATTCGTGGGCCTGACCTTCGGCGTCTACAACGGGCACAAGCACATCCCCGTCAATGTCACCGAAGACATGATCGGCCAGAAATTCGGGGAATACTCGCCGACGCGGACCTACTACGGTCACGCCGCAGACAAGAAAGCCAAGAGGAAGTAAGCCATGGGCAAGGATAAGAATCCCCGCCGCGTGGCGGACAACGAGGCGATGTCGAAGGTGCGCATGCTGCGCAGCTCGCCGCAGAAGCTGAACCTTGTGGCGGCCATGATCCGCGGCAAGAAGGTGGAAAGGGCGCTCGCCGACCTCGCCTTCTCCAAGCGTCGCATCTCCGAAGACGTCCGCAAGTGCCTGCAATCGGCCATCGCCAATGCCGAGAACAACCACAACCTCGACGTCGACGAGCTTGTCGTCGCCGAGGCCTGGGTGGGCAAGCACATCACCCTCAAGCGGGGCCGCCCAAGGGCGCGCGGCCGTTACGGGCGTATCAACAAGCCGTTCTCGGAACTCACGATCAAGGTCCGCCAAGTCGAGGAGCAAGCCTGATGGGTCACAAGGTCAACCCCGTTGGCATGCGGCTTCAGGTCAACCGGACCTGGGACAGCCGCTGGTACGCCAACACGAAAGACTACGGCAATCTTCTGCTCGAAGATGTCCGCATGCGCGAATTCATCAAGGAAGACGCCAAGCAGGCCGGCGTCTCGAAGATCATCATCGAGCGTCCGCACGGCAAATGTCGTGTGACGATCCATACCGCCCGGCCCGGTGTCATCATCGGCAAGAAGGGCGCGGATATCGAGACGCTGCGCAAGAAGCTTTCCTCGATGACGAAGGCCGAGCTGCACCTCAACATCGTCGAGGTCAGAAAGCCCGAACTCGATGCGGCGCTCGTCGCCGAAAGCGTCGCCCAGCAACTCGAACGCCGCGTCAGCTTCCGCCGCGCGATGAAGCGGGCGGTGCAGAACGCCATGCGCATGGGCGCCCTCGGCATCCGCGTGAACGTCGCCGGCCGTCTCGGCGGCGCGGAGATCGCGCGGACCGAGTGGTACCGCGAGGGCCGCGTGCCGCTGCACACCCTGCGGGCCGACATCGACTACGCGCTCGCGGAGGCCAGGACGCCCTACGGCATCATCGGAATCAAGGTCTGGATCTTCAAGGGCGAGATTCTCGAGCACGATCCGTCGGCCCGGGACCGCCGCCAGCAGGAACTCCAGGATGGTCCGGCTCCCCGCGGTGCGGGCGGCGGCCGCCGGAACTGAGGAGCGATAAGAGATGCTGCAACCAAAGCGCACGAAATTCCGCAAGAAGCACAAGGGCCGCATTCATGGCGAGGCCAAGGGCGGTGCGGACATTACTTTCGGAACCTATGGCCTGAAGGCGATAGAGCCCGAGCGCGTGACCGCACGGCAGATCGAAGCCGCGCGGCGGGCGATGACGCGTCACATGAAGCGTCAGGGCCGGGTCTGGATCCGGATCTTCCCCGACACGCCGGTGACCTCCAAGCCGACGGAAGTCCGGATGGGCAAGGGCAAGGGCTCGGTCGACTTCTGGGCGGCCAAGGTCAAGCCCGGCCGGATCATGTTCGAGATCGACGGCGTGACCGACGCGGTCGCCCGCGAGGCTCTCCGCCTCGCGGCGATGAAGCTGCCGATCAAGACCAAGACCGTGGTTCGGGAAGACTGGTAAGACCAATCCCCGGGTGCGGCGGAGCAATTCGCGAAGCGAAAGGCCGGCCGGCACCCGGTGACGGGCTTGGCGGCGGGGTGAAACCCCGCCCTACGGCCAGACA
>CAZPPH010000062.1:0-11977 GCA_964588375.1 uncultured Rhodobacterales bacterium | reverse complement strand
ACCCCGCCCTACGGCCAGACACGAAGGGTAGGGCGGGGTTTCACCCCGCCTTCTTTCGTTCGAGCGGCCCTGTTCAAGGTTTGCGATCGTGGGGCCGGGGCGCGGCACATTCCGCAAATCCCCCCTCAAATGCCCCCCAGATAATACCCGATCGCTTCGGCCAGCTCCGTCTCCTCGTAGCCGAAATGCGACCGGATCACCGCTTCGAGCTTGCGGAAGACCGCGGCGGCCTCCGCGAACCGCGCCTCCGACGGCTCCTCGACCAGTGCCGTCGCCGCCGCTTCAAGCCGCATCAGCAGCTCATGGACCACCTCGTGTTCCGCCCGGAGCTTCGCGACCACCGCGCGGAACGCTCCGCCGCCGGCGGCCTCGAGCCGGGGAAACATCGACGCCTGCTCGATGTCGTGATGAAACTTCAGCACCGCGCATTCGTGTCCGCAGATATTCCCGAAAGCGCTGAGGTTCTCGCCCATGTCGAGCGACAGCACGATCTTCCGGAGATGCTCGGGCGGAGCGTCGCCCGCCTCGATCCGGGCGAGCACCGCGGCGACCTGTGCCATTTCCATCAGGTAATGGCGGTGGATCGCGGCGAGCTGGCGGCCCTGCCGGCGGTGAGCGTCGTTCGCCTGTGGAACGGGCGGCGCGGCGGGGCGTGCCTCCTCGTCAAGCGCAAGAGCATCGAGGGGAAGGCTCGACAGATCGGTCATCGCGGAAAGGTAGCTGCCCTGTCTGGAAGTCGAGACCGCAATAGCCGCGTCACACCCCCTGCGAAAGAGAAAGCGTCTAGCGCGCGAGCACAACGTCCGTGCGAATGTCGAGACCCTGTTCCACCGCGTCGACGAGATAGCCCGCCACGTCCCGGCGCGAGATCAGCCCGTTGCGCCAGGTCTCGGGCGTGCGCAGGACCTTGATGGTTTTCGCCCGCGCCCCGTTCGTCAGGATCACGGGGCGCGCGATCGTCCAGTCGAGCGCGCTGTCCATGATCATCGCCTCCTGGCGGCCCTTGTCGGCGTAGGGCTTGCGGAAGATCGCCATGAATCCGAGCCTTTCGAGCGAACTCATCGCCGCCTCGCTCCGGCCGGCCCCGAAACCGGTGACCGCGACGAGACGGTCGACCCCCGCCTTCGTCATCTCGTCGACGAGAACCCGTGTCGTGTCCGAAAACAGGGTCTCGTCCTCCCAGAGCATCGCGAGACGTTCGCGGATGCCGAGGGCGTAGATCACCGCCGAGACGCCGGTGAGCGCCCGGGCGACGTCGCCGGGCTCGCGCGCGTCGCCGGCGAAGGGCTCGAGGCCCTCCCGCGGCTCGAGCTTGTCGGCGCTCCGGGCGAAGGCGCGCACCGCGATGCCGCGCGACAGGGCCTCGTCGACCGCCGCCGCCCCGATGCCGGAGGTGGCGCCCATGACGAGCACGAGCCCGTCCGCGTGACCTCCGGCAGCCTCGTTCGTTCGCTCTTCGGTCATGGTGGTTCTCCGTCTCGACCGGCCGACGGGCGTTGAGCTAGACCGTTGCGCGCGGAAGTCCCGCACCGGTGAAGATATCCGGGGGGAGATAATGCTTGCCAACCGCCGGCGGCTTGCCTAAACCGCGCCTTCATCCACCTCCACCGGGAATCAGGGTGACCCGCGCGCTTGCGCACTGGGGCCCGCCGGTGATTGTTGAAAGGGACCACGGCTATGAACGCCGCAGAACTGCGTGACAAGACGCCCGATCAGCTTCGGGACGAGCTTGCCTCCCTCAAGAAGGAGGCGTTCAACCTCCGCTTCCAGCAGGCGACCGGCCAGATCGAGAACACCGCCCGCATGCGTGCGGTGCGCCGCGACGCCGCCCGGGTCAAGACGATCCTCAACGAGAAGGCCGCAGCGGCCGCGGACAAAGGGGTTGACGCGTAATGCCCAAGAGAATCCTGCAAGGCACCGTCACGTCCGACACGAACGACCAGACCGTTACCGTTCTGGTCGAACGCCGCTTCACGCATCCGGTCCTGAAGAAGACGATCCGGAAGTCGAAGAAATACCGGGCGCACGACGCCCAGAACCAGTTCAAGACCGGCGACATGGTCCGCATCCAGGAATGTGCCCCGGTGTCGAAAACGAAACGCTGGGAGGTTGTGCAGGCGTAATCCTCACAGCCCCCGGTTCATCGAAACCCTGGGACAACGCTCGAAAGCGTCTCGTTCCCAAAGGTCGGGAGAACCTCCATGATCCAGATGCAGACCAATCTGGATGTCGCTGACAATTCCGGCGCACGCCGGGTGCAGTGCATCAAGGTCCTCGGCGGCTCGAAGCGGAAATACGCCTCCGTCGGCGACATCATCGTGGTGTCGGTGAAGGAAGCCATTCCGCGCGGTCGCGTGAAGAAGGGCGACGTCCGCAAGGCCGTCGTCGTGCGCACCGCCAAGGAAGTCCGCCGCGACGATGGCACGGCGATCCGGTTCGACCGGAACGCGGCGGTCATCCTCAACAACAACAACGAGCCGATCGGCACCCGCATCTTCGGCCCCGTCGTGCGCGAGTTGCGCGCGAAGGCGTTCATGAAGATCATCTCGCTCGCCCCGGAGGTGCTGTGATGGCCGCGAAACTGAAGAAGGGCGACAAGGTCGTCGTCCTTGCCGGCAAGGACAAGGGCAAGGAGGGTGAGATCACCCAGGTCATGCCCGCGAAAGGCAAGGCCATCGTCGACGGCGTGAACATCGCCATCCGCCACACCCGCCAGAGCCAGGCCAGCCAGGGCGGCCGGATCCCGACCGCGATGCCCATAGACCTGTCGAACCTCGCGCTTCTCGACAAGAACGGCAAACCCACCCGCGTCGGCTTCAAGATCGAAGGCGAGAAAAAGGTGCGCGTCGCCAAGACCACGGGGGACGTGATCTGATGCTCGATACCGCCAACTATACCCCCCGCCTCAAGGCCGTCTTCGCCGAGACGATCCGTCCGGCGATGAAGGAAGAGTTCGGGTATTCCAACGACATGATGATCCCCCGGCTCGACAAGATCGTGCTGAACATCGGCTGCGGCGCCGAGGCGGTAAGGGATTCCAAGAAGGCGAAATCCGCCCAGGAGGACCTGACCCGCATCGCCGGACAGAAGGCCGTCGTCACCACCGCCAAGAAGTCGATCGCCGGATTTCGCGTTCGCGAGGAAATGCCGCTCGGCGCCAAGGTCACCCTTCGCGGAGACCGGATGTACGAATTTCTCGACCGGCTCATCACCGTCGCGTTGCCCCGGGTTCGCGACTTTCGCGGCGTGAAGGGGACGTCCTTCGACGGGGGCGGCAACTTCGCGATGGGGCTCAAGGAGCACATCGTCTTCCCCGAAATCAACTTCGATCAGGTCGACGAGGTCTGGGGCATGGACATCATCATCACCACCACCGCGAAGACCGACGCGGAAGCCAAGGCGCTGTTGAAGCATTTCAACATGCCCTTCAACAGCTAAGGGGTTCGAGACATGGCAAAGAAAGCAATGGTCGAACGCGAGAAGAAGCGCCAGGCACTGGTGGAAAAGTACGCCGCCAAGCGTGCCGCGCTCAAAGTCATCGCGAACGACGAGTCGAAGCCGATGGAAGAGCGGTTCAAGGCGCGCCTGAAACTGGCGAAACTGCCGCGCAATTCCTCGCCCACCCGTCTTCACAACCGCTGCCAGCTTACGGGGCGTCCGCACGCCTATTACCGCAAGCTCAAGGTCAGCCGGATCATGTTGCGCGACCTCGGCTCGAACGGCCAGGTTCCGGGCATGGTCAAGTCGAGCTGGTAAGGAGCGTATGACATGAACGATCCTCTCGGCGATATGCTGACCCGCATCCGCAACGCGCAGATGCGCGGCAAGTCCTCCACGCTCACCCCGGCATCCAAGCTGCGCTTCTGGGTCCTCGACGTGCTGGCCGACGAAGGCTACATCCGCGGTTACGAGAAGACGCTGGACAAGAACGGCCATCCGGCGATCCGGATCGACCTCAAGTATTACGAGGGCACCCCGGTCATCCGCGAGCTCCAGCGCGTCTCGACCCCCGGCCGCCGCGTCTACATGAGCGTGAAGGACATCCCGCAGGTCCGCCAGGGCCTCGGTGTCTCCATCGTCTCGACGCCCAGGGGCGTCATGTCGGACCAGAACGCACGCACGGCGAATGTCGGCGGCGAAGTTCTCTGCACGGTCTTCTGAGGAGAGGGACATGTCTCGAATTGGCAAACAACCGGTCGAGCTGCCTTCGGGGGTGGAAGCCTCCGTCTCGGGCCAGACCGTTTCCGTCAAGGGGCCGAAGGGCACCCGGGCGTTCACCGCGACCGACGACGTCACGATCAGGCTCGACGAGGGCAGGCTCGTCGTGGAGCCGCGCGGCAAGTCGAAGCGCGCCCGCCAGCAATGGGGGATGTCACGGACCCAGGTCGCGAACGTCGTCGCCGGCGTGTCGCAGGGCTTCAGGAAAGAGCTCGAGATCCAGGGTGTCGGCTACCGCGCCCAGATGCAGGGTGACGTGCTGAAGCTCAATCTCGGCCTCAGCCATGACGTCGACTTTCCGGTGCCCGACGGCGTGACCGTCACCTGCCCGAAGCAGACCGAGATCGTCGTGGAAGGCATCGACCAGCAGCTCGTCGGCCAGGTCGCGGCGAATATCCGCGAGTGGCGCGCGCCGGAGCCCTACAAGGGCAAGGGCATCCGCTACAAGGGCGAGTTCATCTTCCGCAAGGAAGGCAAGAAGAAGTAAGGACCGGACACATGGCACTTTCCAAAAGGGATCTGTTCCAGAAGCGCCGCATGCGCGTCCGGAGCAAGCTTCGCAAGGTCAACACCGGCAAGGTCCGCCTGTCGGTGCACCGCTCGTCGAAGAACATCCAGGTTCAGCTCATCGACGATGTCGCGGGCAAGACCCTGGCCTCTGCCTCGACGCTCGAGAAGGATCTCGGCGTTCTCGGCAAGAACACCGTCGAAGCCGCGGCGAAGGTCGGGCAGGCCATCGCCGAACGTGCGAAGATGGCGGGCGTCGAAGAAGCCTATTTCGACCGTGGCGGCTTTCTCTACCACGGCCGGGTCAAGGCGCTGGCGGATGCCGCGCGCGAGGCCGGGCTGAAGTTGTAAACGACGCGACCAAGACACCGTAGGGCGGGGGTTTCACCCCGCCTTCGATGACCGGGGCCCTTTGGCACTGCGGTTGGACAGCAAGGGCGCACCGCGCCGAACACGACAGGAGGCCACATGGCCAGAGAACCACAGCGGGGCGGCCAGCGCGGCGGCCGCCGTGACGAGAACCCCGAATTCGCCGACCGCCTGGTCGCCATCAACCGGGTCTCCAAGACCGTGAAGGGCGGCAAGCGCTTCGGCTTCGCGGCGCTCGTCGTCGTCGGCGACCAGAAGGGCCGCGTGGGCTTCGGCAAGGGCAAGGCCAAGGAGGTCCCCGAGGCCATCCGCAAGGCCACCGAGGCCGCCAAGCGCGGCATGGTCCGTGTGCCGCTCCGCGAGGGCCGCACGCTGCACCACGATATCGAGGGCCGTCACGGCGCGGGCCGCGTGGTCATGCGCACTGCCCCCAACGGCACCGGCATCATCGCCGGCGGCCCGATGCGCGCGGTGTTCGAGATGCTGGGCGTGCAGGACGTCGTGGCGAAGTCGGTGGGCACCCAGAACCCCTACAACATGATCCGCGCGACCATCGACGGCCTCAAGAAAGAGGCCTCGCCCCGCTCGGTCGCCCAGCGCCGCGGCAAGAAGGTCGCCGACATTCTTCCCAAGCGCGATGAGACGCCGCAGGAAAGCGGCCAGATCGCCGAGGAGGCCTGAAGCACATGGCAAAGACCATCGTCGTCAAACAGATCGGCTCCCCGATCCGCCGCCCCGCCGTCCAGCGCCAGACGCTGATCGGGCTGGGCCTGAACAAGATGCACAAGACCCGCGAACTCGAAGACACCCCCGCGATCCGCGGCATGGTCGCCAAGATCGCGCATCTCGTGGAGATCGTCGAAGAGCGGGGGTGAGCGCCTGAACCCGAGGGGCGAAAGGTCCAGTGGACCTTTCGAGGCGCGAACGGGCGGAGCCCCGAACGTTCGTCTTATTCAGGATGAGAGATGCGCTCCGACCGAAAGGCCGGAGCGTTTTTTTGGCGAATGGCGGCTCTGAGCCCTGTGCAACAAGGCATCTCGCTCGCCTTGGGTCGATATGTGCCAAAGACTGCTTTCCGTTCTGAACCTGAGGCAAACGCGGCAGACCATTGCTTCGAGGGCAGAGATATGTAACAGTTTTATGACAGAACTGTTACGGCCTCAGGCCATCAATACATATTGTCCGAGAAGTCTCCGTGTTTGTGAAAAGCACTTTAGATCAGGCTTCGAACTTAATCCGGCTAACAGTTGCCGACCGCCCGGTCAGCATTACCGCCGTTGCTCTTGGCGCCGGAGTGCTCTTCGTAGTGGTGCTTTACGGAGCCACGTTCGGCGCGTCAGAGGGGGGGCTTGCATCTCGTATTCACCATGAGATCGGATTGAGCAGGGACCGGTCGATGGGAGAGATTTTCAACTACGGGATGGCATTCCTTGCATCAGTACTTTTTTTTCTGGCCTTCATCGAAATTCGCTCCCCGATGCTCCTGTTCTTGTCGGCCTTAATGGGGTTCATATGGTTCGATGACGCCAGTAGCTATCACGAGCGCTTCGGCGGCTGGCTCGTGGCGAATTTCAATCTGAATGCGCTGCCGGGCCTGAGGCCACAAGATACTGGCGAGATTACAGCTTGGGCAATCGCGGCTCTCGCCCTACTGGCCCTCCTCCTTTTCGCACTGCATCGCCGTCGGACCGGCGACTTGGGCATTCTGGCACTGGTGATGGTTGGATTTATCCTCCTTGTGATGTGCGGGATTGTGGCCGATCTCTTACATATCGCGGCACCCGGGCGATATAATCTCGTTTTGAATATCGTCGAGGATGGCGGAGAAATGCTGGCCGTCGCATATCTGGCGAGTTTGGCCTTGAGCATAGCACGGAACGCCGTGAATTATTATGACGCCGTCCGATTGGATGTAGAAATGGGCGGAAGGAACGCGTGAGTGATTGTAGCGTGTTGGCAGTGCGCCGGAGAACCGTTAATGCCCGACCCATCCAGAGTTTTCGAGACGGTCCTGTCTTGTAAATAATTGCGCCCGCGACCAGAAGAGGTCCGGAAGACTTCATGGTTCGAACTGGTTGGCGGGACGTGCGTGTGTGGGCATGCGCACATATGGCGTCAGGTCCGCAACACCGACCCCCATCCAACCCCACTTGCCACACCCCCGGCCATCCCCTATACGCCCACGGTGCTGCCCACCGGGCACACCCAAACCAACCAGGAAACGCCGCGTCCCTCCCGCAATCGCTTCGGGGAGGTGTTCCGGCAAGGAGAAGCGACATGAAACTCAACGAACTCCGGGACAATCCCGGTGCCACGAAGAAGGCCAAGCGCGTCGGCCGGGGCCCGGGCTCGGGCATGGGCAAGACCGCCGGGCGCGGCATCAAGGGCCAGAAGTCCCGCTCGGGCGTGGCGATCGGCGGCTACGAGGGCGGCCAGATGCCGCTCTACCAGCGCCTCCCCAAGCGCGGCTTCAACAAGCCGAACCGCAAGCAGTTCGCCGTGGTGAACCTCGGCCTGATCCAGAAGTTCATCGACGCCGGCAAGCTCGGGGAAGAGATCACCGAGACGGAACTGGTCGACAGCGGCCTCGTGCGCCGCAAGCTCGACGGGGTTCGGGTGCTTGCGTCGGGCGATTTCTCGGCCGCGGCCAGGATCACCGTCACCGGCGCGTCGAAATCCGCCGTCGAGGCAGTCGAGAAGGCGGGTGGCACGCTCACGGTCACTTCCGCGCCAGACAAGGCGGCCGCGTCCGAATAACGGGTTGTGGGGGGCAGGCCCGCCCCTTACATCTTTCCCCAGTTTTCCTCAAACGCCGCCGACGGGAAACCGTGAGGCGGCGTTCACCTTACAGAGAGACGCCATGGCATCCGCAGCAGAACAGATGGCCGCCAACATCAGCTGGTCGACGCTCGGCAAGGCGACCGAGCTTCGGCATCGGATATTCTTCACCATCGCTCTGCTCTGCGTCTACCGGGTGGGCACCTACATTCCCGTTCCCGGCATCGACGGCGTGGCGCTCGCGCAGTTCTTCGAACAGGCCGCGGCGGGCCTCGGCGGTGTTCTGAACATGTTCACCGGGGGTGCTATCAGCCGCATGGGCATCTTCGCTCTCGGGATCATGCCCTACATCTCGGCCTCGATCATCGTGCAGCTTCTGGCCTCCATGTGGGAGCCCCTGAAGCAGTTGAAGAAAGAGGGCGAGGCGGGCCGCAAGAAGATCAACCAGTACACCCGCTACGGCACCGTGCTGCTGGCGACCTTCCAGGCCTACGGCCTCGCCGTCAGCCTCGAGACGGGCGGCCTCGCCACCGACCCGGGCTGGTTCTTCCGCGCCTCGGTGGTCATCACGCTCGTCGGCGGCACGATGTTCCTGATGTGGCTGGGCGAGCAGATCACCGCCCGCGGCGTCGGCAACGGCATCTCGCTGATCATCTTCGTCGGCATCATCGCCGAGCTTCCCGCCGCCCTCGCGCAGTTCTTCGAACAGGGCCGGACGGGGGCGCTCGCCACCCCCGCGATCCTCGGGGTGATCGCGATGCTGATCGGCACGATGATCTTCGTGGTGTTCATGGAGCGATCTCTCAGGAAGATCCACATCCAGTATCCGCGCCGCCAGGTCGGCATGAAGGTCTACGACGGCTCGTCCTCGCACCTGCCCGTGAAGGTGAACCCCGCCGGCGTCATCCCGGCGATCTTCGCCTCCTCGCTCCTGCTCCTGCCGACGACGATCTCGACCTTTTCGGGCGGGCAGGCGGCGGGCCCCGTGATGTCGACCATCCTCGCCTATTTCGGCCCCGGCCAGCCGCTTTACCTGCTGTTCTTCGCGGCCATGATCATCTTCTTCACCTACTTCTATACGGTGAACGTGGCCTTCAAGACCGAAGAGGTCGCCGAGAATCTCAAGAACCAGAACGGCTTCATCCCCGGCATCCGCCCGGGCAAGAAGACCGAGGAATACCTCGATTACGTCGTCAACCGCATCCTCGTTCTCGGCTCGGTCTATCTCGCGGTGGTCTGTCTCCTGCCCGAGGTCGTCCGTTCGAACCTCGCGATCACCGCTTATTTCGGGGGCACGTCGATCCTGATTATCGTGTCCGTGGGGATGGACACCGTCCAGCAAATCCAGTCTCATCTGCTCGCCCACCAGTACGAGGGGCTGATCGAGAAGTCGCAGCTCCGCGGGAAACGTCGCGGGCGCGGGAAGGGGACTGCAAGACGATGAACATCATACTTCTCGGCCCGCCGGGGGCCGGTAAGGGGACGCAGGCGCGCATTCTGGTCGAGCGACGCGGGATGGTCCAGCTCTCGACAGGCGACATGCTTCGGGAGGCGCGCACGTCGGGGACGGAAATGGGCAACAAGGTCGCGGCGATCATGGACGCCGGTGAGCTCGTCACCGACGAGATCGTCATCGGCCTGATCGAGGAAAAGCTCGAAGGCGACACCGGCAACGGCATCATCTTCGACGGATTTCCCCGCACGCTGGCCCAGGCCGACGCGCTCGGCGATCTTCTGGCCAGGCACGGCCAGACCCTCGACGCGGTCATAGAGATGCAGGTCGATGACGAGACCCTTGTGCAGCGTATCCTCGGCCGGGCCGAGGAAGCCAGCGCCGCCGGGCAGCAGGCGCGCGCCGACGATAACGAGGAAAGCCTGCGCACCCGCCTCATGGAATATTACAAGAAGACCTCGCCGCTCGTCGGGTACTACCATTGCAAGGGCAACCTGCACCGGGTGCCGGGGCTGGGCGAGATCGACGAGGTGGCGGAAGGTATCGCGGGCGTTCTCGACGGCTGATCCCGGACGCCCCCCTGCGCGATCCGGGGCCTCGCGTGGCGACGTGGCAGAGGCTCTCCACAAGGTCCGGGGAAGGTCATCCCGGCAAGCGCCCAAACAAACCTTGACATACCCTTGACGCTCCGGTCGCGACCCCTTATTGCACCCCATCTCGAATGAGAATCGGTTAGGAAAAACGGGGTCGCCCCCCGTCCCGAACCATCGAGAAACGAACCCGAGCCCGGCGGCCTTCGTGTCCCGGGCTTCCGTTGTGAAAAAAGGGCCTGGGGTTACGGGCTCGCGACGAAAGGACACCACACGTGGCACGCATCGCCGGCGTCAACATTCCGACCGCCAAGCGCGTTCCCATCGCGCTCACCTACATCACCGGTATCGGCCAGTCCTCCGCGAAGGCCATCTGCGAGGCGACCAACATCGACCTGTCGCGCCGGGTGAACGAGCTTTCCGACGCCGAGGTGCTCGCGATCCGCGAACATATCGACACGAACTTCACCGTCGAGGGCGACCTGCGCCGCGAGACGCAGATGAACGTGAAGCGGCTGATGGACCTCGGCTGCTACCGCGGCCTCCGGCACCGCCGGAACCTCCCCGTGCGCGGCCAGCGCACACACACCAATGCGCGCACGCGCAAGGGTCCGGCACGCGCCATCGCCGGCAAGAAGAAATAAGGGAGGGCAGGATACATGGCACGCGATACACGCCGCACGAAAAAGAAGGTCTCGAAGAACATCGCCACCGGGGTGGCGCATGTGAACTCGTCCTTCAACAACACCAGGATCCTGATCTCCGATGTGCAGGGCAACGCGATTGCCTGGTCGTCGGCGGGCACCATGGGCTTCAAGGGCTCGCGGAAGTCGACCCCCTACGCCGCCCAGATGGCGGCCGAGGACGCCGGCCGGAAGGCGCAGGAGCACGGTGTGAAGACCCTCGAAGTCGAGGTCCAGGGCCCCGGTTCGGGACGCGAAAGCGCCCTGCGCGCGCTGGCCACCGTCGGCTTCAACATCACGTCCATTCGCGACGTCACACCCATTGCCCACAACGGCTGCCGGCCGCCGAAGCGCCGCCGGGTCTGACGCATTTCGAATACCGGACCGCGCGAGACCCGTTCGCGCGGCCCGCATTGTTTTTTGAACCTCGGGAGTCGGTCGCTTCGGACATGGGCGACGGGCAGGAATTGAGGAGACACCCATGATCCACAAGAACTGGCAGGAACTCATCAAGCCGTCGCAGCTCGAGGTGAAGCCGGGCAACGACCCGCTTCGCCAGGCGACCGTCGTCGCCGAGCCGCTCGAGCGCGGCTTCGGCCTGACGCTCGGCAACGCGCTGCGCCGGGTGCTGATGAGCTCGCTGCAGGGCGCGGCGATCACCAGCGTCCAGATCGACAACGTGCTGCACGAATTCTCGTCCATCGCCGGCGTCCGCGAGGACGTGACCGATGTCGTCCTCAACCTCAAGGGTGTGGCGATCCGGATGGAAGTCGAAGGCCCCAAGCGGCTCTCGATCTCCGCGAAGGGTCCGCAGGTCGTCACCGCCGGCGACATCTCGGAGTCGGCGGGTATCGAGATCCTCAACAAGGATCACGTGATCTGCCACCTCGACGAGGGGGCCGACCTCTTCATCGAACTCACCGTCAGCACCGGCAAGGGCTACGTCGCGGCCGACAAGAACCGCCCCGAGGACGCGCCCATCGGCCTCATCCCGGTCGACGCGATCTATTCGCCGGTCAAGCGTGTCAGCTACGACGTGCAGCCGACCCGCGAGGGCCAGGTGCTCGATTACGACAAGCTGACCCTCAAGCTCGAGACCGACGGCTCGGTCACCCCCGACGACGCCGTGGCCTACGCCGCGCGCATCCTTCAGGACCAGCTGTCGATCTTCGTGAACTTCGAGGAGCCCGAATCGGCCCGCGCGGAATCCGAGGAAGACGGTCTGGAGTTCAATCCGCTTCTCCTGAAGAAGGTCGACGAGCTCGAGCTTTCGGTGCGCTCGGCGAACTGCCTGAAGAACGACAACATCGTCTACATCGGCGACCTCATCCAGAAGACCGAGGCCGAGATGCTCCGCACCCCGAACTTCGGTCGGAAGT
>CAZPPH010000061.1:0-16742 GCA_964588375.1 uncultured Rhodobacterales bacterium | reverse complement strand
CTGAAGCGCTCCGGCGTCCAGGCCGCGGGCGCGCGGCCGGAGCCGTTCAGCCCGAGAATGTCGCGGCCGTCGTTGAGAAGCGCGAAGGCGTCCGCACCGATGCCGGTGCCCGTCGGCTCGACCACCGTCAGCGCAACGGCCGCCGCGACCGCCGCATCTGCGGCGCTGCCTCCTTCCGCCAGGATCTCGGCTCCCGCCTGTGTGGCCAGCATCTGCGAGGTCGCCACAGCCGCGCGCGCCATGACAGGCGCGCGGCGGCTGGGGTAACTGGCGGAAAAATCGAACTTCATCGAACACCTCTTTCAGGTCCGGACGCACCCAACCCCCAATCGTCGGGGCCTGCAAGATGTGGAGTGCGGGCGAATTCAGCCCGGCGCTTGGCGGCCGCTAACAAGCGGGTGTATGGTGACTCACCTGTGTTGATCTGGAGGCTCCGGCCCGTGAATGTTTTCCAACCCGATCCATCTGGCCCCGATTCCGATCTGGCAATAGCAGTCAGCGAACGGCAATCGCTCAACGACAAGGTGCTCGGAGCGCTGCGCGAGGCTATCCTGTCGGGCGTTTTCAAGCCGGGCGACCGGCTGGTCGAGGGACGTCTCGCGGAACGCTTCGGCGTGTCGCGCAACCCGGTCCGCGAGGCGCTGAAGGCGCTGGGCAACGAGGGACTGATCACGATCGTTCCCCGGCGCGGGGCGGTCGTCACCGAACTCTCCGAAAGCGAGGCGGCGGACGTGGTGGAACTGCGTGCCGCGCTCGAGGGGTTTTCGGCCAGGCTTGCCGCGAGGCGGCTCGAGCCCGACGCCGGCGAGGCGTTGGCGCGCGTTCTCGCCAGGGGTGAGGAGGCCGCCGCTCGCGGTGATATCGAGGAACTTCACCGACTGAACGACCAGTTTCACGGACAACTCGCCAATGCCGGGTCGAACCGCGTGCTGGCTGACTTCATGCGAACACTAAGAGCCAAGACGCACTGGCTTTTCGCCTCTGTCTCCCGCGCCCGCGCCGAGGAAAGCTGGCGCGAGCACGCCGCGATCCTGCGGGCCGTCCTCGACCGTGACGAGGAAATGGCGGCCCTTCTGGCAAGCCGCCATGTGACGTCGGTCGGCCGGGACCTCGAAGCGGCCGGGCTGACCGGCTCCCGCGTGGAGGATGCACCGGAGACATGAGGCTTCTCACGGACGCCGAGGTCCGGAGCTTCGCCGACCCGGCAATGGCGGCCGAAGCCGTGTCGGACGCCTTCGCCGAAGCTGCCCGCGGGGAAACCGCGCTGCTGGCGCGCCAGCGCATTTCCGCGGCGGGCCTGAAGCTGTCGGCGATGTCGGCTATCCTGCCCGGCGAGGGCGTGGCGGGGGCAAAGGTCTACACCACGATCGACGGCGCGTTCCGCTTCGTCGTGCTCCTGTTCGATGCCGCGAGCGGGGCGCCCTTGGCGGTTCTCGAAGCCGATGCGCTCACGGAAATCCGCACCGCGGCGGTGACCGAGGTTGTCGCCGCACGGGCCTCTCCGGGGGAGGGCGGCAAGATCGCGGTCTTCGGGACCGGTGTTCAGGCGCGCGCCCATGTCCGCGCCCTCGCGCGGCGGCTGAGGCCCGAAAGGATCGCCATCGTCAGCCGGGGCGATGCCGGCGCGCTCGCGGCCGAACTGTCCGACGAGACCGGGGTTGTCGTGATGCAGGCGAACCCGGGCGACGCGGTGCGGGGTGCGCGCGTGGTGGTTACGGCGACCCGGTCGAGCGCACCGCTGTTCGACGGCGGCCTGCTCGAGCCCGGCTGCTTCGTCGCGGCGGTCGGCTCGACCCTGCCCAATGCGCGCGAACTCGACGACGCGACGATGCGCCGGGCGGCGCGGGTTCTCGTAGAGGATCGGGGCCAGGCGCTTGTTGAAGCGGGTGATCTCATTCTGGCGTTGGAAAACGGCGCGCTGGCCCAGGACCGGATCTTCGATCTCGCACGTTACCTGTCGGGTAGTCCGGGCAGCGGCGAGACAGGGTCCGAGACCGCCGGTGGGGACGTGACGGTTTTCAAGTCCGTCGGCATCGCGCTCGAGGACGTGGCCGTGGCGGCCCGCATCTGGCGGCGGGCCGAGGAAGAAAGCTGAAGGCTGCCTGCCGGCCGGGTCAGGCGACCCGTTCGAGGCGGGCGTCGATGTCGCCGAAGCGGGTGAGCTCCTCGAGCTCGTGCCGCGCTTCGTCGGCATCGCCGAAATCGCCGAAGAACTTGATCGGCACCGAGTTCACCGCGTCGGGGTATTCCGCATCGGTGATCGTCACCCGCGCGCTGTTCTCGACGACCTCTCCGATCGTGAAGGTGGCGCGGTGCGTGCCGTAGAAGTAGTATTTGTAGGTTTCCACGGCCCGGACGCCGTCTCCATAGGCTGCGTCGTACTCGTTTGGCTTGCTGGTGACGATGATGAACAAGGCCAGAACCCCCCCCGGTTGAATTGGTCAGGATTTTGCATACCAAACGTGCTTTAGCCAAGAGCCAATCTGCATTCGTGCGGAGCGCTGGGCAAAGCATTTCGCGGCGGACGGACCTCCGAATCATTTATTTCAGGGGGTTACGCCAGAACGCCTCTCGCAACATCCGCCCCACATGAACACGATTGATCGGCATGAAGGGCTCTGGTATACAATCCGGACACCCCAGCGAAGCGCATTGCCGGAGGTGTGACGCACAGGCCGAAGGGAGAGACCTGAATGACCCAACTTATGAACCGCGACGAGTTCCGCACGGCGCTCGAGCAGGCGATCAAGGGCAATACGGCCAACAAGTCGCCGTTCTCGGTGGCCTGGGCAACGGGCAGGCTGAGCCGCGAGCACCTCGCGCGCTGGGCAGAGAATCATTATCACTATGTCGGACCGTTCGCCGATTACCTCGGCTACGTCTACGCCCGCACGCCGGAAGAGTACCGCGAGGCGAAGGACTTCCTCCTTCAGAACATGTACGAGGAAGAGATCGGCGGCGACCGCCACACCGACCTTCTCATCCGCTTCGCAGAGGCCTGCGGCACCACCCGCGAGCGCGTCGAGAATCCCGACAACATGAGCCCGACCACCCGCGCCCTGCAAAGCTGGTGCTATTGCGTGGCGATGCGCGAGAATCCGGTCGTCGCCGTTGCCGGTCTCGTCGTCGGCCTGGAGAGCCAGGTTCCCTCGATCTACCGCCGCCAGACCCCGACGCTGCGCGAAAAGTACGGCTTCGACGACGAGGAGGTCGAGTTCTTCGACCTGCACATCGTGTCCGACGAGATCCACGGCGAGCGGGGCTACCAGATCGTGCTCGAGCACGCCGACACGGTGGAGCTCCAGCAGGAATGCCTGAAGATCTGCGGCATCGGCGCACAGATGCGGCTACTCTACACGACTGCGCTCTGGAACGACTACGTCAAGGACGACATCGCGGAAGAAGACGCCGCAGCCGTTCTTGCGGCCTGACACCACTCACCCGGAGCCTTACCAGCGGGCGGCCCAAGCGGCCGCCCGTATTTCGCGAGAGTAGTCCCATGCCGAAAGTCATCGTCCACAGCGAGGACGGAACCCACGAAGGCGACATCGCCGCCGACAGCAACCTCGTCGTGCTGGCCGGCATCCGGAAATACCCCTATCCGCATCTGAAGTACCGCTGCGGCATGGGCAAATGCGCGACCTGCACGTCGCGCATCATCGCCGGCGCCGAGCAGCTCGACGAGCCGAACTGGAAAGAGAAGAAGGTGCTCGGGGACGAGAAGCTTGCCGAGGGGTACCGCCTTGTGTGCCAGCTTCGCATCTTCGAGGACATCGAGATCGCGCAGGACTGAGACCGGTCCGCGCGAAGGGGGAATGATGAGCGAGAGTTTCACGGAAGGTGCCGACGGCATCCGCGACTACCGGCTCCTGATCGGGGGCGAATGGGTGTCGGCGACGGGCGGCGCGACGTTCGAGAACCGCAACCCGGCGGACAAGGACGATCTGGTCGGGCGCTTCGCCGCCGCGACCGCCGAAGATGCCAAGCGCGCCGTCGATGCCGCCGCCGCCGCCTTCGCGGACTGGCGCGCCACCCCCGTGGGCAAGCGCGCGGCGGTGCTCGAGAAGGCGGCCGACTGGCTCGAGGCGCGGGCGGAGGACCTCGGCGCGGAGCTCACCCGCGAGGAAGGCAAGCTCGCCGCGCTCGGCGTCGGCGAAGTGAAGCGTTCCGCCCAGACCCTGCGATTCTACGCCGTCGAGGGCCAGACGATCACCGGCGAGGTCTTCCCCCAGGACGACGCGAAGATGACCGTCTATACCCAGCGCGAGCCGCTCGGGGTGGCGACCGCCATCACGCCGTGGAACTTTCCCGTCTCCATCCCCGCGCGGAAGATCGCGCCCGCCCTCGTCACGGGCAACACGGTGGTCTTCAAGCCGTCGTCCGAGGCGCCGCTGATCGGGCTGAGGCTCGTCGAGGCGCTGGTGGCCGGTGGCGCGCCGGCCGGCGTCATCAACCTCGTCACCGGGCCTTCCGGCGCGACCGGTCCCGCGATCACCGCCGACCCGCGCGTACGGGCGATCTCGTTCACGGGGTCGACAGGAGCCGGTCAGGCGATCCATTCCGGCCTGCCGATGACCACACGCACCCAGATGGAACTCGGCGGCAAGAACCCTCTCATCGTGATGGAGGACGCCGACCTCGACGAAGCGGTGAAGCTCGCCATCGGCGGTGGCTTCTCGCTGACGGGGCAGGCCTGCACCGGAACCTCGCGGGTGCTCGTGCACCGCGACGTGATGGAGGACTTCGAGGCGCGTCTGAAGGCAGCGACGGAGAAGCTCGTGGTCGGCGCGGGCACCGACCCGGCAGCGAAGCTCGGGCCGCTCGCGTCGGAGAAACAACTGCGCTCGGTGATGGGCTACATCGAGACCGGCAAGGGCGAGGCGCGGCTTGTCTGCGGCGGCGGGCAACTCACCGGCGGGGACTATGACAAGGGCTGGTATGTCGCTCCGACGGTGTTTGCCGATGTGGCGCCCGATGCCGTCATCGCGCAGGAAGAAATCTTCGGGCCCGTCCTCGCGCTCATCGCGATCGGCTCCTACGACGAAGCGATCGAGGTGGCCAACGGCGTTCAATACGGGCTGTCGGCAGCCATCGCGACGAAAAACTTCGACTACATCCAGCGCTTCCCGGCGGATATCGAGGCAGGGACGGTCAAGGTGAACCGCACCACGACCGGCAACCTCGTCAACGCGCCGTTCGGAGGGGTCAAGGCCTCCTCGACCGCGACCTTCCGCGAGAGCGGGCGCGCGGGGCTCGACTTCTTCACCCAGATCAAGACCGTCTATCTCGGCCGCTGAGGCCGTGCTCACAGGGAGAGACCGATGAAAACCGCCCTCAAGCTGGAACTCGACGACGCCCGCGCGATGCTGGAGGCCGCCAAGGCCAAATCCGCCGAGATCGGGGTGCTCGAGACGATCTGCATCTGCGACGACGGCGGCTACCCGCTGGCGCTCGAGCGGATGGACGGCGCCCGTGTGACCGGACCCCAGATCGCGTGGAACAAGGCCTTCACCGCGGCCGGCCACAAGCGCTCGACGCATCTCTTCAACACCCCGCCCAACGGGCCGGCGCTGCCGGGCAACGAGGCGTTCGGCATCCAGCTTTCCTTCGAGGGCAGGTTCACGGTCTTCGTGGGCGGCTTTCCGGTCGTCGTCGATGGCGAGGTGATCGGCGGGGTCGGACTTTCGGGCGGCAATGGCGAGCAGGACACAGCGGCAGGGCTGGCCGCGCTTCAGGCGCTTGCTGACAGGCTGGCCGGCAGCCATGAGGTTCTGGTCGCCGCCGATATCAAGTCATAGCGCGGGACTGTTCGGGATGGATTACGACGACGAACCGGTCGAAACCGTCGAGGTCACCTTCGTCACCAACGGCGGCAAGACGGCACAGATTCCCGTGGGCTCGATCCTGCTGCGGGGCTCGATGCGTGCGGAGGGCGGCATTCCCTTCAAGTGCTGCGGCGGGATCTGCGGTACCTGCCGATGCTTCATCGAGGAGGGGCTCGAGAACACGAAGCCCCCCACGAAGAAGGAAGGCAAGCACATCAGCGCAGACGAGGCCGCCGAGGGGCACCGCCTCGCCTGCCAGACCACTATCACCGGACCGGTGAAAGTGAGCTGGGTGCCGCTGGAAGATCGCAAGAAGTGAGGCCGCTCAGGCGGCGCGGATCATCCCGCCGTCGAGTTTCAACACGTTGCCGGTCAGGTAGCTTGCCGCGTCCGAGCAGAGGAACGCGACCGCGTCTGCCACCTCGTCGACTGTGCCGTAGCGGCCCATGGGAATGCGCTCGCGGCGGCCGGGTTTCTCGGGCAGGCTGTCGATGAAGCCCGGAACCATCGTGTTCATTCGGATGCCGTGCGGGGCTTCCTGATCGGCGAGCATCTTGATGTAACCGAGAAGGCCCGCGCGGACGACGGCGGAGGTGGCGAAGGTATCGTCTGGTTCGAGCGCGGCGAAAGACGACATCACCACCACGGAGCCCCGGCCCGCCTCGCGCATGACCGGCACCACCTTGCGCAGCATCCGCACCGCCGAGAGAAACATCAGCTCGTAGGCCTTGATCCATTCGTCGTCGGTGAGTTCCAGAAGCGTTCCCTTGGGCGGATGCCCGGCGTTGATGACCAGCGCGTCGATCCGGCCCCAGCGCGACAGCGCGCCGTCGATCAGCGCGTCGGTGTCTGAAATCTCGGTAAGCGACCCGGTCACACCGAACCCGCCGAGTTCCTCGGCCAGCGCCTCGGCTCCGCCCGAAGGCGAAAGGGTGCCCAGCTTGTAGCCCTCCGCCGCAAGCTTGCGGGCGACGGCGGCCCCCATTCCCTTACCGGATGCGGTGACGAGGGCGACGGGAGCGTCGGAGCGGTCGGACATCATTCGGTCTCCTTCAGAATTCAGGCGGCAGTAGCAGCGGCCCAGGCGAGGGCGGCATCCGCCGCCCCTGTGTCGCCCGATAGCGCGCGGATGAGCAAGAGGGCCGAGGCGGCGGCACAGAGCACGAGCATGGCCGGACGCATCCAGCCGGCGTCCATGTAACGGCTGAGCGGTTTCGAAAGCCAGGCGCCGATCAGGAGGGCGGGCAACAGCTTGAGGCTGATCGTCAGATCGCCCCAGTCGAAGGCCCCGAAGAGCGCCAGCGACAGGATCGAGGCAAGTCCGCCGACCACCAGAAAGGCGGACATGTTGGCGCGCACTTCCGCACCCGGGGAGTGCTGGTAGACAATCGCCATCGGCGGTGTGCCCACGGAAGTGATCGTGCCCATGTAGCCCGAAGCCACCCCGGCGCCGAAGAGGCTCCGCTTCGTCGGCGCGAAGCGGAGCCCGCTCAGGCTCAGAAGCACGGCGATCAGGATCAGGCTGCCGAAGACCAGAAGGAACATGCGCGGCGAAAGCAGGCTCGCCGTGAGACCGCCGAGGAGCGACGCCGGAAGTCTTCCCGCCAGCGCATAGGCGAGGTTCCCCAACCGGAAATCGCGCCGGTCGCGCACCGCCACGATCGCAGAGGTCGTGACCGCGAGAACGAGAAGCGGGCCCGGAACGAGACTCGGGTCGATGATCGCGAGGATCGGAGCGGAGACGATTCCGAAACCGACACCGATCGAGCCCTGCGCGATCGCGGCGAGTATGATGACAAGAAAGGCGACGGTGAAAACGGTCCAGTCAACGACCATGAAGGGCGCAAGAAGCTCGGTCATCGCAGAGTCCCGCGTCCTTTCACGCCCGCGTCGCATATCAATCAATGGTACCGTGCGAACTGGCTCTGCACCGGCGATCAAGAAGTCGAAATTGTATACTTTCTCACCGGCACGCTGTCCATCAGGTTGCAGACCCGCGAAGTGCGACAGCGACCGGACACTGCCATGCGAGCTTGCCCACAGGCTCCCGCAAAACCTCTGGAACGCCTCCAGATCGTTATAAACAAGAAGAAATTTCTGCCGGCAATGACATGACGCGCGGCTCCCGTGCCGCTGTCGGCGGATACCCTTTTCGCGAACGATTTCGAAAGGGGGCGCTTGACAGCTTCCGCTTCGGTATACCAGTCTTTTCCGGTCGCAGCGGGCATTGCCCGCGCCCGCGACCAAAGCTTGAAAACAGGGGGGCATCGCCAGATGCTTATAAAGCAGACATTCACCGCCGTTGCCGTTACTGCCGCTCTCGGCATCTCGGCGCCTGCATGGGCGCAATCGGTCTCGATCGCGATAGGGTCCGAGCCGACGACGCTCGATCCGCAGCTGCGCGATGATGGCGGCGAGCGCGCAATCACCGACAATATCTATGAAACGCTGATGCAGCGCGACGCTCAAGGCGGCCTTTCGCCGCTTCTCGCGGCCGACGAGCCGGAGCAGGTGAACGACACCACCTGGGAAGTCGACATCCGGTCAGGGATCAGCTTCACCAACGGTGAAGCGCTCGATGCCGAAGCCGTGGCCTATTCGGTGAACCGAATCATCGACCCCGAGTTCAATTCCGAACAGGCCTCGTTCTTCGCCTCGATCACCGGAGCCGAAGTCGTGGACGAGGACACGGTGCACATCATGACCGAGGGGCCGGACCCGATTCTCCCCTCGCGGCTCTACTGGATGAAGATGGTGCCGCCCGAAGCGAGCCAGAGCGAGGACTTCGCCTCTAACCCGGTGGGGACCGGGCCCTATATGCTGGACGCTTGGAACCGCGGCACTTCGATCGACCTCGTCGCGAACCCCGACTACTGGGGCGACGCGCCCGAGATCCAGGAGGCCGAGTTCCGCTTCATCGGCGAGTTCGGCACCCGGCTGTCGAGTCTTCTGTCGGGCGAGACCGACCTCATCACCAACCTTCTGCCCGAGTTCGTCGACAGTGTGCCGAACGCCGTTGCGGTGAGCGGTCTGGAACTTCCGATCATCATTCTCGACGTCGATGACGGTCCGACCGCCGACGTACGTGTCCGTCAGGCGCTGAACCTCGCCGTCGACAAGGAGGCGCTCGCACAGGCGCTCTTCGCGGGCTACGCCGACGTCGCGCAGGGTCAGTTGATGGCGCCCAGCTTCTTTGGCTTCAATCCCGAGATCGAGGGCTATGGCTACGACCCCGAGCGGGCGCGCGAACTCATTGCGGAAGCCGGCGCCGAGGGCGTGGAAATCGAACTTGTCGGCACCGCGGGCCGCTGGCTCAAGGACCGTGAGATCATCGAGGTGGTCGCCGCCTACTGGGAAGAGATCGGTGTGACGCCGAACGTGCGGATCTTCGAGTTCGGCGAGTACCTCAACCGGCTCTTCGACCCCGAGACCCGGGCCGACGCGATCTTCGTGGTTTCCTCGAACGAGCTTCTCGATGCCGACCGGCCGCTGTCGGGGTACTATCACCTCGACGGTGTCGGCGCGTCGAACAACGACGCGGAAATGGCGGCGATGATCGTTCAGGCCCGCACGGAAACCGACCAGGCCGCCCGTGAAGCGCTCTACCACGACGTGCTGAACACGGCCTTCGAGGGCGCCTACTTCACGTTCCTGCTGAACATCAACGACATCTACGGCACCTCCGACCGCCTGAACTGGGAGCCGAGGGTCGATGCAAAGCTCCTCGTGAAAACGATGTCGGTCGAGTAAGCTCATGGTGCGGGGCCGGAGTGACCGGCCCCGCACCGATCCCGAGGCACAGCCGACACGACGGCATGCCTCGCAACACAAATCGAGCATGAAGGACCGCCACACATGGGGCGTCTTGCGATAAAGCGGACGATCGACGGGCTGATCGTCATCCTCGGGGTGGTGATCGTCGTCTTCGTCGTCACCCGCATGATCGGCGACCCCGTTGCCATGATGCTGCCGCTGGAGGCCACGCCCGACCAGCGTGCGGCCTTCGAGCGTCAGCTTGGCCTCGATCGTCCGATCCTCGTGCAGTTCGGCAATTATGTGCTCGATCTCCTGCGGTTCGACTTCGGCAATTCTCTCTGGCTCGACCGCCCCGCGCTCGAGATCGTCTTCGAACGAATGCCTCTGACCCTGCTTCTCGTCTTCGCCTCGATCTTCCTTGCCACGGTGGTCGCTATTCCCCTCGGGATCGTCGCCGCACTGAGCCCGGGCGGAATCATCGACCGGATCACGGTGATCCTGAGCCTCGTCGCCCTCTCGCTGCCGCAGTTCTGGCTGGGGCTTCTTCTGATCGTGTTCTTCTCGGTCACGCTCGGCCTGCTGCCCACCGGTGGCAGCGGCAGCTTTTCGCATCTCATCCTGCCCGCCGTGACGCTGGCCCTGCCGGCGATGACGCGAATCATCATGGTCGTGCGCTCGCAGATGATCGACGAATTGAACGCGCAGTACATCAAGACCACCGAGGCCAAGGGCCTGTCGAGCTTCCGGATCGTCGGGGTCCACGCGTTGCGCAATGCCGCAGTGCCGGTGCTGACGCTCGTCTCGTGGGAATTCATCCGGATCCTGTCGGGCTACACGGTCGTCGTCGAGACGGTCTTCGCCTGGCCGGGCCTCGGTCTCGTCACCCTTCAGGCCATCGAGCGGCAGGACCTCGTTCTCCTGCAGGCCATCGTTTTCGTGATCGCCCTGATGGTGGTCGCCTTCAACCTCGTCGTCGATCTCGCCTACAAGGCGATCGACCCGCGCATCAAGCTGGAGTGAGGTCGTGACCGACGTGACCGACAATCATTCCGATCCCGCCGCGGCCGGCAACGGCGTCGGGTCCGCCGATGCAGCGGTTCTCGCCACCACGCCCGGCCGGAATGCCGGCCGGAACGCGATGCTCTTGGGCGAACTCTGGGCCGACAAGCCGGCTTTCTTCGGGCTGGCGATTCTCGTGCTTCTCGTGCTGATGGCGATCTTCGCGCCGCTGCTCTCCCCCTACGACCCCGCCGCGCAGTCGCTCATCGACCGCCTGAAGCCGCCGGTCTGGCAGGACGGCGGGACTTGGGAGCATCTCCTCGGCACCGACCATCTCGGCCGCGACATGCTGAGCCGGATCATCCACGGCAGCCGCATCTCGCTCATCGTCGGGGTTTCGGTCGTTGCTCTTGCGGGCGGCTTCGGCGTCGCCTTCGGAATGATCTCGGGGTATTTCGGCGGGCGCACAGACGCTGTCTGCATGCGCATCGTCGATACGCTCATCGCCTTTCCCGGTCTCCTGCTCGCGCTCGTCATTCTCGCCGTGATCGGCCCTTCCATGACCACGGTCATCGTCGTTCTCGCTCTCAACGGCTGGATGGTCTACGCGCGGATGACCCGGGGCATAGTGCTGTCAGTGCGGCAACTGCCCTATGTCGACGCGGCCGAGATGGTCGGCATGAACTTCGTGCGGGTCATCATGCGGCATATCCTGCCGAATCTCGTCTCGCCGCTCCTGACCCTGGGCATCCTCGAGTTCGCCCGGATCGTGCTGGCCGAAGCGGCGCTCAGCTTTCTCGGTCTCGGCATTCAGCCGCCGGCGACGTCCTGGGGTCTCGATGTGGCCAACGGGAAGGACTATCTTTATATCGCTTGGTGGCTCGTGACGCTGCCCGGCCTCGCCATCGCGATCACCGTGCTCGCGATCAACCTCGTGGCGTCCTGGGCTCGGGTCTCGTCTGACCCACAGGAGCGCGAGAAGCGCTTTGCCCGCGCGGTGGCCGCCCGTCAGCGCCGCCGCAAGACCCCCAAGGAGAGCGAGGCCACCGCGCCCGCGCCCGCCGAATGACAGCGACCCCGCTTCTCGAAATCGAAGATCTCAGCGTGCACTTCACGACCCGTCGCGGCGTCGTTCAGGCCGTCAGGGCGGTGTCGCTCAGCGTCGGCAAGGGCGAGACGCTCGGCCTCGTCGGGGAAAGCGGCTCGGGCAAGAGCGTGACAAGTCAGGCCGCGATGGGCCTCGTCCATGTCCCCGGCGAGATCGTCGGAGGCGACATCCGCTGGAAGGGCCGGTCGCTTCTCGGCGAAGCCGGCCGTGCCTATGCGCGCGAGGTGCGCGGCCGCGAAATCTCGATGATCTTCCAGGACGCGATGACCTCGCTGAATCCCCTCTTCACCTGCGGCGCGCAAATCGTCGAGGTGCTGCGTCGGCATATGGGAATGTCGAAACGCGCCGCCCGGGTCCGGGCCTGCGAACTGCTCGATCTCGTGGGGATCAACGCCCCCGATAAACGGCTCGATCAGTATCCGTTCGAGATGTCGGGCGGAATGCGTCAGCGGGTGATGATCGCCATGGCGCTCGCCTGCGAGCCGGAAATGCTCATCGCCGACGAACCCACGACGGCGCTCGACGTGACCATCCAGGCGCAGATCCTCGAACTTCTGGAAGACCTGCAGGCAAAGCTCGGCCTGTCGATCATCATGATCACGCACGACCTCGGCGTGGTCGCGGGCCTCTGCCGGCGCGTGTCGGTCATGTACGGTGGCCAGATCGTCGAGACCGGGGCGGCGGAGGATCTCTTCGCCCAGCCCGCGCATCCTTACACGATGGGACTGCTGCGCTCGACCCCGCGGCTTGACGGAGCCGCCGAGCGGATGATCGCCATCGACGGCCGGCCCCCCGATCTCGCCTTCCCGCCAGCGGGATGTGCGTTCGCGCCTCGATGTCCGGCGGCGCAGCATCAATGCGGCCGCGACCCCGCCATGGCGACGGTCGGCCCCGGACGGCGGGCGGCCTGCCATTTTCCGTTCACCGGCCCATGGGCCGCAGAGGCCGAGGCACGGAGGGTCGCCTATGGCGCTGAGTGAAGCCATCGCCCCCGTCGCGCGGACCGCCGCGCCGCTGGTGGAGATCGAGGGGCTGACCGTCCGCTTTCCCGGCGGCCGAGCGGGGTTCTGGGGCCAACATGCCCTGCAGGTCCACGCCGTGGAGGATGTGAGCCTTACGATCGCGCCGGGCGAGACCCTGGGCCTCGTCGGGGAAAGCGGGTCGGGCAAGACGACGCTCGGGCGCGCGATCCTGCGCCGGGTGCCGGTGCATTCGGGGCGCATCCGCTTCGAGGGCGCGGATATCACCGAGACCTCGGGTCAGGCCCTGCGCACCCTGCGCCGGCACATGCAACTCATATTCCAGGACCCTTACGCGAGCCTCAATCCGCGGATGCGTGTTCTCGACCTCGTCGCCGAGCCGCTGGTGGTGCACGGCCTCGTGCGAAACCGCAGCGAGGCCGCCGAGCAGGTGGCGCAGCTTCTCGACCTCGTCGGTCTGCCGACCGATACGCTCGACCGCTACCCGCACGCGTTCTCGGGCGGTCAGCGCCAGCGCATCGTCATCGCCCGCGCGCTCGCGCTGAGGCCCAATTTCATCGTCGCCGACGAGCCCGTCTCGGCGCTGGACGTGAGTGTCCGCGCGCAGGTGGTCAATCTGTTGCAGGACCTTCAGGCCGAACTGGGACTGACCTACCTCTTCATCGCGCACGACCTCTCGGTCGTGCAGCACATCTCCGACCGCATCGCGATCATGTATGCCGGTTGCCTCGTGGAAGTCGGGCCCGCCGCGACGATCTACGAAGACCCCAAGCATCCCTACACCGAGGCGCTTCTGTCGGCGGTGCCGGTGCCCGACCCTGTGGCGGAACGCAAGCGCAAGCGCATCGTCTACCAGGGCGAGGTGCCCAACCCGATGAGCCCGCCGCAGGGCTGCCGCTTTCAGGGAAGATGCCCGCTCGTAACCTCCCAGTGCCGCGAGGTTGCGCCACCGCTCGAACTGAAGGCCGAGGGGCATTACGCCGCTTGCTGGAACCGGCACTGAACCCGAAGGGAGAGACAGACATGAGCGATTTCACCCCGGCCGTGACAGGCAGCTTCGTGGCGCTGATCACCCCGATGAACGACGATTACAGCATCGACTACCCGGGTTTCGCCACCCTGCTCGATTTCCAGCGCGAGGCGGGCACGTCGGCGGTGCTCATCATGGGGTCTTCGGGCGAGGTCACCATGCTCTCGCCCGAGGAGCGCCACGCGACGGTCCGCGAGACGATGAAGCACAAGAAGGGCGGGATGCAGCACTGGTACGGCTGCACCGGCCCGACCACCGAGGCGACCATAGCCTATGTCGAACAGGCCGCCGCCGAGGGGGCTGACGGTGCGGTCGTCGCCGCGCCGAGCTACATCTGCGCGCCCGAGGCCGATATCCTGCGCTACTTTCTCGACGTGGCCGACGCTTCGCCCATTCCCATCGGCATCTATAACAACCCGCCCCGGGTGAAGACCGACCTCGGAGTCGAGGCGATGCTGGAACTGACCGCGCACCCCAATGTCGCGGTGCTGAAGGAAAGCACGAGCCGGGTCGGGCAGGTCGGGCAGGTCTGCGCCGCCAAAGCACCCGTCGCCGTGATGTGCTGCTGCTCTCCGAACCTCGGCCTCGTCGTGCCGACGATGGCGCTGGGCGGACACGGCACGGCGAACATGACAGGCAATATCATCCCCCGCGAGATGGCCCTGATCTCGACCCCCTGGGGCGAGGACGGCGCGCAGGCGCTGAGGTTCCGCGAAGCGTATCTTCAGAACCTGCCGATGCTCCATTTCGCGTATTCCGCGGTCAACCCCGTACCAGTGAAGAGCCTCATGCGCGCGGTCGGGCTGCCCGCGGGGCCACTGCGCCGGCCGCTCACGGGACTTGCCGGCGAACACCTCCAGCGCGGTCTCGAAATCGTGCGCGAACTCGGCCTCGACAGCCGCTACGGCTACCGCACCGACATCGCACTCGCGGCTGAATAACGTGGAGAGAGTCGTACTCGTCACCGGTGCCGCGAGCGGCATCGGCGCTGCCACCGCGATCAGGCTCGCAGACGCCGGCACCGGCCTGTTTCTGACGACGCGCGGCAACTCGGACGGACTCGAGGCGACGGCCGAGGCCGCCCGCTCGGCGGGAGCCGATGTCGTGACGCGGCTTGCCGATCTTTCCCGCCCCGGCGCCGCGGCGAAACTCGTGGCAGAGACCCGCGAGAGGTTCGGGCGTGTCGACCAGATCGTGTGCAACGCGGGCCGCGCCCTCAAGTCGCGCTTCGGGGACTTCGGCCGCGACGAGATCGGGCAGGCGATCGACATCAACACCCTGCCGTTCGTCGAGCTCGTGACTGCCGCCAAGGACGATCTCGAAGGTTCCGGCTGGGGCCGGGTGGTGGCGATGTCGAGCTTCGTGACCAACGACATCGGCGTGAACGGCACGATCTTTCCCGTCACTGCCGCCTCGAAGGCCGCGCTCGAGGCGCTCGCCCGCACGCTGGCCTTCCAGCTCGCTCCCTCGGGATGCACGGTGAATTGCGTGGCGCCCGGCTACACCCGAAAGGTCGGCGGCCACGCCGCGCTGCCCCCGGCGGCCTGGGAGGCGGCCGCTCAGGCCACCCCGTCGGGCCGGATCGCCGAGCCCGAGGACATTGCAGCGGCCGTCGCGTTTCTGCTGTCGCGCGACGCGGGGCATATCACCGGCCAGACCCTGCGCGTGGATGGCGGTCTCTCGTTACTCTGACGCTCAGAGACCGAACCGTGCCGGGGAAAACTCCGCCGCCCAGTCAGGCAGGCGTTCGCCGCCGAGACCGTCCGCTATCAGTTCGCCGGTCCCGGCTGAGGTCGAAAATCCGATATGCTGGTGTCCGGTGGCGAGCCAGACATGGGGAGCGGCCCTGAGGGGGCCGATCGCCGGCAGGTCATCGGGCAGGGTCGGGCGCTCGGCCGCATGAACCTCGCCGATCTGTTCGCGAAGCGGCAGGAGGAGTCGTGCACGGTCGAGGGCGGCCTGCGCCTGCACCGTCCTTCGTGGCGCGTCGATGCCGCAGAGCTCCGTACCCGACGAGATCTGGATGCCGTCGGGCCGCGGTGCGAGGACGATCCCTCCCGCGGTGTCGAAGACCGGCCGGTTGAGGCCTGCATTGCCCTCCGGAACAACGCGACGGACATAGCCGCGTTCGCCGATCATCGGAAGTCGAAGTCCGGCGCGGGCGAGAAGCGCACCTGTCCAGGGGCCGGCGGCAAGGACCAGCCGATCGGCCTGAAGTCGCTCTCCGTCTGCGAGGCCGAGGGTCGCCGCACCCGGCTCCACGCCGGTGACCTCGCATCGGCGGACGTGCCCGCCCCGGGCGCGGAACAGGGCGAGATAGGCCGCTCCGAGCTCGGAAGGTTCCCGGACCCAGGCGCTGCCGTTGAGCAGCACCGCGCGCTCGAAACGCGGCGCGAGATGCGGTTCGAGATCTGCGAGTTCGTCGCGCCCGAGGATTTCGAAGCTTACGTCGTTGCGGGTGAATGCGTCGATCTGCGGCCACGCAGCCTCGAGGGCGGCTGAGCTCTCGTAGAGATGGAGCCACCCGTTGTCCGTGCGCAGCGCGGCGGAGCCGCTTTCTGTCATAAGCGCTTCGTGGCGCCGCCTGGACAGTGAAATGAGCCTGTCGAGCGCAGCGACACGCTCCTCGAACCCCCGGCGGCGTGAAGCGGCGAGCGCGCGAAGCGTGAAGGGCAGCGCCGCGCCAAGGCTGGCGGGGTTGAGCCGGAAACCGGGAAATCTCCCGAGCGCGAGGCCGACGGCCTGGCGTGGCAGGCCCGGGCCGATCATCGGCCAGAGCGAGGACGTGGCCAGAACCCCAGCGTTCCACCGAGACGCCTTGCCAAGGGGTTCGTCCTTCTCGGCGAGCACGACCTCGTGTCCGCGCTCCTGCAGCGACAGGGCGGTGCAGAGCCCGACGAGCCCTGCTCCGACCACCACGATCTTCAGCTGCATTGTCTCTCGCTTTCGTCCGGTTTTCCGCCGCCGCATTCTGGAGACGCTCCGCAACGAAGGCCAGCGCTCCGGGAAATGCGTTCGGTCGGCGTCTCAGCTCAGGGCGATGG
>CAZPPH010000060.1:0-16825 GCA_964588375.1 uncultured Rhodobacterales bacterium | reverse complement strand
TGGCCCATGGCGATGGCGCCGCCGTTCACGTTGAGCTTTCCGTGATCGACGCCGAAGGCCTGCATGAAGCGGAGCACCACCGACGAGAAGGCCTCGTTCACCTCGAAGAGCTCGATGTCGGAAATCGACATGCCGGCGTCGCGGAGGATCTTCTCGGTCGCCGGCACCGGGCCGGTGAGCATGATCGTGGGGTCGGTGCCGACCTTGGCGGTCGCTCGTATGCGGGCGCGGGGCTTGAGGCCATGCGCCTCGCCGAACGCCTTCGAGCCGACGAGCACCGCGGCGGCACCGTCGACGATCCCGCTTGAGTTGCCGGCATGGTGGATGTGCTCGATCCGCTCGAGATGGGGGTATTTCATCAAGGCGACCTTGTCGAAGCCCGGCATCGTCTCGCCCATGTCCCTGAAGGCGGGTTTCAGGGCGCCCAGGGACTGCATGTCGGTGCCCGGCCGCATGAACTCGTCATGGTCGAGAATGGGCAGGCCGTTGCGGTCCTTCACCTCGACGATCGAGCGGGCGAACCGCCCCTCGTCCCAGGCCCGCTTCGCACGCGCCTGGCTTTCCACGGCGAAGGCGTCGGCGTCATCGCGCGAAATGCCGTATTCCGTGGCGATGATGTCGGCGGAAATGCCCTGCGGCACGAAATAGCTGTCCATCGCGAGGGTCGGGTCGACGGCGATGGCGGCCCCGTCCGAGCCCATCGGCACGCGCGACATGCATTCCACGCCGCCGGCGATATAGGCCTCGCCCGCGCCACCGCGGATCTGGTTGGCCGCAAGATTCACCGCTTCCATGCCGGACGCGCAGAAGCGGTTGATCGATAGCCCGGGGATGCGCTCGTCGAGCCGTGAAGCGAGGACCGCCGAACGCGCGAGACAGCCACCCTGCTCGCCGACCTGTGTCGCGTTGCCCCAGATCACGTCTTCCACCGCATCGCCCTCGAGCCCGTTGCGCGCCGCGATCGCGTCGAGCATCTCCGCCGAGAGCCGGACGGAGGTGACCTCGTGCAGGCTGCCGTCCTTGCGGCCCTTGCCCCGGGGGCTGCGGACGGCATCGTAGATGTAGGCATCGGTCATGGGGTCGCTCCTGTGGCTAGGGTCGGAGTGGGGGTTTCACACCCCCACGCCCCCGCGAGGTATTTCGGCCAAGATGAAGGCGCCGGTTGAGGCTCCATTAACCATGCCCGTCCCAAGGTCGGCGCGCGGTACAGGCTGAGGAGCCGATGACCGCCCAAGGTGAAGCCCCGCGCGCCGGAACGGGATGACATTCGGGCGCGGGGTGGAGCCTTGCCTCGGAGGCCGGGAGCGCGCCGCTCCTGCTTCATCTTGGCAAAAATACCTGTGGCTCCGGTCTCTCATACCACGCGCTCCATCAGCGTTTCCGGTCCTCGAGCTCGGCGTTGAACAGCCGCAGGCGATGCGTGAGCCTGTCCTCGTCGGTGACGCTGTCGAAATGCTCGAAGAGAAACGACAGCGCCTCGCCCTCGTCGAGCCCGGCCTCGGCGGCGAAGCGGCGCAGGCGGCGGAAGCCGTCCTCGGTCATGGCGATGTTGACGCGGCGGGTGAGGCGGAGGCGCTTGGGCATCAGAAGCTCGCCGCGTCGAGGGTCATGACCGGCGCGGCCCCCGAGCGGATCCGGGCAAGATGCAACGCCGTCGCGGGAAGCTGGCGGGCCATGTAATAGCGGCCCGTGGCGAGTTTCGCCTCGTGGAAGGCCGGATCACCGTTGCCGGAGGCGAGCGCGACCTTCGCCGCCTTCGCCATGCGCGCCCAGACGAGGCCGAGGCAGACATGGCCGAAGAGGTGCATGAAGTCGTAGCTTCCCGAGAGCGCGTTCAGGGGGGTCTTCATGCCCTCGGCCATGAAGTACATCGTTGCCGCCTGGAGGTCCTTCGAAGCGGCCTTCAGGGGGTCGAGGAAATCGCGCCTGAGGTCCTCGTCTTCCTCGTTCTCCCTGATGAATTCCTTCACCATCTCGAAGAAGCCCATCACGGTCTTGCCGCCATCGAGGCCGAGCTTGCGGCCGACGAGGTCGAGCGACTGGATGCCGTTGGTGCCCTCGTAGATCATCGCGATGCGGGCGTCGCGGACGAATTGTTCGAGCCCCCATTCGCGGGTGAAGCCGGAGCCGCCGAGGGTCTGCTGGGCGAGCACGGTCGTCTCGAACCCCTTGTCGGTGAGAAAGCCCTTCAGCACCGGGATGAGGAGCGACACCAGCGCCTCGGCTTCCGCGTCGCCCGTCCGGTGCGCGCGGTCGATGAGCATGGCGCCCCAGAGCGCGAAGGCGCGCGCGCCCTCGACGACAGACTTCTGGTCCATCAGGTTCCGGCGCACGTCGGGATGCACGATGATCGGATCGGCGGGCTTGTCGGGGGCCGCGGGCCCGGTGACGTCGCGGCCCTGAAGCCGGTCGCGCGCGAAGCCGACGGCGTTCTGGTAGGCGACTTCTCCCAGAGCCAGGCCCTGCACCGCGACCGCGAGGCGGGCTTCGTTCATCATCGTGAACATCGCCCGCATGCCCTTGTTCGGCTCACCGACGAGCCAGCCCCTGGCCCCGTCGTAGTTCATCACGCAGGTGGCGTTGCCGTGGATGCCCATCTTCTTCTCGAGCCCGCCGCAGCTCACCGCGTTGCGCATCCCGAGGCTGCCGTCGTCATTGACGAGGAACTTCGGCACGACGAAGAGCGAAATGCCTTTCGTCGTGTCCGGCGCGCCGGGCAGTTTCGCGAGGACGAGGTGGATGATGTTCTCGGTGAGGTCCTGTTCACCGCCGGAAATCCAGATCTTCTGGCCGGTGATGACGTAGGAGCCGTCGTCGTCCGGCACCGCCTTCGTGCGGATCAGCCCGAGGTCGGTGCCGCACTGGGGCTCGGTGAGGTTCATCGTGCCCGACCAGGCCCCCTCGATCATCTTCGGCAGGTAGGTCGCCTTCTGTTCGTCGGAGCCGTGGGCCGAAAGAGCGGAGACCGCGCCATGGGTCAGCCCCTTGTAGATCGCCATCGAGATGTTGGCGCTCGCGAAGATCTCGCCGGCGGCGGTTTCGAGGACGTAAGGCATGCCCTGACCACCGTGGGCCGGGTCTGCGTCGAGCGACAGCCAGCCGCCCTCGCGGAGCGCGGCGTAGGCTTCGGGGAACCCGTCGGGGGTGCGGACCACGCCGTTCTCGAGCCGGCAGCCCTGCGCATCGCCGATGGCGTTCAGGGGCTGAAGGACGTCTCCCGCGAGCCTGCCGGCCTCTTCGAGGATCGCCCCTGTCGTCTCCCGGTCCATCTCGTCGTATCCAGGCACGGCGCTGTCCGAGATGCCGAGGAGATCGTGGAGGACGAACTGGATGTCTCTGACCGGCGCTGAATAGGTGGGCATGGTTTCGATCCTTCGTGGCTACTCGGCCGCTTTGTCACTCTGGTTCAGACGCTCGAGCACCGACCTTCCCCAGGCGAGCTGGTCCTCGAGCTCGGCGATGGCCCGGGTCAGCTCGTCGCGCTGGGCGACCATGTCGGCATGCCGCGCGCTCGCGGCCTCGTAGACGGCGCGGAGCTGAGCCTCGCCCTTGTCGTCGATGTCGTAGAGGTCGAGGAGCTGGCGGATTTCCTCGAGCGAAAAGCCGAAGCGGCGGCCGCGCAGGATGAGCTTCAGGCGCGCGCGTTCGCGACGGGTGTAGAGACGGCGCTGGCCTTCGCGGACCGGCGCGAGAAGCTCCTTGGCCTCGTAGAAGCGAAGGGTGCGCGGCGTGACGTCGTAGGCCTCGCACATCTCGCGGATTGTCATCGATGCTTCGGTCATGGATCGCATGTCCGGTTTCTGGCTCAGGCAAGAGGTGACGGCGGGCCGACCCGAACGCAAGACGGATTGACGTGCACGTGAACGGGACGTGGCGTCATTTCCGGTCCTGGCTATTTCAGGGTGCCGGCGACGTTGTCGCGGAGGCTCTGCAGGTCGTCGATCGTCCGGTCGATCTCGTCTCTCTGTTCGGCGAGCGCCTGCAATTGCCGGTCCGCGAGGCGGACCCATTCCTCCATCTGCGCCTCGCTGCCCTTCTCCTCGTAGATCAGGAGCCACTGGCGGATTTCCTCGAGCGAAAACCCGAAGCGGCGACCGCGGAGAATGAGCGTCATGCGCGCGATTTCGGTCGGCCCGTAGAAGCGCGCGCGCCCCTCGCGGTCGGGCGACAGGAGTTCGATGTATTCGTAGTAGCGCAGGGTCCGCGGGGTCACGCCGAAGCGCGCGCACATCTCCTTGAACGTGAGCCGTTCGCTCTGCATGAAGGGAAACTAGGCGCAAGCCGGCCCCTGATCAATCGGCGAGAATTGTCTCTGGCAGGGGCGCGGGCGGCGGGTGTAGACCGGCGGCACGTGAACGGGACCGAAAGACAGGGCCGCCCCTTGAGCCGCATGCCGAAAGAAGAGATCGCGGAGGCGTTTCTCGCCGCGCTGCCCCATTCGCGGGACCTCGGGATGGCGCTGGTCTCGGTCGGGGACGGCACCGCCGCGCTGTCGATGCCCTGGGACGAGGGGCTCGTCGGCGACCCCTCGACGGGCGTGATCCACGGCGGCGCGGTCTCGGCGCTGATCGACACGACCTGCGGCGCGGCGGTGATGAGCCACCCCGAGAACGGCGGCGACACCGCGACGCTCAACCTCCGCATCGACTACATGCGCGCGGCCCGTCCCGGCGAGCCGCTGGTCGCGCGGGCGACCTGCTACCACGTCACCCGGAACGTGGCCTTCGTCCGGGCCGAGGCGGTCGACGGCGACGCGGCGACGCCCGTCGCGACGGCGGCGGCCGCCTTCACGTTCAAGCGGCGCGAGCCGGGCTGATGGCGCGCGGGCGGCCCGATCCGGTGCAGGTGGTCAAGGAGCGGCGCGATGCGGCCCTTGCCGCGCTCGTCGGGGCAATGCCCTACGCGCAGAGGCTCGGGGTGTGCTTCGACCGGCGGGGCGACGAGCTGACCGCGATCCTCCCCTTCGACGACCGGCTCGTCGGCAACCCCTTGCTGCCGGCGCTTCACGGCGGGGCGACGGCCGCGTTTCTCGAGATCGCCTCGATCGTCGAGCTTGCCTGGTCGGGGCTCTGGGACGAGATCGAGAGCGGCCGGCTCTCGATAGCCGACCTCGGGGCCGGGCGGCTGCCGCGGCTGCCGAAGACCATCGACCTGACGACGGATTTCCTGCGCACGGGCCTGCCGCGCGACGCCTATGCGCGGGCCCGGGTGAACCGGTCGGGCCGGCGCTACGCCAGTGTCCATGTCGAGGCCTGGCAGGACAACCGCGCCCGCCCCTTCGCCCAGGCCACGGGGCATTTCCTGATGCCGCCCGACCCGACGCTGCCGGATGATTGAGCCGGAGGTTCGCGGGCCGATCACCAACCGCCGCGTTCTGGCCATCGCGGTGCCGATCGTCTTGTCGAACGCCACTGTGCCCCTCGTCGGGATCGTCGATACCGGGGTGATCGGACAACTCGGCGAGGCAGCACCGATCGGCGCGGTGGGCCTCGGGTCGCTGGTGCTGACCTCGGTCTACTGGATCTTCGGCTTTCTCAGGATGGGCACGGTGGGCCTGACGAGCCAGGCGCTCGGGGCGGCGAGCCGCGCCGAGGCCGACGCGCTTCTGTCCCGCGCGCTGATGATCGGCCTCGCGGGCGGGCTGGTGCTGGCGCTTCTGCAGGTCCCGTTCTTCGCCGCCGTCTTCTGGATCGCCCGGGGCAGTGCGGAGGTCGAGGCGCTGGCGCGCGCCTACATGGAGGTGCGCATTCTCTCCGCGCCGGCGGCCATCGGGGTCTACGGGATCACCGGCTGGCTCATCGCCCACGAGCGCACCCGGGGCGTGCTCGCGATGCAGGTCTGGACCAACGGGGTGAACATGGGGCTTTCGGCCTGGTTCGTCCTCGGGCTCGGCTGGGGCGTCGAGGGCGTGGCGCTGGCGACGTTCATCGCCGAATGGAGCGGCTTCGCGCTCGGTCTCTGGCTCTGCCGCGATGCGCTGGCCCGGCCGGGCTGGCGCGACTGGCCCCGGGTCTTCGACCGTCTGCGGCTCCTGCGCATGGCGCAGGTCAATACCGACATCCTCCTGCGCACGCTCATGCTCGAGACGATCTTCGTGTCGTTCATGTTCTACGGCACCTCGCTCGGCGACGTGAAGCTGGCGGTCAACCAGGTGCTTCTGCAGTTCCTGATGTTCACCGCCTTCGCGCTCGACGGCTTCGCCTTCGCCGCCGAGGCGCTCGTCGGCTCGGCCTTCGGCGCGCGGAACCGGGCGCGTCTGCGACGCGCGGCGGTGCTGACCTCGGCCTGGGGCGGCGGCACCGTCATCGCCCTCGCGGTCGCTTTCGCGGTCTTCGGCGGTGCGATCATCGACCTTCTGACCACGGCCGAGAACGTTCGCGCCGAGGCCCGGGTCTACCTCGTCTGGATGGTGGCGGCCCCGGTCCTCGGCTGGGCGGCCTGGATGCTCGACGGCATCTTCATCGGCGCCACGCGGACGCGGGAGATGCGCAACATGATGGCCGTGGCCCTCGCGGTCTACGTCGCCGCGGCGCTGACACTGGTGCCGCTCATCGGCAACCACGGGCTCTGGGTGGCGCTGCTTCTGTCCTTCGTCGCCCGGGGGGTGACGCTGGGGCTGAAGTATCCCGCGCTCGAGGCGGATGCCGAAGGGCCGCGCGAGGCGGCCGCCTGAGGTCCTGACCGCGAGGTCGGCTGCCTCCGGCGGAGGTATTTTCGCCAAGATGAAGGCCGGGCGGACCGTCTCAGAGCCAGCGGTCGCGGTCGCGGCCGACCGCGTCGGCCACGCGGGCGACGCCGTCGCGTTCGAGGAGCGCGTCGAGGCCACGGGCGATGCGCGGGATGAGCGAGAGGCCTTCATAGACCATGCCCGTGTAAAGCTGGACGGCCGTGGCGCCGGCGCGGACCTTGGCATAGGCGTCCGCCGCCGAAGCGATGCCACCGACGCCGATGATGGGCATGTCGGGACCGAGGGCGGCGGAGAAGCGGGCGAGCACGCGGGTGGAGCGGTCGAAGAGCGGGGCGCCCGAGAGCCCGCCGGCCTCGCGCGCGGCGGGGGAAGCAAGGCCGTTCCGCGAGAGCGTGGTGTTGGTGGCGATCAGACCGTCGATGCCGGTTTCGCGGATCACCGACGCGATCTCGTCGATCTCGCCCGGCGAGAGGTCGGGGGCGACCTTGAGGAACACGGGAACGGCGAGGCCGGCCTCGGCGCGGGCCGCGAGCACGCCGGCGAGGAGGGCGGCGAGCGCCTCGGTGCCCTGAAGGTCGCGGAGCCGCTCGGTGTTGGGCGAGGAGACGTTGACGGTGACGAAATCCGCCACCGGTCCGGCGGTGCGGAGGACCGAGGCGAAATCCGCCGCGCGGTCGGCGCTGTCCTTGTTGGCGCCGAGGTTGAGGCCGACGGGGATGCCGGGGGGCCGGGAGGCGAGGCGGGCGGCAATGGCCTCGGCCCCGTCGTTGTTGAAGCCGAAGCGGTTGATGACCGCGCGGTCCGCGGCGAGGCGGAAGAGGCGCGGGCGCGGGTTGCCGGGCTGGGCCCGGGGGGTCGCCGCGCCGACTTCGAGAAAACCGAAGCCGGCGCGCATGAGGGGGCCGAGGGCGGTGGCGTTCTTGTCGTAGCCCGCCGCGAGGCCCACCGGGTTGGCGAGGTCGAGGCCCGCGAGCGTCGTGCGCAGCCGCGGCGAGGTGACCGGCCCGGGGAGCGGCAGGAGCCCGGTGCGCAGCGCCTTCAGAGACAGATCGTGCGCGCGCTCGGGGTCGAGCCGGTGGAGAAGGGCGAGCCCGGCGCGCTCGGCGAGGCTCATACCGGTGCGGCGGGTATGAGGTGATGACCGCCCTGGAGCGGGATCGGCGCGGCCCAGACCATGTCGTCGGCGCGGAGCGGCCTGTAGAGATGGGGAAAGAGCGCGCCGCCCCGCGAGGGCTCCCAGACGAGATCGGGGCCGAGGGTCTCGGTGTCGAGGGCCACCATCACGAGGCCGGTCTCGCCGGCGAAGTGTTTCGCGAGCGTCTCGGGCGCCTGCTCGGCGGTGGAGAGATGAATGTAGCCGTCGGCGAGGTCGACCGCCGCACCGGCGGAGACGCCCTCGATCTTGTAGGCGGCGAATTCCTCAGCGCGGAAGACCTTGTAGACCAGCATGGATGCGGGGATGGACCGGCGCGGGGCCAGCGTCAAGCCGCGGCCCCGAACGTCCTCGGGCAATCTCGCCATCCCGCCCGGGCGGCCGGTGTCATGCGCCCGCAATGACCGGCGGGCATTTACACCGCCGGGCCGACGCGCCAAGCTCGAAAGACACAACATCAACCCCGGGGGGTTACCTCATGTTCGCAAGATTGCTCCTGACCGCGGCCTCCGCCGCGCTCATGGCCACCGCAGCGGCGGCGGAATACAAGATCACCGTGCTGCACACCAACGACTTCCACGACCGCTTCGAGCCGATCAGCCGGTTCAACTCGTCCTGTTCGCCCGAGGACAACGCCGCGGGCGAGTGCTTCGGCGGCATGGCCCGCGTGGTCACGGCCATCGAGGAGGCCAAGGCGCGGCACGACAACTGGCTGCTCGTCGATGCCGGCGACCAGTTCCAGGGCACCCTGTTCTTCCAGTTCTACGCCGGCGACGTGCAGGCGGAGATGATGAACGAGGCCGGCTACGACGCGATGGCTGTGGGCAACCACGAGTTCAACAACGGCCCCGAGGGCCTCGTTTCCTTCGTGGAGCAGGTGGAGTTCCCGGTGCTGATGTCGAACGCCGACCTCACCGGCGAGCCGGCGCTCCGGGACAACATCCAGAAATCTGCGGTGATCGAGAAGGCCGGCGAGCGGATCGGGCTGATCGGCGTGACCCCGGTCAACAACGACGAGTTGTCCTCGCCCGGGCCGAACATCGTCTTCACCGATCCCTCGCCCGCGATCCAGGCGGAAATCGACGCGCTGGAGGAAGAGGGCGTCGACAAGATCATCCTCCTGAGCCACTCGGGCTACCAGACCGACCTCGTCATCGCGATCAACACCGAAGGGCTCGACCTCATCGTCGGTGGCCATTCGAACACGCTTCTCGGTGACATGGAAGGTGCCGCCGGACCCTACCCGACGATGACCAACGGCGTGCCGATCGTGACCGCCTTCGCCTACGGCAAGTATCTCGGCGAGGTGGAACTGACCTTCGACGACGACGGCAACGTGACCGAGGTGTCCGGCCAGCCGGTGCTTCTGGACGCGTCGGTCGCCGAGGACGAAGCGGTGAAGGCGCGGCTCGCCGAGCTTGCGCAGCCCCTCGACGAGGTCCGCCAGGAGGTCGTCGCCGAGGCAACGGCCCCGATCGAAGGCGACCGGAGCTTCTGCCGGGCGATGGAATGCGAGATGGGCAACCTCATCGCCGACGCGATTCTCGACCGGACCCGCGACCAGGGCATCCAGATCGTGTTCCAGAACGGCGGCGGCATCCGCGCCTCGATCGACGCGGGCGAGATCACCAAGGGCGAGGTGCTGACGGTGCTGCCGTTCCAGAACCTCCTGTCGACCTTCTACATCCCCGGCAGCGCCGTGAAGGAAGCACTCGAGAACGCCGTGCTGCAGTACGATGACCCCGACGCGACGGGCCGCTTCGCCCAGACCGCCGGCATGAAGTACACGATCACGCCGTCGAACGAGTTCGGCAACCGGATCAGCGACATCATGGTCGAGGAGAACGGCGAGTTCGTGCCGCTGGAGATGGACAAGATGTACGGCGTCGCCGCAAACGACTTCCTGCGTCGGGGCGGCGACGGTTACGAGATGTTCGTCGACGCCGAGAACGCCTACGACTTCGGCCCCGACCTCGCCGACGTGGTTGCAGAGTACTTCGCCGAGATCGGACCGGTCGAGCCCTATCTCGATGGGCGCATCACCATCGTCGAGTGACCCTTCCGCCCCGCCGGTCCGCCGGCGGGGCGACACTTTCCGGGAGGACGCCATGGAAGGCGGCTGCACCTGCGGCGCTGTCCGCTTCAGGCTCACCGACACGCCGCTCGTCGTTCATTGCTGCCATTGCACCTGGTGCCAGGGTTTGTCGGGAACCGCCTTCGCGCTCAATGCCTGGATCGAGAACGACCGGGTCGAGCTTCTCGCCGGAATGCCCGGGGAGATCGAGGTGCCGGCCCCGTCCGGCGCGCCGTTTCGCCTCGTGCGCTGCGCGGTTTGCGGAACCGACCTCTGGGGCGTCTTCGGCGCGCCGATCTTCCGCTTCGTCCGGGTCGGCACGCTCGATGCGCCCGCCGCGCTGCCGCCGGACGTTCACATCTACACCTCGACGAAGCTGCCCTGGCTCGACCTCGGTGACGGGATTCCGGTGTTCGAGGAGTATTACCGCCGCTCGGATGTCTGGCGCCCCGAGGCGCTGGAGCGCTTTCGCATCGCCCGGGAAGCGGCGAACTGATGTGCGGCCGTTTCACGCTCACCCATCCCTCCGACGCGCTCGCCGGGATTTTCGAGGCGGTGCCGGCGAACGACCTGCCGGACGTGCCGAACTTCAACATCTGTCCGACGAACCGGATTCACGCGGTCACGCTGGAGGACGGCCGCCGGCGGCTCCGGGCGCTGCGCTGGGGGTTCATCCCACACTGGGCGAAAGCCGAAAGCGACGGCCCGCTCCTGATCAACGCCCGCGCCGAGACCATCGCCGAGAAACCGGCCTTCCGTGCGGCGGCCCGGGAGCGGCGGTGTCTCGTGCCGGCGAGCGGATTCTACGAATGGACGAAGGACGCCGAGGGCAGGAGACTGCCCTGGCACATCCGCCACAGGGCGGGGGAGGTGATCGCCTTCGCCGGGGTCTGGCAGGATTGGGAGCGCGGGGAGACGTCGCTTTCGACCTGCGCCATCGTGACCTGTGCGGCGAACGGGCCGATGTCGGAGATCCATCACCGGATGCCTGTGATCGTCGAGCCCGCGGACTGGCCGCTCTGGCTCGGCGAGGCGGGCAAAGGGGCCGCAAGGCTGATGCGGCCTGCGCCCGATGATCTTCTGGAAGCCTACCGCGTCGATCCGGCGGTGAACTCGAACCGCGCCCATGGGTCCGGCTTGATCGAGCCGGTACCTGCCTGACGAAAAAAATGGCCGCGCCTAAGCGCGGCCGTCCAGTCAGGGAGGAACTCATGACCTTGCGCCGGACACCTCCGGGCGAGGCGAAACCACTGCACTCTCGCGACCCGCCTGCAACACTGCGGTTACGTTAGGTTAACGTCCCGGTGCTCGTCGGCCCATCCGCGAAAGCATCGACCACACAACTTGACCGCGACCTGTGGCATTTTTGGGCCACCGGTGGGGTTGCCCGGAAGCCGCGCGCGTCTAGCTCTCCTCTCGTGATCATGTTCCTCACCCGCGGTGGCATCCTCAACTCCTCGCTCTTGTCGACGAAAAACGTGCCGCGTCGGGTCCTGTCGCTCGGCGTGCTCGTCCTGCCGCGCGCCGGTCCATGGCGGGTCGTGTTCTGGCGCGCCGTCCTGGAACATCCGCTCGCGCGCTATTCCGTCGCGCTGTCGCCTTTCGTGATCGCGCTCTTCGTCTGGCCCGAACTCGCGTTTCCGATCGCCGAGGCGCCGCTGCTGATGTTTCTCACGATCTGGCTTTTCGAGCGCTACGTGCTGTCGATCTCCGACCCGAAGAAGCGTCGCGCGCTCATCTCCGAGGACGAGGCGGGCAGAGTGCTCGACGGCCTGCGCGTGGCCGCCGAAGGGGCTCTGTCCCGCCTCGGGGCGGCGCGTGACCTCGGTGCGGGCACGCTCCACCTCGTCATCGAGCAATCAGCCTATGCGCGGGTGCCACCGCTCACGCTCGTGTCGGTGCTTCACGAGACCGACCGGGTGCGGTTTCTCGACCTCGACCGGGCCGAGCGGGCGGCGCTGGAACACGCGCTCTTCGGTGATCGCGAAACCGAGGCGGCGCTGCACCGGGCGAATCTCGCGGACGGCTTGCAGATCCGCCGCTTCGCTCTCGATCCGTCGACCATCAGCGCCCATGCGCGGCTTGCGGCCCTTGCCGCGAGCTCCGCAGCGAAGGGCGGTGCGGCACCCGCCCCGGCCTAGCGGTCGAGGGCGATCACGCGGCCCCAGGATGGAGCGGTGGCGACGGACCGGGGCGTGGCCCAGATGACGGGCGTCCGGCCGGGCGGCTTTCCGGGGTCGGCCTCGAGATCGGTCAGGACGACGATGATCGACGGCCGCGCGTCCCGGGCCGCCGCCAGCGCCGGAGCGAAATCGGTTCCGCCGCCCTCGGGCCAGTCGAGATCGCGCAAGCTCCGGGCCGTATCATGGCCCGGAAGCGTGCGCGCCTCGCGGACCTCGGTATCGAAAACGATGAGATGCACCTCGGCCCCGGTGCGACCGGCAATCCCCGCGACTTCGCCGGCGAAACGGTCGCGCAGGGGGCGCGGCACCGAGCCCGACGTGTCGAGCAGCACCGCGATCCGCGCCCGAAGCCGGGGCCGCCCCGTGGCTGCCACGAAACCCGGGGTCGGTGCGCCCGACGCCCTCGCGGCGGCATCCATCGCCAGCCAGCGGCGCGAGGGCCGGAAGGGCTGCGGCAGGGCATCGCTCGTGACCGCGCGGGTGACAGCACCTCTCAACAGCCGTTCCCAGGGCGTGTCGGTGCGGGGCAGGTCGCCAAGGCGGCCGGTCAGTCGGCCGAGTCCGCGGCCTGCGGCGCGGCCCTCGGCCAGCGCGCGGGCAAGACGGCCCTGCCAGTCCGAGGCGGCGTCGGTTTCGTCGCCCGCGCCGGTGCCCGCCGGGTCGAGGTCCTCCCCGCAATCCGCGGCGCGGGCGAGCTTGCGGGCGGCCTCTGCGGCGCGGGTTCCCCCGCCCGTCCCGCCGCCCGTCAGCCGGTGGTAGAGCCGCTCGACATCCCAGGCCGCGATCGCGCCCTCCGCACCCGCCTCGGCGTCGAGCGCCTCCGCGAGAAGTCGCGTGAGGGTGACGCGCGGGTGCGGCAGGACGTAGCCCGCGAGCAGGACCGTGTCGTTGACGATGGCATCGGCGGCGATGTTGAAGAGGTCCGCCTGAAAGCCGGGGCCGTGGCGCGCGGCCATGGCCCGGGCGCGGGCGGAATGCCGGAAGGCGACGTGGAGGACATGGTGGGCGGCGAGCCCGACCTGCTCGGGGCGTGAAAGTGCCGTGAAACCCGGCCCGTAGGTGATGGTCTCCCCCGATGTGCGCGCCACCGGTCCCGGCCCGTCGCGGTGCCGGCACCAGAGCGAGAGCGCGGCGAGGGCCGGATCCGCCTCGGCGAGCGCCCTGAGCGCCGGGCCCGCGCGCCGGCTGTGGGCGGCGCTCACGCGGCGCCCTCGGCCTCGCGCCGGCCCATGTGCTCGGACATTTCCGGCACTTCGAGCATCGCCTCGCCGAGCCCGAGGTCGAGCCCCCGGCGAATGAGCACCTCGAAGCCGTGGGTTGTGAGTTCGCTCAGGGGCAGCCCGGCGAAGACCGGTTCGGGGCGCGCCCCGGCAAGCTCCGGAATGCCGGCGAGGATCTCGACGGCCGGGCGCACGGTCTCGCGGTCGAGGCGCGCGGCGAGGGCGTAGACGAGCGCATGGAGGCCATGGAGCGACGCCGGGTAGAGCGCGACGCGCCGGGATTTCGGCGCCGCGATCAGGTCGTCGATGGCGAGGTTCGCTGCGATGTCGTCGGCGACGATCTGGAACTCGGCGGCCACCGCCGCGCCGAGCGTGCCCTCGATCATCGCCGCGCGGAGGCGCCGGTCGGGCACCGCGCCCATGATCTCGCTGACCCTCACCCAGGAGCGCGGTGTCGCGAAGACGCTTTCGCCGCGGTTGAGCGCGGCTTCGGTCGTTTCCAGAAGGTCGGGCCGGGTGCGGATGAAGGCGGTCACCGCCGGGTCGAGCCCGCGCGCAAGGGCCACGTTTTCGAGCCAGTCGGTCGCATCCGTCTCGATGCGGAGATGCACCAGCCGGTCCGACAGCGCGGTGCCGAGGTCGTAAGCCACCGCCCCGTCCTCGACGGCATTGCCGGCGGCGACGATCAGGACCGACGCCGGCAGCCGGTGTCGGCCCACGCGGCGCTCCTGCAGGAGACCGTAGACCACGGGTTGCAGGGTCGGGGGCGCGGCGGTCAGCTCGTCGAGAAACAGGATCGACGGCGTGCCGGGGTCGTCGGGCAGGTCCTCGGGGCGGTACCAGACCGTCTTGCCGGTGGCGTGGTCGTAATAGGGCAGGCCGCGGAGGTCCTGGGGTTCGATCGTGGTCAGCCGCAGATCGAAAAGCCGGGCGCCGATCTCGCCGGCGAGCTTTTCCACGATCTCGGTCTTGCCGACGCCCGGGCGGCCGTGAAGCATCCACGAAACCGTCAGCGCGCCGGCCGCCTGCGCCGTCCAGCCCGCGCGGAGGGCCTCGAGCGCCCGGCCCGCGGGCATCGCCTGGATATTCACGCTCATGGGCCGAGACTTGGGCCGAACGCGCGGCTTGTCTAGCCCCTGGCTCAGTTCTCCCTGAGCGACAGGATGTAGGCGATGAGGTCGTCGCTTTCCTCGCGTTCGAGGATGAGGTTGGGCATCGTCGGATGGGTCGTGTTGAGAAACACGAAGAGCGACTGGCGGGTGGTGGAGACGAGGTCGGCGATATCGGCGAAGGCCGTGGCGTCGGGGTCGGGCGAGACTTCGCCGCGCGCGACGGCGTGGCAGGCAGCACAGACCTCGCGGGCGAGGGTTTCGCCCCGGGCGGGTGAGCCGATTTCATCGGCGCCCGCGGCGGGGGCGGCAAGCATGAGGGCTATGAGAGCAAGGCGCATGGTCGGTCTCCGTTTCGGCATGACCATCGCATATCCCCGTGCCACGGGACTTGATCGGCATCAATTGCGCTGCGCGGGTCTCGCCGCGCGGCTGTGCCTTCTGCGCCGCCCCGCGTGCCGGTCAGCGGAACGCGACCCATTGGCCGAACCTGACCCACTCGTCGGGCAGTGCCCCCGGCGCTTGAGGAAAGGGCGCGGCGCGGCGCACCGCTGCAATCGCGGCAAGGTCAAGTCCTTCGGAACCCGAGGAGGCCGCAACCCGCACCTCGGCGAGACGTCCGTCGCGCGCGACAACGAGGGTCACGCGCACCCGGCCCGAGCCATGCCCGGCGCCGGGGTGGCGTTGGGCGCGGGCGATGCGCGCCCCGATGGCGCCTGCCCAGGCCGCCTTGAGGCGGCGGGTTTCGGCGGTCTCGGTGCCCTGTCCTCCGGTTCCCCGGGCCGGAGAGGCCGCGCGCGCGTCCCGGGCGGTCTGCTTTGCGCCGGCCGGTGTCGGCGTCACATCCGCGCTCGCCGCCTGATGTTCCGGTCTGGGCCGGGGCCTCGTGGTGGTTTCGGAGGGCCGCTCGGCAGCCTGGGGCCGGGGCGGAGCGTGAGCCACCGGTCGCGCATCGGCGGGGGGCGGGACCGGAGGTTCCGACATCGCCGGCCGGGCAGGACCTCCGGAAAAGGCTCCGGCGACATGCTGTGGCCGCTCCAATGAAAGCCGCGGGGCCGGCGCCGGCGGGGGGGTGCTGTCGGCCAGCGCGACGGGCAGCGGAAGGCGGCTCGCGGGCGCCGGTGGCGCGGCGGGTGGCGCGGGAACCGGCAAGGCGGCCGCGGTGTGCCGTGGCGGGCCGTCAGACGCCGCCGCCGGGCGCGACGGCGAGGACTCGCCGGACGTGGCCGGTCGGGGCGGCGCGGTGGCCGCCATCCCGACGGGCGGCGGCGTGCTCCAGGCCGCCATCAGCGCTGTCGCCTCGGCGGGGGCGAGGGCGGCGACGGCCCGCGCCTGCGCGCCCTCGGCCCCGGCGCGACCGTCCGGCGCCGCGAGGACGAGGCCGAGGGCGGCATGGGCGCCGAGGGCGAGGCCGAAGGCCGCGAGGATATCGGGGCCGGGCTTCACGAGGCGAGGCCCAGCACATGCAGTCCCTGCCCGTCGCCGGTGTCGACGAGCCGCGCCTCGATCCCGAACACCGCGCGGAGGTTGCCGGGGGCGAGGACCGTTCCGGGCGGGCCGTCGGCGATGCGGCGCCCGGCATCGAGAAGCACGATCCGGTCGCACCAGCGGTAGGCGAGAGCGAGATCGTGGAGCGAGGCGAGAATGCCCCGGCCCTCGGCGGCGAGGGCGCGGAACCGCTCCATCGTCGAGATCTGGTGCGCGGGGTCGAGCCCGCTCACCGGTTCGTCGGCGAGAAGAAGCGGCGCGTCCTGCGCGAGGCAGCGGGCGAGGAGCACGCGCGCCTGCTCGCCTCCCGAGAGCCGTGTCGCAACGCGGTCGCGTGCCTCGGCAAGACCCATCGCATTGAGCGCGCGGTCGACCGCTTCGGCATCCGCCCCGCCCGGCCGCGCGCCGGGAGGCAGGTGCGGCAGGCGGCCGAGTGCCACGACCCGCTCGACACTCATCGGCCAGGCGATCTCCCGCGCCTGCGGGAGAAACGCGGCCGTCTTCGCCCGGTCGGCGGGCGGGAGTTCGGCCAGCGAGGAGCGGCCGCGCGCCGGGATGAGGCCGAGAGCGGCGCGCATGAGCGTCGTCTTTCCCGCTCCGTTCGGTCCGACGAGGCCGACCACCTCGCCGGGTCCGATGGTGAGCGTCACGCCGGAGAGCACCGGGCGGTCGCCCAGCGCCACGTCGAGGTTTTCGAGCGCGAGAAGCGTCACGGTCCGGTCCTCCGCATCTGCCATATGAGGTGCAGAAAGAGCGGCGCGCCGACAAGGGCCGTGACCACGCCGAGCTTCAGGTCGCGCTCGGGCAGGACGAGGCGCACCGCGACATCGGCGGCGAGGATCATCGCGGCCCCGCCGAGGGCCGAGGCGGGCAGGAGCCGCGCGGGCGAGGCGCCGACGACGCCGCGCAG
>CAZPPH010000059.1:0-17508 GCA_964588375.1 uncultured Rhodobacterales bacterium | reverse complement strand
CTCGCGGCGAAGGGTTCCGGGCCGGGCCGGCTCGGGGGACGCTCGCGGACAGGCCGGGCCCGGGACGGAGCGGACGCTTGCGGCGGGTCTTCAATTCCGCCATTTCGGCGACCACCATGGCCGCTTATCTCTCCGGTTTCACCGTCGGTTTCAGCCTGATCCTCGCGATCGGGGCACAGAATGCGTTCGTGCTGCGCCAGGGGCTCCGGGGAAGCCATGTCTTCGCGGTCTGCCTGACCTGCGCGGTCTCCGATGCCCTGCTCATCGCCGCCGGCGTGGCCGGGTTCGCGGCGGTCGCCGAGGCGGCGCCGTGGGTGAAGCCCGTGTTTCTCTGGGGCGGGGTCGCCTTTCTCACCGTCTACGGGCTGATGTCGCTGCGGTCGGCCTGGCGCGGCGGGCATGCGATGCCGGAAGAGGGCCAGACGACCGGAAGCCTTGGCAAGGCGGTGCTCACGTGCCTCGCCTTCACCTGGCTCAACCCGCATGTCTATCTCGACACCCTCGTTCTCATCGGCTCGCTCGCGACCGCCTGGAACGGAGAGCGCCTCCTCTTCGGGGCGGGCGCCGTCTCCGCGAGCTTCGTCTTCTTCTTCTCCCTCGGCTATGCCGCGGGCGGGCTCGCGCCGATTTTCCGGACGCCGCGGGCCTGGCGGATGCTCGACGGTGTCGTCGGTATCGTGATGCTGGCCCTCGCCGCCGGCCTCGCCACGAACGGATGAGGCTTGCCGGGGCGCGCGGAGGGTGGCACGGGGTAGGGCCATGATCGAGCGCAACCGCCCGCTCGCCGGCATCCTGTGGATGCTCGCCTCGGGGCTTTCCTTCGTGACGATGACCGTGCTCGTGAAGCTTGTGGGCACCCGGATGCCATCCGCCGAGGTGGGCTTTCTGCGCTATGCGCTCGGTTTGCCGTTGCTGCTGCCGGTGCTGCGCAGGCTCTGGATCCCGATGGACGGTCGGCTCTTTCGTCTCTTCGCGGTTCGCGGCGCGGCCCATTCGGTCGCCGTCATCCTTTGGTTCTACGCCATCGCGCGGCTGCCGGTCGCGGAGGTCACGGCGCTCAACTACCTCGCGCCCGTCTATGTCACCCTCGGGGCGGCGCTGTTTCTCGGCGAACGGCTGGCGCTGCGGCGTATCGCGGCTGTGATCACGGCACTTCTCGGCGCGCTCGTCATCCTGCGCCCCGGCATCCGCGAACTGGAGCCGGCGCATTTCGCCATGCTGGGCGGCGCGCTGGCGCTAGGTGTCTCCTACATTCTCGCCAAGCGGCTGACACGGGAGGCGAGCCCCGAACTCGTGGTAGTGATGTTGTCCCTGGTGACCACCGTGGGGCTTTTTCCCTTCGCACTGCCGGGCTGGGTCTGGCCGACCTGGGCAGAGCTTGGCATCCTGTTCTTCGTGGCCATTCTCGCCACCGCGGGGCATTACTTCATGACGCTCGCGTTCCGGGAGGCGCCGGTGTCGGTGACCCAGCCGGTGACGTTTCTCCAGCTTCTCTGGGCGGCGCTCGGGGGCTGGGTGATCTTCGCCGAGGCGCTCGACATCTGGGTGATCGGGGGCGGCACGATGATCGTGATGGCGGTGAGCTTCATCGCCTGGCGCGAGCATGTGCTGGCGCGGAGGGTGACGCCGCCGGTGGAGGCGCTGAAGGGCTGACGCGTGCCCGGGAATCGGTCCGGCAAAGCGGGTTCGGCGAGAAAGCGCCGGAGACCCGGGGCGCCTGACGGGCCGGAGCGCCGTCTACGTACGTGTGGCGGCCTTCGAGGCGAGCAGGCGTTTAAGAACCGTGTCGGGGGTGACCTGACCGACGAGAACGCCGTTCTCGACGACGCCGACGGGGCTGTTGGTGTCCTCGACCTTCGCCATCACCTCGTCGATCGTGGTGTCGTGGGGCACCGTCAGCGCGGGCGTGCCGGTGGCCGGCTCCATCACGTCCGCCGCGCAGAGCACGCCGAGGGGATTCATGTGGGCCACGAAGTCCGCGACATAGGGATTCGCGGGGGCGGTGTAGATGTCACGCGGGGTGCCGCACTGGACGATCCGGCCGCCTTCCATGATCGCGATCCGGTCGCCGAGCTTGAACGCCTCGTCGAGGTCGTGGCTGACGAAGATGATCGTCCGGCCGAGCTTTTTCTGAACCGCGAGAAGGTCGTCCTGCAGCCGGGTCCGGATCAGCGGGTCGAGGGCGGAGAAGGGCTCGTCCATCAGGAGAATGGGCGCGCGGGTGGCGAAGGCGCGGGCCAGGCCCACGCGCTGCTGCATGCCGCCCGAGAGTTCGCCGACGAGCGCCTCGGCGCGGTCCGAAAGCCCGACGAGGGCGAGCTCGTCGTCGACCCGCGAGATGCGCCCGCTCCGGGACATGCCGGCGAGTTCGAGGCCGAGGGCGACGTTGTCGCGGACGCTGCGCCAGGGCAGGAGGCCGAATTGCTGGAACACCATCGCCACGCGGCTCTGGCGCAGGTCGCGGAGGGTCTTCGCGTCGGCGTGCGGCACCGAGACCATCTCGCCGCCGGCGGCGACGAGGACATCACCCCGGGTGACCGGGTTGAGCCCGTTGACGGCGCGCAGGAGCGTCGACTTGCCCGAACCCGAGAGGCCCATGAGCACGAGGATCTCGCCATCGGCGACATCGAGCGAGCAATCGTGCACGCCGAGGATCTGGCCGGTGGCCTCCTGCACTGCGGCGCGGTCGCGGCCCTCGTCCATCGCCGGCAGGGCCCGGGCGGGGTGGCTGCCGAAGACGATCGAGACGGCGTCGAAGCGCACGGCGGGGGTCATCGCGTCTCCGGCGTGAACTGGAGGTGGCCGATGGCGCCGCCCGGGCCGCCGTCGGATGGATGGTGCGCGCCGTCGAGGACGGGCACCTCGGGCAGGTCGAACGGCGAGAGACCGTCGAGGCAGGCGAGGTTGACGCCGAGTTCGGCGGGGTTCGAGCGGCGCTGGTGGTGGGTGTGGATGCCGCAGATGGAGCAGAAGTGATGCCGCGCTGCGCCGGTGCCGAAGCGATAGAGGGTAAGATTGCCCGCACCTTCGCGCAGCTCGAACCCGTCGGCGCGCGCGGTCACCGCGACCGCGCCGCGCATCGCGCAGAACGAGCAGTTGCACCGGCGGGCCGAGGCGAGGCCCTCGGGGAGCGTGGCTCGGAAGCGCACCGCACCGCAATGGCAGCCGCCTTCGTGGGTTTCCGGGGTCACTCGCGGTCCCTCCGCAGCATGCGGTCGAGGACGATGGCCACCACGACGATCACGAGGCCCGACTCGAAGCCGAGCGAGGTGTTGACCTGGTTGAGCGCGCGCACCACCGGCACGCCGAGCCCGTCGGCCCCCACGAGCGCTGCGATGACGACCATCGACAGCGACAGCATGATCGTCTGGTTGAGCCCGGTCATGATCTGGGGAAACGCCGAGGGAAGCTCGACCTTCACGAGGGTCTGCCAGGGCGTCGCGCCGAAGCTCTTGACGGCCTCGAGCAACGCGGGCGGCGTCGAGGAGACACCGAGATGGGTGAGCCGGATCGGGGCGGGCAGGACGAAGATCACCGTGGCGATGAGACCCGGCACCATGCCGATGCCGAAGAACACGATCGCGGGAATGAGATAGACGAAGGTCGGCAGGGTCTGCATGAGGTCGAGGACGGGGCGCATCCAGGCGTAGAGCCGAGGCCGGTGGGCTGCGGCGATGCCGATGGGCACGCCGACCCCCATGCAGAGCACACAGGCCGACAGGACAAGGGTGAGACTTTCGGTCGTCTCCTCCCAATAGCCCTGGTTGAGGATGAAGAGAAACCCGAGCACCACAAGAACGACGATCCCGACGCGCCGCTGCAGCCCCCAGGCCAGCGCACCGAAAGCGGCGATGACGACGAACGGGTGCGGTGTCTGCAGCACCCAGAGGATCGCGTCGATCATCGCCTCGAGCCGGTCGGAGATCCAGTCGAAGACCACGACGCCGTTGGCGTCGAGCCAGTCGAAGGCCCGCGCCGCCGCGTCGCCCACGGGAATCTTGTTCTCGGTCAGCCAGTCCACGGAGGTTCCGGGGCTTCATCCTGGAAAAAACACCTCCGGGGGGGAATGCGCCGGAGGCACAGGGGGGGCGGAAAGCCCCCCGCCTTGTCCCCTCGAGGAACGCGCATCCTCACATTCCGAGCGCGGACTGCACGGCTTCCGCGGCATCGCCGCCATCCTTCGTCGTCACGCCCTCGACCCAGCCGACCGCCACTTCGGGGTTCTCCGAGAGCCAGGCCATGGCCGCGTCGCGCGGGTCTTCCCCGTCGTCGAGGATCGACGCCATGATCTCGTTTTCCATAGCGAGGCTGAACCCGAGGTTCTCGAAGAACGTGCCGAGGTTGGGGCATTGCTCCGTGAACCCCGCCGAGGTGTTGGTGTAGACCGTCGCCCCGCCGAGGTCGGGGCCGAACCAGTCGTCGCCGCCGGTGAGGTAGCTCATGTCGAAATTGGCGTTCATCGGGTGGGGTTCCCAGCCGAGAAACACCACCGGTTCGTCGCGACGGTCGGAGCGTTCGACCTGGGCGAGCATGCCCTGTTCGGAGCTTTCGGCGACGTCGAAACCGCCGAGACCGAAGGCGTCGTCGTCGATCATCGCCTGGATCAGGCGGTTGCCGTCGTTGCCGGGTTCGATGCCGTAGATCGTGCTGTCGAGCGCTTCGGCATGGGTCGCGATGTCGGAGAAATCGGCGATGCCGAGATCGGCGGCGGCGGCGTTGACGGCAAGCGTGTATTTCGCGCCTTCGAGGTTGGCGCGGACGGTGTCGACGGTGCCGGCTTCACGGTAAGGCGCGATGTCGGCTTCCATCGTCGGCATCCAGTTGCCGAGGAACACGTCGATGTCGCCCTCGGCGAGCGACCTGTAGGTCACCGGCACCGAAAGCACCTTGATGTCGGTGTCGTAGCCGATCGCCTCGAGGATGACGGTGGTCGCCGCCGTGGTGGCGGTGATGTCGGTCCAGCCGACGTCGGAGAAGACGACGGTCTCGCAATCGGCCGCGGCGATACCGGCGCTCGCGATGAAGGCGAGGGTTGCGGTCGTGGTCCTGATGGTCATGGGTCTCTCCCTGCGGGTCTGTTGATTGACGCTGTCCGGCCATGGCACGTAGCCTCGGCGGCAGCGGGAATTGCGCGCAAGCCTATCGGAAGGGCCGGGCGCGTCAATCGGAAGGGCGGAGATGCTGACAATCTACGGGCGCGCGACATCGTCGAACGTGCAGGCGGTGATGTGGGGAGCGGCCGAACTGGGCCTTTCGCCCGAGCGGCTCGATTACGGGCACGTGCACGGCGGCACCGACACGCCCGAGTTCCGCGCGATGAGCCCCCACGGGCTGGTGCCCGTGCTGAAGGACGGCGACCTCGTCGTCTGGGAAAGCTGCGCGATCCTGCGCTATCTCGCGGCCGCCTACGGCGACGGCGGGGCGTTCTGGCCCGCCGACCCCGCTGCCCGCGCGCCGGTCGACATGTGGGCCGAATGGGGCAAGGTGAGTTTCGCCTCCGCGTTCGTCGTGCCGATCTTCTGGGCGCGGGTGCGCACGGCGGCCGCCCGCCGCGACGAGGCCGCGCTCGCGGCGTCGCTCGGGCGATTCGAGGGGCTTCTGGGAGTGCTGGAAGGGCAGCTCGGCGACGGGCCATACGTGCTGGGCGGGGAATTCACCCTCGCCGACGTGGTCATCGGACACGTTCTCTTCCGCTGGTTCTCCATCGACGTGCCGCGCGCTCCGCGCCCGGTGGTGGAGGCGTATTACGACAGGCTTTGCGAGCGGGAGGCCTACCGGACCCATGTGATGGTGGATTTCGCGGTTCTCGCCGACCCCGACGCGTGAGCGGTTAACCTTTTCGAAAGAATTGCCTTGAGCGCGGCGGCCGCCGCGCCCAGACTCGTCTTCGTGAGACGGGTGACGAGATGGGTTCTGGCCCTCGTCCTCGCCGTGGCGCCCCTGGCGGCGACGGCGGGGCCGGACGGGCGCGTGCGGGTGATCGACGGCGACACGATCGACGTCGGCGGCGAGCGCGTGCGCCTTTTCGGGATCGACGCGCCCGAGCGCGACCAGCTTTGCTGGGAGGCGGACGGCTCGGCGGTGCGCTGCGGCGAATGGTCGGGCCGGGTGCTCGCCCGGTTCGCGGAGGGCCGCCGGGCGGAGTGCGAGGCGATCCGCCCCGACCGCTACGGGCGGACACTGGCGACCTGCATCGTGCGCGGCGTCGACCTCGGAGAGACCCTTCTGAGAAACGGCGTGGTGCGGACCTATTCCGGCGAGACGCTGAGGGATTACCCCGAGTTCGAGAAGGAGGCGGAGCTTCTCGGCCGGGGCCTCTGGGCCTGGCGGCACGACGACCCCGCCGCCTTCCGCGCGAACCAGCGCGCGCCGGCGGCCCCGGCGTCCCCATCCCCGGAGGGCTGCGTCATCAAGGGAAACATCTCGAATTCGGGGCGGATCTACCACCTGCCGGGGCAGGAGCATTACGGCGTGACGCGGATCAGTCCCTCGCGTGGCGAGCGCTGGTTCTGTTCCGAGGCCGAGGCGCGGTCGGCGGGCTGGCGGCGGGCGAAACGCTGACGCTTCCCCGAGGCGCGCGCGGGCGCTATGTCGCCCTCCATGATTCGCGCCATCATCTTCGACAAGGACGGCACGCTGACCGACTTCCGGGCGACCTGGGGGGCCGGCACGCGGCATGTGCTCGGCGAGCTCTCGGGTGGTGACGCCGCGCTCGAGGCACGGCTGGCGCTGGCGCTGGGCTATAACGCGGAAACCCACGGGTTCGAGGCCGACAGCCCGGCGGTGACTGGGCCCTCGGGAGCGATCGTCGACCTTCTCGCGCCGCATCTGCCGCATCTTCCCCGCGACGCGCTCGATCTGCGCTTTGCCGTTGCCAGTGCGGAGGTCCGCCAGGTGCCCGCGGTGGACCTGCCGCCGCTCTTCGAGGCGCTGGCGGGTCTCGGCTACGCGCTCGGCGTGGTGACGAACGACACCGAGGGCTCGGCGCGCGAGCATCTCGAAGCCTTCGGGGTCGCGGGGCATGTCGTGTTCCTCGCCGGGGCTGATTCGGGCCACGGCGCGAAGCCGGAGCCGGGGCAGCTCCTGGCCTTCTCGGCGGCGACGGGCATCGCCCCCGAAGCGGTGGTGATGGTCGGCGACACCGGCCACGACCTGCGCGCCGGCCGCGCGGCCGGCATGGCGACGGTGGGCGTGCTCACCGGCATGACGCCCGAGGCCCGGCTCGCGCCGCTGGCCGACGCTGTGCTGCCCGACATCGGCCATTTGCCGGGCTGGCTCGCCCGCCTCTGAACGAACGCGACACTTTCTGTCGCAATCGCGCCAAGTCTCGCGCCGCGACGGTGAGAACATCGGGCATCGGCGGAGGGCTTGCGATGACCGAACAGTCAACGAAGATGCGACGGCGAGGCGGGGGACGGGCGGGCAACGCGCGCCGGACGCGGGGTGCGACGATCGCGCAGATGCCATGGTCGCCACCGGTTGTGCCCGACCCGCCGGTCGAACCGCTCGGCCCCGAGGGCGTGGCCGCGATCCACGACGGCGCGATGCGCATTCTGGAGGAGATCGGCATCGCCTTCCTGAACGAGGAGGCGCTGGCGCTGTTCCGGCAGGCGGGCGCACGTGTCGAGGGCGAGATCGTGCGGATGGGCCGCGATTTCGTGATGGAGATGGTCGGCCGCGCGCCCGGCAGCTTCACCATCACCCCACGCAACCCCGAGCGGGCGCTGACGATCGGCGGACGCCACATCGCTTTCGGCAACGTCTCCTCGCCGCCGAATTACTGGGACCTCGCGACCGGAAAGGTGCCCGGCACGCGGGAGCATTGCCGCAATCTCCTGAAGCTCAGTCACTTCTTCAACTGCATACATTTCGTCGGCGGCTACCCGGTGGAGCCGGTCGACGTGCACCCCGCGGTGCGCCATCTCGAGGTGCTGTTCGACAAGCTGACGCTCACCGACAAGGTGGCCCACGCCTATTCCCTGGGCCCCGAGCGGGTCGAGGACGTCATGGAGATGGTGCGCATCGCCGGGGGCCTCGACGAGGCGGGGTTTCGCGAAACGCCGAGGATGTACACCAACATCAACTCGACCTCGCCCCTGAAGCACGACCAGCCGATGATCGACGGTTGCCTGCGCTGCATTCGCCGGGGGCAGGCGGTGATCGTGACGCCCTTCACGCTTGCGGGCGCGATGGCACCGGTGACGATGGCGGGCGCCGTCGCGCAATCGGTCGCCGAGGCGCTGGCGGCGATCGCGCTGTTTCAATGGGTCGCGCCGGGCTGCGCCTGCGCGCTGGGAACGTTCACGTCGAATGTCGACATGAAGTCGGGCGCTCCGGCGTTCGGCACGCCGGAATACATGCGCGCCACGCAGATGACGGGCCAGATGGCGCGGTTCTACGGGCTTCCCCTGCGCGCGTCGGGGGCTTGCGCGGCGAACGTGCCCGACGGGCAGGCGATGTGGGAGACCTCGCAGTCGCTTTGGTCGGCGGTGCAGTCGGGCACGAACATGGTTTACCATGCCGCCGGCTGGCTCGAGGGCGGGCTTATCGCCAGCCCCGAGAAGTTCATCATGGATTGCGAAATCATCCAGCAGATCCAGCGCTATTGCGACCCCGCGCTCACCGCGACGGGGCCCGAGGACATCGCCATCGACGCCATCGCCGAGGTGAACGCCCTGCCGGCGAGCGACCGGCATTTCTTCGGGATCGAGCATACCCAGAGCCGGTTCGAGAATGCGTTCTACCAGCCGTTCCTCTCGGACTGGCGCAACTACGAAGGCTGGGCCCTGTCGGGAGAGGTGTGGACGCACGAGCGCGCGCACCGTCTCTTCCGCGAGATCGTGACAGGGTTCGAGGCGCCGGTGATGGCGGAGGACCGGGTCGAGGCGCTCGCGGAGTTCGTCGGGCGGCGCAGGGCCGAGGGCGGGGCGCCGACGGATTTCTGACACCCTGACGGCGCTTCGGGTTTGATTAATGTCTCTCGCCTAAAGGTCATGCCGGTTTCCGGAGCGAGCCATGCATGGGCTGATCAACAAGGGTCTCCAGGGGTTTCTGACTGAAACCTACGGGTTGGATACATGGGCTCGAATCGCCCGTCGGGCCGCGCTCGCACCCGAGGGTTTCGAGGCGCTGCTCACCTATGATGCCAACCAAACCGTGGCGGTGCTCGACGCTGCGGTCTCCATGCTCGGCAAGCCGCGCGAGGTTCTTCTGGAGGATCTGGGGACCTATCTCGTCTCGCACCCCACGACCGAGCCCGTGCGCCGCCTCCTGCGGTTCGGCGGGCTCGATTTCGCCGATTTCATGAACTCGCTGGACGAATTGCCCGGGCGCGCCCGGCTGGCGGTGCCCGACCTGCGGTTGCCGGATATCGAGACGACGGAGGTCGCGCCAGAGGCCTTCGTGGTGATCTGCCGCTCCGATTTTGCCGGTTTCGGTCTCATTCTCGCGGGACTGCTCCGGGCGATGGCCGACGATTATGGCGCACTCGCACTCATCGAATGGCAGGGCGAGCGCCCGGGCGGCGAGCGGATTTCGGTGCGACTGCTCGAGGGAGAGTATTCCGAAGGCCGGCAATTCGCGCTTTCGCGGGGCGAGACGGTATGAGCCCCGGCCCCGAGTTCACCCTGCCGCATGGCGTGCTCGACAGGCTTCTGCCGATGCACATCGTCGTCCGCGCCGACGGGACGATCGAGCACGCCGCGCCGACGTTTCGCCGGATCTGTCCGGCGGCCGACCCAGTGGGACTGGGCTTCTTCGACCTTCTGGAAGTGGAACGGCCTCTGAAACTGGTGGAAACGAGCGATCCCGGGGACCTCGCCGATGCCCGGCTGCGGTTGCGGTTTCGCGGACAGCCGGGGGTGAACCTGAATGGTCTGGTCACGGTGCTCTCGCCGCGGTCGGGCTACCTGGTCGATCTTTCCTTTGGCATCGCCGTTGTCTCGGCGGTGGCCGAGCACGGGCTCACGGTGGCGGATTTCGCCCCGAGCGGACAGACCGTCGAGATGCTCTATCTCGCCGAGGCCAACGCGGTGGCGATGGCCGAGGCGCGCCGGCTCATCGACGGGCTGGAACTGGCGCGCGATGCCGCCCGGACGGCTTCGCTGACAGACGGCCTGACCGGGCTCGGCAACCGCCGCGCGCTCGACGGCTGGCTCGCCGCCCGGGCTCGCGATGCGCGGCCCTTCGCGCTCATGCAGGTGGATCTCGACTATTTCAAACTGGTCAACGACACGCATGGCCACGGAATCGGGGATGCCGTTCTCAAGGCCGCGGCGCGGCGGCTTCTGGGCAAGCTCCGTCCGCGGGACGATCTCGCGCGGGTCGGCGGCGACGAGTTCGTCGCCCTTGTCGAGGGGCCGGTGGACGAGGATCGGCTCAAGCTGCTCGCCGACCGCCTCATCGCGGCGATCGAGAAGCCGGTTTCGGTGGGCCGGGTGCAATGCCGGATTTCCGCGTCGATCGGTGTCGCGGTATCGCGGCGCTACGGAGCGCCGACGCTGGAGGCCATGCTCGCGGATGCCGACCGGGCGCTCTACGCCGCGAAGCGGACCGGTCGGGGACGGGCCAGAATCCTCGCAACGTGACACCGGCGCGGGTGCGCCAGAACGCCCTCCTGCGGCGAGCGTTCGATCCCTGGTCATTCTTTTCGCCCGACGCCTGACGCCCGACCCCTTGTGCAAGATGGTCGAGGGTTAAGTTCTGATTGACGTACCTCAGAAAAACCGGGTTACTGACGGGGCGAGGGAGGTCATGGGTAAGCCCACAGTCCACGACATTGCGAAAGAGGCGGGGGTAAGCCTCGCAACGGTGGACCGCGTGCTGAACCGCCGCCCCGGCGTGCGCTCGACGACCGTGGCGCGGGTGCAGGCGGCGATCGACAAGCTGGGTTATGTCCGCGACCTCTATGCCGCAAATCTCGCCCGGGGGCGGCTCTACCGGATCGCCTTCGTCCTGCCTGACCGAAAGAGCCAGTTTCTCGCGGCCCTCGAAGACGCCGTGGCCGAAGCCTCGCGCGCGCTCAGACTCGACCGTCTCGACCTGCAGGCGGTCCGGGTGCCGCCGGACGATCCGGTCGCGGTGCGCCGGAATTTCGAGCGCCTCATTCGGCAAGGCGTCGACGGGGTCGCGGTGATGGCCGACGAGACCCCGATGGTGCGCGACATGATCGCCCGGCTGAAGGCCCAGGGCATCGCCGTCGTCGCGCTGGTCACCGACCAGCCGAACACCGGGCGGGACCATTTCGTCGGCATCGACAACATCGCCGCCGGCCGGACGGCGGGCGTGCTCATGGGCCGTTTTCTCTCCCCGCGTCGGGGAGCGGTGATGGTGATGGTCAACTCCACCCAGGCGCGCGACATGGTCGAGCGCCGGCTGGGGTTCGACGAGGTTCTGGCCGCCAGGTTCGGCGGTCTCGAGGCGCTGCCGTCGCTCGAAGGCCACGACAATTTCGAGGAGACGCACCGGCTGGCCGCGCGGGTACTCGCGAGCCGCGATGACGTGGTGGGCATCTATTGCACGGGGGCGGGGCTGCGCGGGGTCACGCAGGCGGTGACCGAAAGCGGGCGCGACGACCTCGTGGTGGTCAGCCACGAACTCACGGCACATTCGCGCGCGGCGCTGGAAGCGGGGCTCGTCGATGTGGTGATCAACCAGAATGTCGGCCATCTCGTGCGCAGCGCGGGCCGCGTGCTTCGTGCCCAATGCGACGGGGTCGACGTGATCGCGAGCCAGGAGGTCATCCGGATCGAGATCGTCTTGAAGGAAAACCTGCCGTAGCGCGGGAAACAAGGGAGGATGTCATGAAGACCATCAAGGGGCCGGCGCTGTTTCTGGCCCAGTTCGCGGGCGACGACGCGCCCTTCAATTCGCTCGACGGCATCACGAAATGGGCCGCCGATTGCGGTTACCTGGGCGTGCAGGTGCCAAGCTGGGACGGGCGGCTCTTCGATTTGGAGAAGGCCGCGTCGTCGAAGGAGTATTGCGACGAGGTGAAGGGGGTCGCGGGCGAGAACGGCGTCGAGATCACCGAATTATCGACCCATCTTCAGGGCCAGCTCGTCGCCGTGCACCCCGCATATGACGTGGCCTTCGACGGGTTCGCCGACCCGTCGGTGCACGGCAACCCGAAGGCCCGGCAGGAATGGGCCGTCGATCAGGTGAAGAAGGCGATCACGGCGAGCCGGAACCTCGGCATATCGGCCCACGCGACGTTTTCGGGCGCGCTCGCCTGGCCCTATGTCTACCCCTGGCCGCAACGGCCGGCGGGGCTGGTGGAGGCTGCGTTCGACGAGTTGGCGAAGCGCTGGCGGCCGATCCTCGACCATGCGGAGGAGCATGGGGTGGATGTCTGCTACGAGATCCACCCCGGCGAGGACCTGCATGACGGGGTCACGTTCGAGATGTTCCTCGAGCGGGTCGGCGGGCATGCGCGGGCCAACATGCTCTACGACCCCTCGCACTACGTGCTGCAGGCGCTCGACTACCTCGACAACATCGACATCTACCACGAGCGGATAAAGATGTTTCACGTCAAGGACGCCGAGTTGAACCCGACCGGGCGGCAGGGGGTCTATGGCGGCTACCAGCCCTGGGTGGACCGGGCGGGGCGGTTCCGTTCGCCCGGCGACGGCCATGTCGATTTCGGCGCGGTGTTCTCGAAGCTCACGCAATACGATTTCGACGGCTGGGCGGTGGTGGAATGGGAATGCGCGCTGAAGCACCCCGAGGACGGGGCGCGGGAGGGGGCCGCCTTCGTGCGCGACCACATCATCCGGGTGACCGAGGTGGCGTTCGACGATTTCGCGGCCGGCGGCACCGACGACGCGGCGAACCGCAGGATGCTCGGCATCGACTGAGCGCGCAGGCCCGGGGGCACCCCCGGGCGGGCCTTTGGGAGGGGGCTACGCGATGAAGACAGGGTTCAATCTCCTGCTCTGGACGACGCATCTCGACGAGGCGCATCTCGGGGTGTGCGAGGAACTGAAGGCGGCGGGCTATGACGGGGTCGAGGTGCCGGTGTTTCACGGCAGTCCCGAGCATTACGAAAAGCTTGGCAGGCGGCTCGATGATATCGGTCTTGCGCGGACGGTGGTGGGCATCGTCCAGGATGAGGCGCGCAACCCCATGAGTGCCGATGCGGGCGCGAGGACGGCGGGTGTCGATTACCTGAAATGGCTCGTCGACTGTTCGGTGGCGCTGGGTGCGGAGGTGCTCGGCGGGCCGTTCTATCAGCCTCTCGGGGTGTTTTCGGGAACGGGGCCGACGGAGGAGGAATGGGGCCGGCTGGTGGAGAGTCAGAAGGCCATGGCGGCTCATGCCGGGGGCAGGGGCCTGACCCTCGCCGTCGAGCCCCTGAACCGCTTCGAATGCTATGCGCTCAATACGATTGCCGACGCCTCGGCCCTCGTCGATGCGGTGGAAGCCGGGCATTATGGCCTCCTTTACGACACGTTTCACACCAATATCGAGGAGAAGGACCCGGTGGGCTGCATCGAGGCAGCCGGAAGCCGGGTCGCGCATGTGCACATCAGCGAGAACGACCGGGGCACGCCGGGGCGGGGGCATGTGGATTTCGCCGCCGTCTTCGCGGCGCTCAAGGCGGTCGGCTACGACGGCTGGCTGACGATCGAGAGCTTCGGGCATTCGCTGCCCGACATCGCGGCGGCGACGAAAGTGTGGCGCCCGCTCGCCGGTTCGAACGAGGAAGTATTCACCGAGGGCCTCGCGCTGATGCGCGGCGGCTGGGCCGAATAAGGGAGGATATCATGGCAATCGAAGGCAAGGATGCGGGCGGCGCCCGGCGGATCCGGCTGGGCATGGTCGGCGGCGGGCGCGACGCGTTCATCGGCGGGGTGCACCGGATTGCCGCGCGCCTCGACGACCGCTTCGAGCTGGTGGCGGGGTGTTTCTCATCGACACCCGAGAAAAGCCGGGCGTCGGGGGCCGACCTCGGCGTCGACCCGGGCCGGGTCTACGACGATTTCACCGCGATGGCGCAGCGCGAGGCGCGGCTGAAGGCGGGGATCGAGGCGGTGGCGATCGTCACCCCGAACCACATGCACTACCCGGCGGCGCGGGAGTTTCTGAAGCGCGGCATCCACGTGATCTGCGACAAGCCGCTGACCTCGACGCTGGCGGATGCGAAGAAGCTCGCGCGCGCGGCGGAGAAGGCGGATGCGCTTTTCGTGCTGACGCACAACTACACCGGCTACCCGATGGTCCGGCAGGCCCGCGCCATGGTGGCGGCGGGCGATATCGGGACCATCCGGGTGGTGCAGGTGGAATACCCTCAGGACTGGCTGACGGTCGAAGAGAGCAACAAGCAGGCCCAGTGGCGGACCGACCCCGAGCGGTCGGGTGCCGGGGGGTCGACGGGGGACATCGGAACGCACGCCTTCAACCTCGCCGGTTTCGTCAGCGGGCTGACGGTGGAGAAGCTTTCGGCGGATATCCAGGCTTTCGTGCCGGGCCGGCGGGTGGATGACAATGCCCACGTGATGCTGCGGTTCGAGGGCGGGGCGCGGGGAATGCTCTGGGCCAGCCAGGTCGCACCGGGCAACGAGAACGGATTGAGGTTGAGGGTCTACGGGGAAAAGGGCGGGCTCGAATGGGCGCAGGAGGACCCGAACTACCTCTGGTTCACGCCGTTTGGTGAACCCAAGCGCCTGATAACGCGGAACAATGCCGGAGCGGGGCCGGAAGCGGGCCGGGTCTCGCGGGTGCCGCCGGGGCACCCGGAGGGATACCTCGAGGCATTCGCGACGATCTATTCCGAGGCGGCGGAGGCGATTCGGGCACATCGGTCGGGTGACGCGCCGTCGCCTGAGGTCATCTATCCCACGGTTGAGGACGGGCTGAAGGGCGTCGCGTTCGTCGATGCCTGCGTGCGCTCGTCTGCCCGCGACGCGGCGTGGGTGACTCTAAACATCTGACATGACGGACTTTCGGGTAAGAGAAGGAGATCGGCAAAAAGCAATTATCTTGTTCTGAGGTACGCCCCTCACAATTTTTTCTTTACTTGAGGTACGCCCCTCAAATAACATTTCATACAGCCCGCGGCGCGAGACGACCGGGGCAACTAGGGAGGACGACCATGAAGATCACCACAACCGCCCTCATGGCGGCGACGGCCCTGTCGGGCGCGACGTTCATGGGTGCCAGCGCCGCCAAGGCCGAGGAGCTGACGCTCTGCTGGGCCGCCTGGGACCCCGCGAACGCGCTCGTCGAGCTTTCGAAGGACTTCGAGGCGCAATCCGGCCACACGATGAATTTCGAATTCGTGCCCTGGCCGAACTTCGCGGACCGGATGCTCAACGAGCTGAATGCCGGCGGCCAGCTCTGCGACCTTCTCATCGGCGACAGCCAGTGGATCGGCGGCGGCGCCGAGAGCGGCCATTACGTCAAGCTCAACGACTTCTTCGACGCCGAAGGCATCTCGATGGACGATTTCGCCCCGGCGACCGTCTTCGCCTATTCGACATGGCCCAAGGGCACCCCGAACTATTACGCGCTGCCGGCGATGGGGGACGCCAACGGCTGGTTCTACCGCAAGGACTGGTTCACCGACCCCGAGATCATGGCCGCCTACAAGGAGGCCACCGGCGACGACCTGCGTGAGCCCGAGAGCCAGCGCGAGCTGATGCAGATCGCCAAGTTCTTCCAGGGCCGCGAGATCGACGGGCAGACCCGCTACGGCGCTTCGATCTTCACCGAGCGGGGCTCGGAAGGCATCACCATGGGGGCCACCGGCGCGCTCTATGCCTGGGGCTTCAAGTACGAAAACGAGCCCGGTTCCTACGACATGGTGGGTGCGGTGAACTCGCCAGAAGCGGTCGAGGCGCTGGAGTTCTACAAGGAACTCTACGAGTGCTGCACGCCGCCGGGCTACACCGACAGCTACATGGGCGAGAGCCTCGATGCGTTCAAATCGGGCCAGGTGGCGATGGCGATGAACTGGTTCGCCTTCTTCCCCGGCCTCGCGGTCGACCCCGACGTCGGCGGCGACAAGATCGACTTCTTCGTCAACCCGCCGCAGAACGTGGCCGCCTCGACATTGGGAGGGCAGGGGATCTCGGTGGTGTCCTATTCCGACAAGCAGGACGCGGCGCTCGAGTACATCAAGTGGTTCGCCCAGCCCGACGTGCAGGCGAAATGGTGGGAGCTCGGCGGCTATTCGGCGCATAACTCGGTGCTGAACGACCCGGGCTTCGTCGACAGCCAGCCGTTCGCGGCCGACTTCCTCGTCGCCATGGAGGGGGTGCAGGACTTCTGGCAGGAGCCGGCCTATGCGGAACTCCTGCTGGCGATGCAGAAGCGGCTGCACGACTACATCGTGGCCGACCAGGGCACCGCCCAGGAAGCCCTCGACAAGCTGATCGAGGACTGGACGGAGACCTTCGAGGACGAAGGCAAGATCTGACGCGCAGGGGTGCGGAGCCGCGAGACCTGCGGCTCCGCACTCCCGTTCGCCAAACGATCGAGGCCCCGGGTCCGGCCCGGGGCGCGGTCACCACACGCGCGATGGAAACCCGATGGCCGACACCCCGATAGACCGCGCCGCACGCGCCACGCCCGCCTCGGTCGCACGGCGCGTGAAGGGGCTTTCGGACCGCGCGATCGCCTGGATATTCGTCGCGCCGACGATCTTTCTCCTGCTGGCCATCAATATCTTTCCGCTGATCTGGACGATCAACCTCAGCTTCACGAACTACCGCGCGAACCGGCCGAACCGGGAGGTCGAAAACGTCGGCCTGCGGAACTACGAGCGCATCCTGACCGACAGCGACATCTGGCTGACGATGCAGGCCACGGCGCATTTTCTCTTCTGGACGATCTTCTTCCAGGTCGTGATCGGCTTCGCGCTGGCCTATCTCATCAACAAGAACTTCAAGGGCTCGCCGTTCTGGACGACGATCATCGTCCTGCCGATGATGCTGTCTCCCGCGGTGGTGGGGAACTTCTGGACCTTCCTCTACCAGCCCCAGATCGGGCTCTTCAATTACGTGGTCGCATGGTTCACCGGGGCCGACCCATCGTCGTTCTCGATGATCGGGCAGGTCAACCTCGCGCCCTGGGCGATCGTCATCGTCGATACATGGATGTGGACGCCCTTCGTGATGCTCATCTGCCTCGCGGGGCTCCGAAGCATCCCCGAGTACATCTACGAGGCCGCCGAGATCGACCGGGCCTCGAAATGGCGGCAGTTCTGGACGATCACCGTGCCGATGGTGCTGCCGTTCCTGATGCTGGCGGTGCTGTTCCGGGGCATCGAGAATTTCAAGATGTTCGACCTCGTGGTGCAGCTGACCGGTGGCGGGCCGGGGTCGGTGACGGAACTCACCTCGATCAACCTCAAGCGCGAGGCCTTCGAGAAGTGGCGGACGGGCTATGCCTCGGCCTACGCGATCATTCTCTTCGTCACGGTCTTCGGGCTCGCCTCGATCTACGTGAAGGCGCTGAACAAGGTGAAGGAGCGGTGAGAATGCGACACGCGATGCCCGCCCCGGA
>CAZPPH010000058.1:0-17680 GCA_964588375.1 uncultured Rhodobacterales bacterium | reverse complement strand
TCGATCGTGTAGGGGGCGATGGTGGCGAAGGTCTGCTCGATGTCCCAGGGGCAGCCCGTCTCCGGGTCGCGCAGCCGGCGCATGATCTCGAGAAGCCGCTCGATGCCGGCGGTTTCGTCGTGGATGAGATCGTCGCCTGCCATGTATTCCGCGATAGCGCCGGGCCGGCGTCCTGTCCACGGGGCCTCTGGTGTTTCGGCGCTGTCTGACGGAGAGTGCGGCCGTCCGGACGAGGGAAATGGCGATGGCGCTGGAGGATGCCGCAAGCGAAGTCGATGTCGCGCTCACGGGCCGCGAGAAGGGGCTCGCCTACGAGAACGCCTTTTCGGGGGCGACGTCGTTTCTCAGGCGCCGCTACGCGAAGGATCTCGCGGGGGTCGATCTCGCGATCACCGGCATCCCCTTCGATCAGGCGGTGACGAATCGCCCCGGTTGCCGGCTCGGCCCCCGGGCGATCCGCGAAGCCTCGACCCTCATGCCGTTCGACCCGCCCTATGGCTGGGGCTACGACCCGCTCAGCGAGCTTTCCATCGCCGATGCCGGCGACATGGCCTTCGATTATGCCCGCCCCGCCGAGGTGCCCGCGCGGATCGAGGCCCATGCGGCGGCGCTGCTGGCGCAGGGTGCGGGGCTCGTGACCCTCGGGGGCGATCATTCGATCAGCCTGCCGCTTCTGCGGGCCCACGCCGCGCGTCACGGGCCCCTGTCGCTGGTGCAGTTCGACGCTCATTCGGACACCTGGGCCGACGACAACGCGTCCCGCGTCGACCACGGCACGATGTTCTACAAGGCGGTGAAGGAGGGGCTGATCACGCCCGAAACCTCGGTTCAGGTCGGCATCCGCACCACCAACCCCGACACGCTCGGCATCGCCCAGATAGACGCGCGCGCGGTGCATCTCGACGGCCCGGTCGCGGTCGCGGAGCGCATCCGGGGCATCGTCGGCACGAGCCCGGTCTACCTCTCCTTCGATATCGACGCGCTCGACCCCTCCGCGGCCCCGGGCACCGGCACCCCGGTGTGGGGCGGGCTGTCGAGCGGGCAGGCGGCGATCATCCTGCGCGACATCGCCGGGATCGACCTTGTCGGCGGTGACGTCGTCGAGGTCTCGCCGCCCTTCGACACCACCGGGGCGACGGCGATCGCGGGCGCACATGTCGCGCTGGAGATGATCTGCCTCTGGGGCTGGACACGGCGCCAGGCTTGAGAAGGGGGACGCAACCTCTATGTCGCGGTTGATGAATTATCTCCTTGTCATCCTCGCCGCGCTCGTTCTGGCGGTCGCTGCCTTCGCCCTCTACGTGCGGCTCGCGCCCAACGACCCCGCCGTGGTGCATGCCGACCCCCTGAGCGAGGGCCGGACCGGGGAGAACGCGGCCTATCTCGGCCCGCCTGAGGCACCGGTGTTCGACGTCGCCCCCGATGCGCTCTTTGAAGAGCTAGAGCGGGTCATACTCTCGACCCCGCGGGTCACGAAGGTGGCGGAGGGCCCCGAGCCCCGACATGCCTCCTACGTCGCGCGCACGGCCCTCTGGGGGTTTCCGGACTACGTCTCGGTGCGGGTCGTCGAGGCCGACGGCGGGGCGAGTTACGCGATCTGGTCGCGGTCGCGCTTCGGCAGTTCGGATCTCGGGAAGAACGCCGCGCGCGTCGCGGACTGGCGCGGGCAGATCGCCTCCGGGCTCGGCGGGTCTTGACCGGCGGCATCTCTCCCGGCATCCCCACGCGATGATCGCCGAAGCCCGTCTCGCAGACATCCGCGCCCGCTTCGAATACCTCGAAGCGAAGCTCGCCTCCGGCGCGCGGCCCGAGGATATCGTGGGGCTCAGCCGCGAATACGCGTCCCTGAAGCCCGTGGTCGAGACGATCGAGGGCTACCGAAGCCTCATGTCGTCGCGCCGGGAGGCCGAGGCGATGCTCGCCGACCCAGAGATGAAGGAGCTTGCGGAGGAGGAACTCGCGCGCATCGAGGCGGTGCTGCCCGAGGCCGAGCGGGCGGTGCGCCTCGCCCTCCTGCCGAAGGACGAGGCCGACGACCGCGCCGCGATCCTCGAGATCCGGCCGGGAACCGGGGGTGAGGAGGCCGCGCTCTTCGCCGGCGACCTTCTGAAGATGTACCAGCGCTATGCCGAGACGAAGGGCTGGAAGCTCTCCATCGTCGAGGAGGCGCGAACCGAACTCGGCGGAATACGGGAGCTCGTCGCCAATATCGCCGGCGACGGCGTGTTCGCGCGGATGAAGTACGAATCCGGCGTTCACCGGGTGCAGCGGGTTCCGGCGACCGAATCGGGCGGGCGCATCCACACCTCGGCGGCGACGGTGGCGGTGCTGCCCGAGGCCGAGGAGGTCGAGATCGACATTCCCGCCACCGAGATCCGCATCGACACGATGCGGGCGAGCGGAGCGGGCGGCCAGCATGTCAACACCACCGATTCGGCGGTGCGGATCACCCATATCCCGACCGGGATCGTGGTGACCTCGTCGGAGAAGTCCCAGCATCAGAACCGCGCCATCGCCATGCAGGTGCTGCGCGCGAAACTCTACGATGCCGAGCGCCACCGGGCGGATGCCGAGCGCGCGGCTGACCGCAAGTCGCAGGTCGGCTCGGGCGACCGCTCCGAGCGCATCCGCACCTACAATTTTCCACAGGGGCGGCTGACCGACCACCGCATCAACCTCACCCTCTACAAGCTCGACCAGGTCATGGCCGGCGATCTCGACGAGGTGATCGACGCGCTGATCGCCGAGGACGAGGCGCGCAAGCTCGCCGAGAGCGGGCTGTGAGCGGGACGGCTCCTGCGCGCCGGAGCCGAGGCGGACACGGCGTGCCGTTTTCGGCGCGACCGTGACCCGGGACGAACTGGCGGCGATGCTGGGAAAAGCGGGGGTGCCGGAGCCTGCCCGGGACGCAAGGCGGCTGATCGAGGCCGCGAAGGACCGCCCCGGAGGCTGGCTCGCCGAGGCTGCCGCACGCCGGGCCGCCCGTGAGCCGGTCTCGCACATCCTCGGCTACCGCGATTTCTGGAAGCACCGGTTCGCGGTGACGCCGGACGTGCTCGATCCCCGGCCGGAGACGGAAACGCTCGTCGAGATCGCGCTCGCGGCACCGTTCTCGAAGCTGCTCGACCTCGGCACGGGCTCGGGGGCGATCGTGATATCGCTTCTCGCCGAGCGGCCCGGCGCCACGGCGGTCGGCACGGACATATCCGAGCGCGCGGTGCTCGTCGCCGGGCAGAACGCGGTGTCCGCCGGGGTTGCGGACCGTCTGCTCCTGCCGCTGTCGGACTGGTGGGAGGATGTGGGCGGGACCTACGACCTCATCGTGTCGAACCCGCCCTATATCGCCGCCGGGGAGATGACCGGTCTTTCGCCTGAGGTGCGCTGGCACGAACCGCGCACGGCCCTCACCGACGAGGGCGACGGGTTGTCCGCCTACCGCGCCATCATCGCGGGCACGGCGGAGCATCTCGCGCCTGGCGGACGGCTTCTGCTCGAAATCGGGCCGACGCAGGCCCGAGCGGTCGTGGCCCTTCTCGGGGCAGGAGGGCTTGAACTCGTCGCCATCCATCCCGATCTCGATGGCAGGGATCGTGTGGTAGAAGCGCGGCATCCGGTCCAAAGCCGCTGATCTTGCCGCTTTTTCGCACTTTTCACTTGCCCGTCGCCCCGACGCGTGTTTATTCATCGCATGTGCTCAGGGATGCCTTCGCGTCCCGACCGTCACATTGCCATCCTTCGCAGCGACTGAGTGCCCAATCGGGGTCACGAGGGAAAGGTCGCGCGTCTGCCAGAAGCAAACTGGATCATATCTTTATGAGATCTTCGAAGTCACGTTCGCGGTCGAAGTCGAACCGCAACCGCCCGGCCGGCAACATCGTCAACCGCGTGTTCGACAGCAATGGGCCCGAGGGCAAGGTGCGGGGCACCCCGCAGCAGGTCATCGACAAGTACAATCAGCTCGCCCGCGACGCGCAGCTTTCGGGCGACCGCGTCGCGCTGGAAAACTTCCAGCAGCACGCCGAACACTACATGCGCATGCTCAACGAGGCGCTGCGCGATCAGCGCGAGGCTCAGGAGCGGCGCGAGCAGCAGGACCGCGACCGCGGTCAGCGCGGTGATGGCAGCCAGCAGGGGGGTGACGGCGGCCAGCAGGGTGGCGACGGCGGCCAGCAGGGTGGCGATGACCGTGGCTCAGCCCAGGCCGCTTCCCGCAAGGACACCTCCGACGACGTTATCGACACCGGGTCCGACGACAGCGACTCGACGCTCGTCGAAACTCCGGAGATGAAGCCGAAGAGCAGCCGCAAACCCCGGCGCCCGCGGCAGAAGCCCGAGACCGACAAGTCCGAGAGCGACGCGCCGTCTTCCAACAATCAGGAAGCCGCCGAATAGGCTTCAGCCGGGCGCGAGAGATCGCGCCAGCGCGCAGAAGCGTTCGAGATCGATCGTCTCCGCCCGGTCGCTCGGGCAAATCCCGACGGACCGCAGCCGGTCCTCGATATCGGGTGCGAACCCCCTGAGGCTCGCCCTGAGCATCTTCCGCCGCTGCGCGAAGGCCGCCTTGACCACCGATTTCAGCACCCCGGCCGGGGCCGGGTAGCGCGGCTCGGGCAGCGCCGCCAGATGCACGACCGCCGAATGCACCTTGGGCGGCGGCACGAAGGCCGAGGGCGGCACCTCCATTGCGATCCGCGCGTCCGTCCGCCAGGCCGCCAGCACCGACAGTCGGCCATAGGCTTTCGAGCCGGGCGTCGCCACGATGCGTTCGGCCACCTCGCGCTGGAACATGAGCGTCAGCGACGACCAGAAGGGCGGCCATGACGGTTCCGGGCCGGGCGGATCCAGCCAGCGGGTGAGAAGCTCCGTGCCGACGTTGTAGGGCAGGTTGGCGACGATCTTCACCGGCGGCGTCGTGAGCGCCGCGAGATCCGTCTCGAGGGCGTCGCCCTCGACGACCTCGAGCCGGGAACAGACCTCCGCGATCTCCGCAAGCGCGGGCAGGCAGCGCGCATCCTTCTCCACCGCGACGACCCGGCGGGCGCCCTCCATCAAGAGCCCCCGGGTGAGCCCGCCCGGCCCGGGGCCCACCTCGACCACGTCGGCGCCTGTCAGGTCGCCCGCCGCCCGGGCGATCTTCGCGGTGAGATTGAGGTCGAGAATGAAGTTCTGCCCGAGGGACCTGCGCGCGGCGAGCCCGTGGTCGCGGATCACCTCGCGCAGGGGCGGCAGGTCGTGAAGCCCGCTCACTCCCGCGCCCGGGCCATGGCGTCGGCGAGCCGGATCGCGGCGATCATCGAGGTCGCGTCGGCGGCGCCGGTGCCCGCGATATCGAACGCGGTGCCATGGTCGGGCGAGGTGCGCACGAACGGCAGGCCGAGGGTGACGTTGACGCCCTCGTCGAAAGCGATGGTCTTCAGGGGGACCAGCGCCTGGTCGTGATACATCGTCACCGCCGCGTCGTAGCGCGCCCGGGCGCGCGGGTGGAACATCGTGTCGGCGGGCAGGGGGCCGGTGACGTCGAAGCCTTTTTCACGCAGCGTGGCGAGCGCCGGGGCGAGAACCTCGATCTCCTCGCGTCCCATCGCGCCGCCCTCGCCGGCGTGGGGGTTCAGGCCCGCAACCGCGATGCGGGGGGCGGGGATGCCGAAGTCGCGGACGAGCGCGCGGGCGGTGATCTCCACGGTCTCCACGACAAGCGCCTCGGTGAGCGCGCCCGGCACATCCGCCAGCGGGATGTGGATGGTCGCCGGCACGACCCGCAGATCCGGCCCGGCGAGCATCATCACCACCCGTCCCACCCCCGCGATGTCGGCGAGAAACTCGGTATGACCGGGAAAGACGAAGTTCGCTCCGTCGATCAGCGCCTTCTTCGAGACCGGCGCCGTGACGAGCGCGCGGACCCGGCCTTCGAGGGCCAGCCGCGCGCCGGTCTCGATGGCGGCGACGACGCCGGGGGCGTGTCCGGGCGCCGGCCGGCCGGGAGTTGCCCGCCCCGGCATCGCCACGGGCAGGACGGCGAGCGTGCCCGGGCGGGGAGTGTCCTCGGGGGCGGAGACCTCGGTGAAAGGGGTGCCGGGCGGCAGATGCGCCGGCTCGCCGATCCACAAGAGCGAAAGCGCGTCACCGAGGGCGGCCCATGCCTTCACCGCGATCTCGGGGCCGATCCCGGCCGGCTCGCCGCAGGATATCGCGACGGGCGCGAGGGCCATCAGCCCTCCGGCCCGATGATGACCGCCCGTGCCCGGAGTTCGTTGAGATGTGCGGCTGCGAGAAGCTGCAGGCGTTCGTTGACGATGCCGAGCCGAAGGCGCGCGAGGTCGAGCGTGGCGTCCTCGCCGAAGGTCCGCTCGCAGACCATGAGCACACGCGGCGCACCGGCCCGGCCGAGCGCGGCCGAAGCCTCGCCGGCATCGAGGGTCTCGACGACGCGGGCGACATCGCCCGGCAGGGCCGACAGGAGCGTCGTCTGCCGGCGCAGCGCGTCTTCGGGGTAACGGCCGGCAAAGCGGTGGATGTCCTCGCAGCGGTCGAGCGAGGCGGCGATGCGCCGGGCGTCCGCCTCCGCGTCCGCCGGAAGCCGCAGCACGAGATAATCGACCGAGGCGAAGCTCGGGGTGGTCGGCGGCGTCAATTCGACGTCGCGCACGTAAAAGACACCGATCGAATTGTCGAGATCGACCGGGCGGCTGGTCTGGCCGGGCTGAAGGCCGGCGACGGCGGCGGCGATCCCGTCGGGCAGATCGGTAACAAGCCGCCAGTCGACTTCACCGCCCCGGAACCGCGAGGCGGCGAGCGAAAACTGCCGTGCGGCTTCGGAGAATGCCTCGGCGTCGCCGAGTCGCGAAAAACGCAGCGCGCGGTCGCGCGAGATGCTCGTGGCCTCGGGGGTGCTCGCGGGCAGGATGATCTCGGACAGAAGCACCCGCCGGCCCGCTTCGAGGTCGGCGGTCTGCACCGCGCGGTCGAGAAGCACGGGAGGAAAGTTCTCCGCCGTCGCGCGGAACCGGTCCTGCACGTAGCCCCGCCAGGCGACGCCGGCGGCGACGAAGTCGCGGAACGTGGCCGGGTCCACGCCACCCTGTGCGAGGGCGGCGATGAATTCCTCGCGGGTGAGATCGGCGCGCGCGGCGAATTCCGCCTGTCCCGCCTCGATCGCCTCCTCGGTCGGCACGAAGCCGGCCGCGATTGCGGTCTGGACCTGAAGCGCCTCCACGGTGAGCTGGTTCAGCGCGAGCTCGCGGGTGTTCTCCTGCGCCCCGAGCAGCGACAGGAAGGTGACGCGCTGGTCGAGCTCGTACCGGGTGACGAGGCTGTCGTTCACCACGACGACCGGAGAGAAGAGCCCCTGCGCGACGGCCGGAGAGGCGGCGAGGCCCAGTGCGAGCCAGAGCGCCCCGGTCAGCCTGGCGACATGTTTCATGATCCTCGGCGCAATCATCGCGCTACCCCCTGCATTGCGAAACCGGCCCCTGCGCGCCGCCGCCGATGCCGCCGAGGGAGACATTGAGCGAGGCGCGGGTCGTCGGTTCGACGCTTGTCGATTCCGTATAGCGTTGCGAGACGACGAGTTCCACGTCCACGCATTCGTTCCGGTAATTCACCGCGAGCGCGGCGGAGGTGGCGCGGTCGGCGACGAGATCGTAGCGGCCCTCGATGGCGCCCGACCAGTGGCGCGAGAACCGCAGGCCGCCATCGAAGGCGATCTCGGCGATATCGTCGTCGATCGGCCCGTCGGGGTCCGCGAAGGCGCGGATGACCGAGGCCGAGACCCGCGCCCGGTCGCCCGTCCAGCCGACCGTGCCGACGGCACGGGTCAGGCCCACGTCGTCTTCCGCCAGAACCCGGCCGAACGCCTCGAACCCGTTTACGCCGATGAGCCTGAGCGCGGCCATCCAGTCGGCCACGTCGTCTGCCAGCGCACCGTCCTCGTCGAGACGGAAGATGCGACCCAGCGACAGGCCGATCTCGCCGCCATCGGGAAAGGCCGTCGTCCAGCTGATGCCGGCCGCGCCGCGCGCGCCCTCCTCCTTGCGGTCCGACCCCGGATAGCGCGAGAGGGTGAAGAGGTTCCCCTCGTCGAGCTCGGGCGCGATGCTGTCCTCGTCCGGCACCGCGGCCCCCGATGTTTTCGACCAGGCGAGTTGCACCACGGGTTCGAGGGTCTGGACGGCGCCGTCACCGATGCTGCGCACGAACGGCCAGCGCAGGGTCAGCGCGGCCGAGGGCGTGGCGCGCACCGTCCCGAGGCCGAATCCGGGGTCCTGATTCACCGCGTAGACATCGACCTCCGCCCCCGCCTCGGCTTCCGCGACGATGCCGGGGCCGACGATGCGCGAACCGGTCCAGCGAAGCGCGGCGCCGGTCCGCAGCACGTCGCGGCCGAGCACCGGCTCGTCGGAAGGCCGGGTCAGCCCCATGACGTCGAAGGATAGCCACAAGGGGCCGCCGAACACATCGCGCGAAAGCCTGCGGTCGTAGCGGGCCTCGAAGAGGGTCGTCGGAAGCTGGTCTGCGATCGGCAGTTCCGAGGCCCTCAGCGTGCGGAACTCGGTCACCTCGAACAGCGTGCGCTCGTCGCGAAGGGTCCGGTTGATCGACACCGCGCTTTCGAGCCGGTCCTTACCCGAATAATCGTACTCGAGAAGATAGGAGGGGTCGGAGACCAGTTCGATGTCGAAGTTGAGCTCGTAGCCGCGCCCGAGCGCGAACCGGCCCGCGCCGAAGAGATAGCTGCGCGCGCCATCCGTCAGGTTGTCGTCGGAAATCGCTCCCTCGAAAGACAGTGCGCCACGGCGGATCGCCTGCCGGTAGCGCAGCTCGAGGGTGCGGGTGACCGTCGAGACGTAAGGCGTGACCGTGACATCGGCGTGGTCTCCGAGGCGAATGTAATAGGGCAGCTTGAGCCCGGTGCCGAGCTGGCTGGTGGTCACGAGTTGCGGCAGCAGGAAGCCCGTCGCGCGGGTGAGTGTGGGGTCCGGCAGGCGCAGGCTCGGCCAGTAGAACACCGGCAGGCCGGCGATGCGGAACTGGGCGTTGTCGAGATAGAGCTGGCGTTCGGCCTCGTCGTGAATGACCCGGCTCGCGCGGATCTCCCAGATCGGCGGCCCGCCCGCCTCGCAGATCCGGCAGGAACTGGCGATGGTCCGCGAAAGCTCGGTATAGCGCCCGTCGACCCGGCGGATGCGCGCGGCGGTAAGCTGAAGCTGCTGGTCGAGCACGAAGCGCGCCGACTGCAGAATGCCGTTGCGGAGATCGGCGTCGAGTTCGGCGGCCTCGGCGAGGATCACGACGCGTTCGCCGTCGCTGAGCCGGATCGGCCCTTCGAGGGTGAAGCTGTCGGTCTCGCGGTCGTAGCGCAGCTCTTGCGCGGAAAGCTCTGCACCCTCGAAGAACACCTCGACATCGCCCTCCGCGACGATGGCGTTCTCGCCGTCGAGCAGGATGCGGTCGGCGACCAGCGAGGCGGTCTGGCCGAGCGCGGGGCCCGCAAGGCCGAGCGCCGCGCAGCCCGCGATCGCCCATGCCGCCCGCCGGCCCGCCGTCACCCAGTCTCTCAGCCCCACCGAAACCTGCCCCGTCGCGAACGTTTCGGCGACATTAGACGATCGGGTGCCGGGCGGAAACTCCCTCTCTGGGACCGCCGGCAATTGCCCGCTTCCAAAACGCCGGGGGCGGGGCTAAGCCTTGCCGGACCGCACCGTACCGGAGATTTCGAGCATGACCGACCCCCGAGCCATCCGCTTCGTCGACACCGACCTCGATGCCGTCGCCGAGGCGCGGGGACGGGTGGCGGTGTTCGTGACGCCTTCGGGCAAGCTCGACCAGCTCGCCCGCCGGGTGAACCGGCTGACCCGGGGCGCGCTCGAGCGCCTCGCCGAGAGCGAGGCTTTCGAAAAGATGTCCGCGGGCGAAGCCACCGAGATGTCCTGGCCCACGGCGCTTCACGCCGAGGCACTGATCGTCGTCAAGCTCGACCGGAGGCCCGGTATCGACGAAGCCCGGCGCGCGGGCGGCGCGATCGGAGCGGCGGCGAAGGGTCGTGCGGTTCTGGTGCTCGCGGGCAACCTGCGCCACGTCGAGCACGTGGCCCTCGGCGCGGTGCTGCGCGCCTACGAATTCCGCGATCACAAGACCGGCGATGACGCGGGCGGCGGCACCGCCCCCGAGCCCGTCACCTTCATGGTCGTGAAGCCGTCCGAGGCCGAGAAGGCCGCCGCCGACGTGCCCGCTCTCGCCGCCGGCGTGTTCTTCACCCGCGACCTCGTCACCGAGCCCGCGAACGTGCTCACGACCACCGAGTTCGCCGCCCGGCTCGAGGCGCTCGGCGCTCTCGGGGTGACGGTCGAGGTGCTCGACGAGCCCGACCTCGAAGCGCTCGGAATGCGCACGCTCCTCGCGGTGGGCGAGGGGTCCGAAAGCCCCTCGAAGGTCGTGGTCATGCGCTGGGAGGGCGGTGGCAAGGAGGCCCCGCTCGCCCTTCTCGGCAAGGGCGTGGTGTTCGACACCGGCGGGATCAGCCTGAAGCCCGCGCAGGGCATGGAAGACATGACCATGGACATGGGCGGCGCGGGCACCGTCGCGGGCGTGATGAAGACCCTCGCGATGCGCAAGGCGAAGGCCAATGTCGTCGGCATCGTCGGGCTCGTCGAGAACATGCCCGATGGCCGGGCGACCCGCCCCGGCGACGTGATCCGGTCGATGAAGGGCGACACCGTCGAGGTGATCAACACCGACGCAGAGGGCCGGCTCGTTCTGGCCGACGTGCTCTGGTACGCGCAGGAGCGCTTCAAGCCGGCCGGCATGATCGACCTCGCCACGCTCACGGGGGCGATCATCGTCGGTCTCGGGCACGAGAATGCCGGGGTCTTCTCCAATGACGACACGTTCGCAGGGGCGTTTCTGAAGGCGGCGAAGGCGGAGAGCGAGGGCGCCTGGCGGATGCCGCTCGGGGACGCCTACGACAAGCTCCTGAAATCCGACGTCGCGGACATGAAGAACGTCGGCGGGCGCTGGGCGGGGTCGATCACCGCCGCGCAGTTCCTCCAGCGCTTCGTGAAGGAGGGTGTGCCCTGGATCCATCTCGACATCGCCGGGGTCGCATCGAGGCCGGAGGCGGGAGCCCTGCACCCGAAAGGCGCGTCGGGCTGGGGGGTCCTGTCGCTCGACCGGCTGATCCGGACGGGCTACGAGGGCTGAGCCCGGTGGCGGCGGCCTGGTTCTATCACCTCACGCGCTCGCCGGTCGAGGCGACACTGGCGATGCTTCTGCCCAAGGCGCTCGGCGCGGGCTGGCGGATCGCCGTGCGCGGCACCGACCGGGCGCGGCTCGAACGGCTCGACGAGCTGCTCTGGCATGGCGACGGCTTTCTGCCTCACGGGCTTTGGGGCGGGGCGCACGACGCCGAACAGCCCGTCCTGCTGACGACCGAAGCGGGGGCGGCCAATGGCGCAGCCTGCCTGATGGCGGTCGATGGCGCGGAGGTGGCCGTGGACGAGGCGCTGGCGTTCGAGAGGGTCTGCCTTCTCTTCGAGGGAGCCGATGCCGCGGCGGTGGAGGCGGCCCGGGCCCAGTGGCGGCGTCTCACCGAGGGCGGAGTGCCGGCGGTCTACTGGTCCGAGGAAAGCGGCACCTGGACGAAGAAGGCCGAGCGCGGCGCGGTGTGAGCGGGCGCTCCCGGGCCGGGTCCGGTGCGCCGGTTCCGCCGCGGGGCCCGGCGGCGCGAGGCCCCGGCCCGAGCCCGGGGCGGGGGGAATCCGGGGCGCCGTTCTTCGACCCGACCCCAGGGGGCGCCCGATGCCGGGGGGGGGAAGGGCACAAGCCCAGGGCCCGGCCCGGGGGAGCTGGGGACCGGCCCCGGGCCTGATCGGGGGCCTCGCTCGGCCCGGACATGATCCCTCCGCGCTCCGGACGCGCACCGACCGATCCGCGACCACCTCAGCGCTCGAGAACGAGCCGTCCGTCCGCGATCTCGATGCGTTCGAAGCGGGAAAGATAATCCATCCCCAGAAGTGACCGATCCATCTCGCCGGACGTGATGTAGACGGGAAAACGCCCGACCGCCTGGCCGCCGAGGGCGATCTCGTCGATCACGACCCGGGCGGTCTGCACCGTGCCGTTGGCGGTCCGCGCATAGCCGCCAAAGCGCAGGTCGGCGGGGTCGATGCCGATCCGCGCGGCATCCCGCGCCGTCAGCACGACGTTGGTTGCCCCTGTATCGACGATGAAATCCACCGGCGTGCCATCGAGCCGGAGGGTGAGGTGATAATGCCCGTCCGGCCCTCGCGGCACCTCGACCCGCGCGCCGTCCTCGAACACGGCCTGTTGCGGCGCGATGTCGTCGCGGATGTCGGTCCAGAGGCCCACCGCAGCGATCACACCGAGGAAGATGAGCCCCCAGGCCGCCGCCTGCCGCGCCGTCCGGCCGAGAGACTGGCGGTTCTCCGCGATGAACCAGCCGGCAACGGCGACGGCGAGGAGCGCCAGATAGGCGAAGCGGGGGATGTCCTGGCTGTCCATTGACGGAACATAGGGGCTCGGGGGCGGCGCGCCTAGGTCGCCGCCTCAAGCCGTTCGGCGGCCCGTATCCAGAGCGCCTCGGCGCGTTCGAGTGCCGCCTCGGCCTCGGCGTATTGCCGCTGAAGCGCCGCCATGTCCCGCGCCCTGCCGTTCTCGTAAAGGGCCGGGTCGGCGAGTTTGCCGGCAAGCTTCTCGCGCACCGCCTCGACCTTGGCGACCCGCGCCTCGGCGGTGCGCACCGCGGACCGGAGGTCCGCGATGTCGGCGGGTTTCGGCTTCGGCTTCGGCGTTTGCACGGCGTTCTTCTTTTCCGGCCTCGGGGCCGGTTCGGACAGAAGCTTTCTGCGGTAGGCGTCGAGATCGTCATCGAACGGTGTCACCCGGCCCGCCTCGACGAGCCAGAGCCGGTCGGCCACGAGCGACAGCAGGTGCATGTCGTGGGAGACGAGGACCACGGCACCCGAATAGGCGGTCAGCGCCTCGACGAGCGCCTCGCGGCTTTCGATGTCGAGGTGGTTCGTCGGCTCGTCGAGAATGAGAAGCTGCGGCGCGTCGATCGTGGCGAGAAGGAGCGCGAGGCGCGCTTTCTGGCCGCCCGAAAGCTCGCCCGCGGGCAGCACGGCCTGTGCCGGGCCGATGCCGAAGCCGCCGAGCCGGGCGCGCCGCTTCGCCTCGGCCTCTTCGGGGCGCATCCGGCGGATGTGGTCGACCGGCGTTTCGTCGGCACGAAGCTCGTCGAGCTGGTGCTGGGCGAAATAGCCGACCTTGAGCTTGCGGGCCCGCGTCACCCGCCCGCCCATTGGTTCAAGTTTGTCCGCCAGAAGCTTGGAAAGGGTCGATTTCCCCTCGCCGTTACGGCCCAGAAGCGCGATCCGGTCGTCCTGGTCGATGCGGAAGGTCAGCTTTCCCAGAACCGGGGTGTCGTTGTAGCCCACCGAGACACTCTCGGCGGCGATGATCGGCGGCGAAAGCTCTTCGGGCTCGGGAAAGGTGAAGCGCCTCAGCGCCGCCTCGGCGGGCAGGGTGATCGGGGACATCTTCTCGATCATCTTCAGGCGTGACTGGGCCTGGCGCGCCTTCGAGGCCGTGTACCGAAACCTGTCGACGAAGCTTTGCAGATGCGCGCGCCGCGTCTCCTGTTTCTTCGATTCTGCCTCCGCCACGGCCAGCCGGGCCATGCGGGTGGCCGCGAAGGTGTCGTAGGGGCCGTTGTAGAGGGTGAGCTTTCGGTCCTCGAGATGCAGGATCGCGCCCACCGCGCGGTTGAGAAGCCCCCGGTCGTGGGAGATGACGATGACCGTATGGGGATAGCGCGCGAGATAGCTTTCGAGCCAGAGCGCCCCCTCGAGGTCGAGGTAGTTCGTCGGTTCGTCGAGGAGGAGAAGATCGGGCGCGGAGAAGAGGACGCCCGCGAGCGCGACGCGCATCCGCCAGCCGCCGGAGAAATCCGAGCACGGGCGCGCCTGGTCGGCCTCGGAGAACCCGAGCCCCTTCAGGATCGCCGCCGCCCGCGCCTCGGCGGCCCAGGCCCCGATGTCCTGAAGCCGGGTCTGGATGTCGGCGATGCGGGTGGGGTCGGTCGCGGTCTCGGCCTCGGAGAGAAGCGCCGTGCGCTCGCGGTCGGCCTCGAGCACGGTGTCGAGAAGCGAGGTCGCCGAGGCCGGCACCTCCTGGTCGACGCCGCCGATGCGGGCGCCCTTCGGCACCTCGATCTCGCCGCCCTCGAGCGCGAACTCGCCCCGGATGAGCCGGAAAAGCGTCGTCTTGCCGGTTCCGTTGCGGCCCACCAGGCCGACCCGGTGGCCTTCGGGAATGGCCGCCGACGCGCTCTCGAAGAGCGGACGGCCGCCGATGGCGTAGGTTATGTCCGAGATTCTCAGCATGGTGGCGAGGTAGCAGAGCGGCGCGACCACCGGAAGGGCCGCGAACGTCGCCGGCCCGCTCGTGCGGGCCCGGAGCGCCGCGAAGCGTCCGGGGGCCGCAAAGCCCTAGTCTCGTCAGAGTTTCCGATAGGATCGCGGCGGTCGGAGTGAGGACATGCTCCATGCCGCGCAATATCGCCATTCTGCCCGCCCTCGCGCTCATGACGTCCGGCGCGATCGCTCAGACCCCGCAAACGGCGGACGCGAAGCGTTGCGAGATGCTGTCGAGAAGGGGAATGGACAGGGCGCAGGAAACGGCGATCGACCAGCTTTTCTCCACCGCGCCCGACGGGCGGCTGACACGCGAAATGGCCGAGACGGTCGATCTGCGGGCGCACGCATCCGAGCGTGTCCGCCAAACTCGACCGGCCTGCCGCCATGTTCGGGACATACGACCTCGAGCGCATGAAGCTTCCTTCCGGTCGCGGCGATGACGCGCCGGAGACCTACTCCGCGGTGACGCCGGACAGGCTCGATGCGTGGCTGGAGCGCGCCTGTCCCGGTGGCATCGAAAGCGTCATGCCTGAGGATGTCCTGTCGAACGGGACAGTCGAACCCTATGACGTGCTGCCGCGGCGGGCCGGCCTCGTCCAGCTCGTTCGGTCCGGCCAGCTGAGCGTCCTGTCCGACCGGACCTTCTCGATCGACCGGCCGATCCCCCGGTTTCCCGCCGGGCTCGGCGGGAGCCATTCGGTCGAATTCGTCCTCAGGCGCGGTGTGCCGATGCCAAAAGGCGACCCCGGTCACTCCCTGGTGTTGATCGGGTAAACGGGGGAGTGCATCGGCGCGCGGTGCAGCATGCATCGCTGACCCTTCCCATCCCCCCACCACCATGCTACGCGCTCCCCGGAAATATGGCGGCGGGCAGGGTTCCGCCGTCCCACGTTGAGGAAGACGACACATGGCCACCGAACGCACGCTCTCCATCATCAAGCCGGACGCGACGGCGCGGAATCTGACCGGCAAGATCAATGCCAAGTTCGAGGAAGCGGGGCTCAGAATCGTCGCCCAGAAGCGGATCCATCTTTCGCGCGCGCAGGCCGGGGAGTTCTACAAGGTTCATGCGGAGCGCCCGTTCTACGACGAGCTCTGCGAGTTCATGGCTTCCGCCCCGGTCGTGGTTCAGGTTCTCGAAGGCGATAACGCCGTCACGAAGAACCGCGAGGTGATGGGTGCGACGAACCCCGCCGACGCCGCCGAGGGGACGATCCGGGCAGAGTTCGCCGAAAGCGTGGGCGAGAACTCGGTTCACGGATCGGACGCGCCGGAAACCGCCGCGGAAGAGATCGCCTATTTCTTCGCGGGCATCGAGATCGTCGGCTGAGGCCGTTCGACGACGCCGATTTCGTCCAGAATGCGGTTGATGCGGTGGTCCGGATCGGGCCGCGCCGCCGCCTTCAGCGCGTCGAACCGCGCGCGCAGGGCGTCCTTTTCGGCGCCCTTGCAATCGTTCCAGGGTCTGCCCTGAAGGCCCATCTCGATCACGTAGTAGGCGATGAAGTGCGGCCGGTGTCCGGCGTCGAGCAGCCGGGCATAGGCCGCGTCGGCGCCGAGCCGGCGCAATTCCTCGGCGCTGTCGATACCCACCTTCGCGAGGGCCGCTTCCATCGCGGGGCCGAGGTTGCGGATCGACGAGACCGGGGTTGTCATGCCGCAGACTGGCATGCCTGCCAGTGTGAGGCCAGACCCGGCTCGACGCTTCCCGGTGCCCGGGGCGACATCGACAATCGGGCGGGAACTAGATCAGCGCCCAATCCCTGAACATGTGGTCGCTTTCGCCCGGGTTCTCGGTGACCTTGCGGTCGCGCTCCCTGATGGCGCGCGGCGGTTCGGGCCGGGTTTCCTCGGGTTTTGCGGGGTCTTCACGTTCATCTGCCATGACAGCTCCTTTCCGGCCCCTGACGTAACTTCGGGGCCCTTCGGCGGTCCCATCGGCAGATGGTTTTTCCGGACCGGCCGCACCAGAGGGGATCACGGAGACGTGGCAGCATGTGGGCGGGTCCGTGCGGAAGAAGGTTCTTTCTCGCGGCCCCTGCGCCTCATCTCTCTTCCCGTGGTTAAGGTTACCGCAGAATCCGTTTCCTGTCCGTCGACACTGCGTTGCCGGTTCGAGGAAACGGGAACGCAGCCCGAGGTTCAGACGCGGTAACCGCCCGGCACCTGTCGAAACATCCGGCCGGAGCCTGATGCATCTTGTCACCTTTCCTGCGCCGCGCACCTTCGCGAAGACTGCGCAAGAGTTCCGACCCGGCGCAGGGGAGACGCGTGAATGGCCGCCGCCATCGAGGGCTACCTGTTCTACGAGATCGCGGCGCTTCTGGTGCTCGCGGCGGCCACGGGCTTCGTCGGGCTCCTGTTGCGTCAGCCCCTGATCGTCAGTTTCATCGCCGTGGGCATTCTTGCGGGACCGTCCGTCCTCGATATTGCCCGTTCCGATGCGCAGATCGACCTGCTGGCCGAACTCGGGATCGCGGTGCTCTTGTTTCTCGTGGGCCTCAAGCTCGACTTCAACCTCGTCCGCGCCCTGGGGCCGGTGTCGCTCGTGACGGGGTTGGGGCAGGTCGCCTTCACCACGATCTTCGGCTTCCTGATCGCGCTGGCACTCGGGCTGGACCCCCGCACGGCCATCTACGTCGCCATCGCGCTCACGTTCTCCTCGACGATCATCATCGTGAAGCTGCTGTCGGACAAGCGCGAGATCGACGCGCTGCACGGCCGGATCGCCCTCGGTTTCCTGATCGTGCAGGATATCGTCGTGGTCATCGCGATGATCTCGCTCTCCGCGATCGGGGTCGGGGGCGCGGCCGGAGAAGAGGGCGCGCTGGGGGATGTGCTGCGGGTGCTGGCCTATGGTCTCGCTATGCTGGCGGGTGTCATCCTCTTCATCCGGTACCTCGCCGACCCGCTGGTCGAGCGGTTGTCGCGTTCGCCCGAGCTTCTCGTTTCCTTCGCCATCGGCTGGGCGGCGCTTCTCGCCGCGGTCGGGCACTACCTCGGCTTCGGCAAGGAGCTGGGCGGCCTTCTCGCCGGGGTCTCGCTCGCCTCCACGCCCTTCCGCGAGGCGATCGCCGCGCGCCTTGCGAGCCTGCGCGACTTCCTGCTCCTGTTCTTCTTCATAGCACTCGGCGCCTCGCTCGACCTCTCCGTGCTCGGCGCGAGCGTCTGGCCCGCCATCGTGCTGTCGCTCTTCGTGCTCATCGGCAACCCGCTCATCGTTCTCGCGATCATGGGGGCGATGGGCT
>CAZPPH010000057.1:0-17907 GCA_964588375.1 uncultured Rhodobacterales bacterium | reverse complement strand
AGCTGGTCGATCAGCGCCTCGATGCGGTTGTTGTGCAGGTGCAACTCGTTGACGAGCTCGACGATCTCCGACCGCAGGTTCTGGTAGAGCGACTCTTCGCCCGCCGAGAAACTGTCGTCCTCGTTGAGCGTGGCCGACATGCGCATGTCCTGCATCTCGGACAGCCGCGCGTAATCGTCCGCGATCCGGTCGAGCGTCTCGAGCACACGCGGCTTCAGCGCGGCCTCCATCGCCGCGAGGCTCATGTTGGCCTGCTCGTCGTCCTCGTCGTCGTCCTCCTTGGCGATCGGGTTGCCGTCGGCGTCGAGTTCGGGTTCGTCGCTCTTCTGCGTCGTCGCCTCGGGCGCGGCCGCATCGACCACCGGCGCCTCGTCCTCCTCGTCCTCGCCCATGGAGCGGCCGAAGGTCGTCTCGAGATCGATCACGTCGCGCAGGAGAATGTCTTCGCTCAGAAGCTCGTCGCGCCAGATCGTGATCGCCTGGAACGTCAGCGGGCTCTCGCAGAGCCCCGCGATCATCGTGTTCCGGCCGGCCTCGATCCGCTTGGCGATGGCGATCTCGCCTTCGCGGGACAGAAGTTCCACCGAGCCCATTTCGCGCAGGTACATCCGCACCGGGTCGTCGGTGCGGTCGAGCTTCTCGCCTTCGGTCTGGGAAACGGTGACATCGCGCGAGCTCGAGGTCTCGACAAGCTCGCCGCCCTTCTTGCCGGCCTCGTCCTCGTCCGGCTCGTCGTCCTCGATCACGTTGATGCCCATTTCCGAGAGCATCGACATGACATCCTCGATCTGCTCGGAAGACACCTGTGCCGGAGGCAGAACGTCATTGAGCTGGTCGTAGGTGATGTACCCGCGTTCCTTGGCCTCCGCGATCATCTTCTTGACCGCCGTCTGGCTCATGTCGAGCATCACGTCGCCGTCCTGTTCGTCCTGCTTGCGGTCTTCGTTGGTGTCCTTAGCGGCCATCCGGCACTCCTCGACCTCGCTTTGGGGTGATTCGGTCAGCTCCGAATCACTCCGGGATACCTGCGAATCATTTAGTCCGAATTAGGGAATCGCAACCCGACGGACCCGTTTTCACTCATTCCTGCGGCACCTCGGCCATCCGGCTCAATCGCCCGCAGCACCGTCTTTCCCGATCTCCTTCAAGAGCGCCTCGAAGGCGCTCTTCTCGTCGCGTCTCAGCCGCGCCCCGTTGGGCCCGGTGTCATACTCGGCCCGGTCGGCTGAGGCGGCCCGCCCCGCACGGTCCCGCGCCTCGGCCACCTGGCTCACGCGCCAGGTGATGTTCTCGTCCGCCGTATCGTCGAAATCGCGCACCGCCTCCTCGATCTCGGCCTCCGCGCCGCGCCGGGCGGTGAGCTTCGCGAATTCTTCCGCAAGGCAGAAACGCGCGACCTCTCCGTCTCGGGATCTGACACCCGGCTGTATCGCCACATGGCGCGTTGCGAGAAGCTTTTCAAGGGCATCCGTCCCCGCGATGGCCGCGATCTCCCCGGCCGGCGCGCCGCCGGTTTTCAAGAGCGCGGCACGCACCGCTTCGGCCTCGGGCGTCGAGACACGCATGTCCTCGAGCTCGCCCTCGAACTCGGCCACGAGTGCGGAGTGACGGACGAGGACGGCGAGAATCACCGCTTCGCGCAGGTGCTCCTCCATCTCGGCCGCCGCCGCGAGCACCGAGCCGCGCGTCGCCGCCGACGGCCTCGCCTCGACCGGCCCGCGCCGCCAGTCCCGCCCGTTCCGGGGCCGACGCGGAGGCGGGGCGAAAAGCTCCGCCCTGAGGTCGCGGATGCCGGCGGCATAATGCTCGCGCACCGAGCGGTCCGTGATCCGTCCGAGCGCGCGCCGCAGGGCCGCGTCGAGTGCTGCGCGCCGTTCGGGGCTGTCGAGCACCAGGCCCTCCGTCTCGCGCTGCCACAGCAGCGACAACAGCGGCCGCGCCGTCTCGAGCCGCTCGGCCATGCCCGCCGGTCCCTTCGCGCGGATGAGGTCGTCGGGGTCCTGGCCCTCGGGCAGGATCGCGAAGCGCAGGGTCCGGTCCGGCGCGAGCAGGGGAAGGGCCCGGTCGATCAGGCCCATCGCCGCGCGCAGCCCGGCCTTGTCGCCGTCGAGCGCGACCACCGGCTCCGGCGCGACGCGCCACATGAGCTGGAGCTGGTCTTCGGTGACCGCCGTGCCGAGCGGTGCCACCGCCGCCTCGAAACCCGCCTCCGCAAGCGCGATCACGTCCATGTATCCCTCGGCGACCACGAGCGGCTGCCCCCGCCCCGCCGCCTCCCGCGCGGGGCCGTGGTTGTAGAGCGCGCGGCCCTTGTCGAAAAGCTCGGTCTCCGGCGAGTTGAGGTATTTCGCGCTGTTGGCGGGGTCGAGCGCCCGCCCGCCGAAGGCGATGGCGCGGCCGCGGCTGTCCCGGATCGGAAACATGATGCGGTCCCGGAAGACGTCGTAGGGTTCACGACCCTTGTCGGAGGGCTTTGCGAGCCCCGCGGCGAGGATCAGATCGGCGGCCACACCCTTGCCGCGAAGATGGTTCCAGAGCCCCTGCCAGCCGGGCGGCGCAAAACCGATCTCCCAGCGCTCGAGCGCGGCTTCGGTGAGGCCCCGCCCCGCGAGATAATCCCGCGCCGCGCCCGCTGCTGCCGTCCTGAGCTGAAGCCGGTAGTGTTGCACGGCCTGCTCCATGACCTCGACGAGCAGCGTCCGCCGGTCCGCGGTTTCCTTCGCGCGGGGGTCGAGTGCCGGCATCTGCATCCCCGCCTCACCGGCGAGGATCTCGACCGCCTCCATGAAGCCCACGTTCTCGGTCTCCTTCACGAAGGAAATCGCGTCGCCCTTCGCGTGGCAGCCGAAGCAGTAGTAGAAGCCCTTGCGGTCATCGACGTGGAACGAGGCGGTCTTTTCCTGGTGGAACGGGCACGGCGCCCAGAAATCGCCCTTGCCCTGGTTCGATTTTCTCTGGTCCCACATGACCTTGCGCCCGACCACCTGGCCGATGGACACGCGGGAGCGCAACTCGTCGAGGAAACCGGGGGGCAGACTCATCCTCCGAGTATCGGGCCGGCCCGCGCCGAGCGCAACGGTGGAAGGGGGGCTGTCCGCCCCCCGCGTGCGGCGCACGCTCCCCCCGAGGATATTTCCAGGCCGATGATGGTAGCGATTTCTTCACCGAAATCTCGGACCCTCGCGTCACGGTACAGGCGGGGACGCCGATGACCGTGGCCGGTGATGAACCGGAGGCCCGTTCCCCAGCGGAGCGGGCCTTTTCATCATCGGCCAAAAAATATCCCGGGGAGGCCCGCACGGGCCGGGGCGGAGCCCCTCCCGCGGTCAGCCGATGCGGGCCCGGCCCGCCACGAATTCCATCGCACGGCGGAGGTCGTGGGCCAAGGTTCCCGCCACCGAGCGAAAAACCATCACCTCGACCGCGTCCGCCCCGACAGGAGTGATCTGCGCGGTCATGTGTCCGAGAAGCGTCCGCGCCGTCCGGCCTTCGATGAACACCGACGCCCGGACATCGAGCGGCGTGAGCCGGGCGAGCACCCGCCTCGCGTCGCCGCCCGCGATCCGCGCCACGGCCCAGCCGTCGGACTGGTCGACCACGACGGCCCCCTCGGGCGCGACCCGCGCGCCGAGAACGAGCGCCTGGCCCGGTCCGCACCAAAGGAGCCGCGCCTCCCGCCCCGTCAGCGCCTCGCCGGGGCCCGGCAGACCCGCGCCGACCGCCTGCGACAGCGCCGCCGAGACGGCCCCCGACTTCCCCTTCAGCGGCTGGATAAACGTGACCGCACCCGGATCGACTTCCGTCACCGAGACCGCGCCCGCGTCCATCGGCAACAGCCCCTCGAAGGGCGTTTTCGCGACGAGCCTAGCCACGCATCCGCTCCCCCCCGGGGTCGAACGCCACCGGGCCGGTCACCTCGCAGAGCGTGCGCTGACCCCTCAGCGCGTCGACCGCGACGATGCGCTGGCCGTGCCGCGCCCGGCCGTTCTTCAGAAACCCGAGCGCCAGCACCCTCCCGAGCGTCGGCGAGTAGCAGGCCGAGGTCACGTAGCCCTCGTCGGCCTCCCGCACCGGCTCGGCGCCCTCCGCGAAAAGATGCGCGCCCGCCGAAATCGCCTGCGCCGCGCCCGCGGGCCTCAGCCCCACGAGCTCCTCGCGGTCCTCCAGAAGCCCGGGCCGCGCCGCCGCCGCCCGGCCGATGAAGTCCTTCTTCGTCGACATCATGGCGCTCATCCCGATATCGAAGGCCGTCACCCGGCCGTGGATCTCGGCATGGGTGACGAACCCCTTCTCGATCCGCATGACGTTCAGCGCCTCCATTCCGTAGGCGCCGCCGCCCAGCGCTTCGGCCTGCGAGACGAGCAGCCGGAAGAGGCTCTCGCCGTAGCGCGCCGGCACCGCGATCTCGTAGCCGGTCTCGCCCGAAAACGAGATCCGGAAGAGCCGGGCCGGGACGCCCATCACCTCCACCTCCGCACAGCCCATGAAGGAAAGCGCCGGCATCTCGTCGACGACCGCGCCCGCAAGGCGGCCGGCCTCGGGGCCCGCGAGCGCGAATTGCGCCCAGTGCTCGGTCACCGAGGCGAGCGCGACATCGAGGTCGGGGCGAAGCGCCTGGCGGGCGAACTCGGCATGGGCCATCACCTGCCCCGCCGCCGCCGTGGTCGTCGTCACGAGAAAGCGGTCGGGGGCCAGCCGCGCGGCGGTGCCGTCGTCCATCACGTGCCCGTCTTCGCGCAGCATCAGCCCGTAGCGCACCTTTCCCACCGCAAGCTTCGACATCGTGCCGGTGTAGAGAAAGTCGAGAAACGCCCCCGCATCCGGCCCCGCGACCTCGATCTTGCCGAGGGTCGAGACATCGCACACCCCGACGCGCCCGCGCACCATCGCGACCTCCCGGTCGCAGGCATCGCGCCATGTCCGCTCGCCGGCGCGGGGGAAGAACGACGGGCGGAACCAGAGCCCCGCCTCGATCATCGGAGCGCCCATCGCGCGCGAGGCGGCGTCCGACGTCGTGCGCCGCTCGGGCGCGAAGCCCGGGCCCGAGGCGCCCGCCCCCATCGCGGCGATCGCCACCGGCACGTAGGGCGGGCGAAACGTCGTCGTCCCGGTCTCGGGAATGCTCCGCCCCGTCGCCTCGGCGAGAACGGCGAGTGCCGTCACGTTCGACCCCTTGCCCTGGTCTGTCGCCATGCCTTGCGTGGTGTAGCGCTTCATGTGCTCGACCGAGCGGAAGTTCTCCCGCGCGGCGAGTCTGACGTCCTTCACCGTCACGTCGTTCTGCAGGTCGAGCCAGGCCCGCCCCCGGCCCCCGACATGCCAGAGCGGGGCGATGGCGTAGCCAGCGTCTTCGGCGTCCGGCGGCGCGACGTCGGGCACCGCGAAGCCCAGGCCCCCGAGCGCCTCGCCCGCCGCCCGCAGCCCGTCGGCGAGACAGCCCGCCGTCGAGAACACGCCCGCCGCGGCACCCGCCGGGACAAGCCCCGGCACCGCACCCTCGGGCGCGACGAAGCCGGCGATGTCCTCGCGCCAGACCGGCCGGCCCCCGTGGTGGCAAGCGAGATGCACCGCCGGATCCCAGCCACCCGACACCGCGAGGCAGTCGACCGCGAGCCGGCGCGGCGCGCCCGGCCCCTCGAGATCGATCCCCGCAAGCCCCATCCGCCCCCGGGTGCCGGTCACCCGTGTCCCGGCGAACACGGGAATGCCCGCAGGCCCCGTCACCCCCGGCCGGCTGTCGATCAGCGCCGCAACCTGCACGCCTGCGGCGGCGAGATCGCGCGCTGTCCGGTGCGCGTCGTCGTTGTTGCCGAAGACGGCGACCCGCCGGCCCGTGGCGACCCCGTAGCGGTGCAGATAGGTCCTCACCGCCCCCGCCTGCATCACCCCCGGGCGGTCGTTGCCGGGAAAGGCGACGCCGCGCTCGAGCGCGCCCGTCGCGAGCACCGCCGCCTTCGCCGCGATCCGCCAGAAGCATTCGCGGGGGCTCCCGTGGGCCTCGCGCACATGCCGCGCGACCCGTTCGAGCGCACCGTATGTGCCCTGGTCGTAGGCGCCCGTCAGGGTGGTCCGCTCCATCAGCCGCACATTGGGCATTGCCGCGAGTTCGTTCAGCACCGAGCCCACCCATTGCACGCCAGGCAGCCCGCCCACCTCCTCGTCCTCCGACAGAAGCCGCCCCCCGGCCCGCGCCTCCTCCTCGACGAGGATCACGTCGGCCCCCGCCCTTGCTCCGGCAAGCGCGGCCATCAGGCCCGCAGGCCCCGCCCCGATCACCAGGAGGTCGCAATGGGCGAAGGCCTTCTCGCTCTCGTCGGGCGCCGAGATGCCCGACAGCGCCCCGAGCCCCGCCGCGCGGCGGATCGTGGGCTCATAGACCGCCTCCCAGGCGCGTCTCGGCCACATGAAGGTCTTGTAGTAGAACCCGGCGGCGAGAAACGGCGAGACGAGATCGTTCACCTCCATCGCATCGAACCGCAGCGACGGCCACGCGTTCTGGCTCCGCGCGTCCATCCCCTCGAAGACCTCCTCCATGGTGGCGCGGCAATTCGGCCGCCGCGCGGCACCCTCCCCGAGCGTCACCAGCGCATTGGGCTCGGCACTGCCCGCGGTCACCACGCCGCGCGGGCGGTGATACTTGAACGACCGTCCCATTACCCGCACCCCGGCGGACAGCAGTGCCGACGCGAGACTGTCGCCCCGGAAGCCGTGAAAGTCTCTCCCGTCGAAGGAGAACCGCACCGGGTGGTCGCGGTCGACGAGGCCCCGGCCCTCGAGCCTCACGCCTTCCCCTCCGACACCCACCGCGCGTCGCTCACCCTATGGCTCACGGTATCCCGCGTCACCTCGAGCCACGCCCCGCAGGGGTCGTGAAACCAGAGGTCCCGCGTCTCTCCGGCCGGATTGTCGCGATTGTGCAGGTAATCGTCCCACTCAGGCGACCATCCGGTCCCCTCCGGTCGCAAAAGTCCAACCGCGTCGCCCCGGTAGGTGAACTCCCGCCGGTCGCGTTCCCCGCAGAACGGACAGGTCAGGCGCATCCCCCGCCCCCATCATCGGCCCCGAAATATCCTCGGGGGTGAATGACGCCGCAGGCGGCAGAGGGGGCGGACAGCCCCCTTCCTTCAGTGAAGATTGTGCTGCGCACCGGTGCCCTCCTCGTCCATGAGCCCCCGACCGGTGGCGAACCGGTCGAGCCGGAACCGCGCGGCAATCTCGTGGGGCGTCCCCGTCGCCATCAGATGCGCCAGCGCGAAGCCCGAGGCCGGCACCGCCTTGAACCCGCCGTAGCACCAGCCGCAATTGAGATAGAGCCCCTCGACATGGGTCCTGTCGATGATCGGCGAGCCGTCGGGGCTCATGTCCATGATCCCGCCCCAGGAGCGCAGGACCCGCGCCTGACCGATCGCCGGCATCAGGCTCATCGCGGCCTCCATCACGTGCTCGGCCATGGGCAGGTTTCCCCGGCCCGCGTAGCTTGCGTAGAAGTCGAGGTCACCGCCGAAGACGAGCCCGCCCTTGTCCGATTGCGAGATGTAGAAATGCCCCATCCCGAAGCTCACCACGTGGTCGATCAGAGGCTTCAGCCCCTCGGTGACGAAAGCCTGCAGCACGTGGCTCTCGATCGGCAGCCGCATCCCCGCCATCGCCGCGACCTGGCTCGACCGGCCGGCGACCACCATCGCCACCTTCTTCGCCCGGATCGCCCCGCGCGTGGTCTGCACGCCCCGTACCCGGCCGCCCTCGATGTCGATCCCGGTCACCTCGCAGCGCTGGAGGAGGTCGACGCCCCGGCTGTCAGCCCCCCGCGCATAGCCCCAGGCGACCGCATCGTGCCGCGCGGTGCCGCCTCTGGGGTGGTAGAGCCCGCCGTAGACCGGAAAGCGGTGATTGTCGAAATCGAGATACGGCAGGAGCCGCGCGACGCCCCCCCGGTCAAGGAGCACCGCGTCGTCGCCCTGGGCGAGCATCGCGTTGCCGCGCCGGGCGAAGGCGTCGCGCTGGCCGTCGGAGTGAAAGAGGTTGATGAGCCCCCGCTGGGAGACCATCGCGTTGTAGTTCAGATCCGCCTCGAGCCCCTCCCAGAGCTTCAGCGAGTGGCTGTAGAACTCCGAATTGCCCGGCAGGAAGTAGTTCGCCCGCACGATCGTGGTATTCCGCCCCACGTTACCGCCGCCGAGATAGCCCTTTTCCAGCACCGCGACGTTCGTGATGCCGTGGGTCTTCGCGAGGTAGTAGGCCGTCGACAGACCGTGCCCGCCGCCGCCGATCACGACCACGTCGTACTCGCGCTTCGGGTCGGGCTCGCGCCACGCCGGCTGCCAGCCGCGCTGCCCGCGCAGACCTTCCCGCAAGACCCTGAACCCCGAATAGCGCATGTCGCTCCGCCGTTTCAGGGACCAAAGCAACTCCGGGCCGGACAGGCAACGTCCGGCCGCGACATCGTGCGTCGGTTTCAGACCCGCCGCGACCCCGTCATCGTCTTCACTGGCGCAAAACGCCCGGCGACCCGGCCTAGAGGCCCTTCGCCCGATACGACGCCGCGACCCTTTCGATCGCCACGAGATAGGCCGCGGTCCTCAGATCCACGACATCCTCGCGCGACCACCAGGTCTCCGACATCGCCTGGTAGGCGATGCGCATCGTGTCTTCGAGGCCCGAGCGCACGAGTTCCAGCTCGCCCGCCCCCTTGAGGTAGCGGTCCTTGAAATCGGGCGACAGCGTCCAGCCGAGGTCGCGGTCGTGGCTCAGCCGCTCGAGCTCGTTCACGATCAGCTGGTGCCGCGATTCCTCCTGGCGCCGGCCCATGCGCCCGAAGCGGATGTGGCTGAGGTTCTTGACCCATTCGAAATAGCTCACCGTCACGCCGCCGGCGTTGGCGTACATGTCGGGAATGATGATCACGCCCTTCTTCCTGAGGATCTCGTCGGCTCCCGACGTCACCGGCCCGTTCGCCGCCTCGATGATGAGCGATGCCCTGATCCGGTCCGCATTCGCGAGGTTGATGACCCCTTCGAGCGCCGCGGGCACGAGAACGTCGCACTCTTGCTCGAGCACCTTGGCGCCCTCGGGCACATGCGTCCCCTCGGGATATTCGGCCACCCCGCCATGGGAGGCGATCCATTTGCGCACCGCTTCTATGTCGAGGCCGTCCTCGTCCACGAGCGCCCCGTCGCGCTCGATGACGGCGGTGATCTTCGCGCCGTCCTCCTCGGAGAGGAACTTCGCGGCATGGTAACCCACGTTGCCGAGGCCCTGGACGATCACCCGCTTGCCCTCGAGCGTGCCCGAAAGTCCCGCGGCGGCGACATCGCGGGGGTGACGGAAGAATTCCTGCAGCGCGTATTGCACCCCCCGGCCCGTCGCCTCGACCCGCCCCTTGATGCCGCCCGCATGGGGCGGCTTGCCGGTCACACAGGCGTTGGCGTTGATGTCGGTCGTGTTCATCCGGCGGTACTGGTCGGCGATCCAGGACATCTCGCGCTCGCCGGTGCCCATGTCGGGGGCCGGTACGTTCTGCGAAGGGTTTATGAGGTCGCGCTTGGCGAGTTCGTAGGCGAAGCGGCGGGTGATCTGCTCGAGTTCGTGCTCCTCCCAGTCCCTGGGGTCGATGCAGAGGCCCCCTTTCGAGCCGCCAAACGGCGTTTCGACGAGCGCGCACTTGTAGGTCATCAGCGCCGCCAGCGCCTCGACCTCGTCCTGGTTCACGGCCAGCGAGTAGCGGATGCCGCCCTTCACCGGCTCCATGTGCTCGGAATGCACGCTGCGATACCCGGTGAAGGTGTGGATCGCGCCTCTCAGCCGCACTCCGAACCGGACGGTATAGGTCGCGTTGCAGACGCGGATCTTCTCCTCGAGGCCCGGAGAGAGGTCCATCAACGCCACCGCGCGATTGAACATGATGTCCACGCTCTCGCGGAAACTCGGCTCCTTCAGCCGCGACTGATCGGTCATCGTGGTGTCCTTCCTTGTTCCGAATCGGCCTTTGGTGGCCGTTTTGCAAACACCCTACTCCGGTCGCCACACCGCCCAAACTGACGATTTTCGTGAGGTCCGGGTTCGGCCGCTTGCAGACGGCCGGCGCGATTGCACGCCGATCCCGCAACAAAAAGCCCCGACGTGCCCGGTTGTCCCCGATCGCACGTCACCGCCCGGGAACCCGCAGCGCGCTGCCATTTTTTTGCCATTCTTCTGGGCCTTTCTGTCAGCGCGGCCTCCAGTCTGCTCGGCCGCCCAGCATGTCTGAGAGGGTACTCGCATGGCCAAAAGGACCGACTGCCTGAACACGCTCAGGAGTTCGACGCGCTTCTTCGCCCGCGACGAGGAGGGCTCGTTCGTCATCTTCACGCTGTTCATATTCGTGGTGATGATCATGATCGGAGGGCTCGCCATCGACGTGATGCGCTTCGAAAACCTGCGCACGACGATGCAGAACACCGTCGACCGCGCGGTGCTCGCGGCGGCCGACCGGGATCAGTCGGTCACGCCGCAGACCGTCGTCGACGACTACCTCGCAAAGGCCGGCATGCCGGCGGACGGCTACACCGTCGATGTGACGGAGACCAAGGCGGGCGGCATCGTCACGAGCCGGCAGGTCACCGTCACCGCCGAGGCGACGCTCGGCACCTATTTCATGAAGATGATGGGCACCCCCACGATCACCGCGCCGGCCGTCTCGACCGCCGAAGAGGGGATCAACAAGATCGAGATCTCGCTCGTTCTCGACGTTTCCGGCTCGATGGGCGCGGGGACGAAGCTGCTGGACATGCAGAACGCCGCCAAGACCTTCGTCTCGCAGGTGCTGACCGACACCGAACCGGGCCAGGTCTCGATCAACGTCATCCCCTATTCCACGCAGGTGAACGCGGGCGCGACGCTGCTCGACCAGTTCACCCACACGGCCGACCACAATTATTCCCACTGTGTCGACTTCGAGGCGACCGACTTCGCCAGCACCACGCTCGACCCGACCGTGACGCTGCAGCAGAGCGGCCATTTCGACCCCTGGTCGTCCTATGCCCGGGGAACCTTCGCCACCATGGCCGCGAGCGGTCGCTCTCCCGTCTGGGTTTGCCGCACCGAAAGCAGCTTCGAGATCTCGCCCTGGGCCAGCAACATCACGGATATTCACAACAAGATCGACAGCTTCACCGCGGGTGGCAACACGTCGATCGATGTCGGTGTGAAGTGGGGCTCGGCGCTTCTCGACCCCTCGACGCGGCCGGTCTTCAACGGCCTTCAGGCCGCTGGCGTCGTCTCCGGCGACTTCGATACCGGCCGGCCCTACAATCACGACCCCAACGACGATGTGCTGAAGTTCATCGTGGTGATGACCGACGGGATCAATACCACCCAGTACATGCTCGACGACGCCTACAACTCCGGCCCCTCGGGTGTCTGGAAGGACCCCGACACGGGCCGCTACTCGATGTATCACGAAGAATACAACGACTGGGACGGTGACGGCGACTGGCGCGAGGACGTCTGGTATGCCCGGAACTACGGTTTCAGCCACGGCCGGTACTGGATCGACAACATCTACGACTCGGGCACCAGCAATGCTGTCGAGCTGACCTGGCCGCAACTCTGGAACGAGATGTCACTGTCGCACCGCGCGTTTTCGCACTTCTACCAGAAGTATTACAACGCCGACCATTACTACGACAATCTCTATGCGCCGATGGACTGGGTCAACGCCGGGACCAAGGACAACCGTCTCGACGCGGTGTGCACGGCCGCGAAGAGCAATGACATGATCCTGTTCTCGATCGGTTTCGAGGTCACCGATTACTCCGCCGGCGTGATGCAGAGCTGCGCCTCCTCGGCCAACCACTTCTACCGCGTGGAAGGTCTCGAAATCGAATACGCCTTCGAATCCATCGCCAACCAGATCAACCAGTTGAAGCTGACCCAATGACACTCATGCGCCGCCTTCTCAGACGCTTCCGCCGCCGCGAGGACGGCACGGCCACGATCGAGTTCGTGATCCTGTTCATGCCGTTCATGCTCCTGCTGGCCTCGACCTACGAAATCGGCATGGCCAATGTCCGCCATGTCATGCTCGAGCGCGGCACCGACCTCGCGGTGCGCCAGATCCGGCTCAACACCGGCGCGCCGCCCTCGAAGGAAGACATCCGCCGCATGGTGTGCAACGGCGCGGGCATCATTCCCGATTGCCTGAACGTGCTCGAAATCGAGCTTCAGTCGGTGGACAAGGCGACCTGGGCGATGCCGCCGCGACAAGCCTCCTGCATCGACCGCAACGAGACCATCCAGCCGGTCGTCAAATACGAGAACGGGCTGCAGAACGAGATGATGATGATCCGCTTCTGCGCCGTGATCGATCCTTTGTTTCCGTCCTTCGGTCTCGGCTACACGATGCCGAAGGACGCCAGTGGCGGCTACCGGCTCGTGTCGATGACCGCGTTCGTGAACGAGCCCACGTAAGGAGGGTCCCATGGCCAGATCTGCACACAACCCGCTCCGGCGCGCCCTTCGCCGCTTCGCCCGGCGCTCGGACGGAACCCTTTCCGTCGAGGCGATCATGGTGTTCCCGCTGCTCGCCTGGGCCTACATGGGGATGTATTTCTTCTTCGACGCCTACCGGCAGCAGAACATCAACCTCAAGGCCGCCTACACGGTCTCCGACATGCTCTCGCGTGAAGTCGACGTGATAACGTGGAACGACATCGAGGGCCTGAACCGGGTGCTCGACTACCTGACCATGTCGGCGAACCCCACCCAGATCCGTGTCTCCGTTGTCTATTACGACGAGGACACCGACCGGCACATCCTCGTCTGGTCGCGCGGCACCCGCGGCAAGCTCGACCTGACCCAGACACAGATCGAGGTCGACTACACCGAGGAAATCCCGATCATGGCCGACAGCGACACCGCCATCCTCGTGGAGACCTGGTCTTATTACGAGCCCACGGTGGACCTCGGCCTGCCCTCGGTCACCTTCGACAACGTCATCGTCACCAGCCCGCGCTTCGCGCCCCAGCTTTGCTACGAGGTCTGCGGCGAACTCGGCTCCGGCTCTGCGCATGACGACGATACCGACGACGGTGCGGGTGAGGAGCCTTCCGCGACCTGACGGCACCGCGCGCCGGCCAGCGAAGAGAATGCCCGCCGCCACGGCGGGCATTTTTCGTTCCGCGACAGTGAGCCATCCTGTCCGATGTCGCTGCCGAGGCCCGACATCGGTCCATATCACTTAGATATTTCCACGTCTTCGCCGCAATTCTGCTGCATATCCCTGCAGAATGGTCTGCGGTTCCAGTTGTATTTGTGAACTGTGGCGCCGGGTGTTGGCGCCGCTTTGTAACGAGTTGCCAGGAGTATGGCGCCATGTCTTATCCCGTCCCGGAATCCCGTTCGCGGTCACGGCTTCGCCTGTCGACCGCGCTGTCCTGCTTCCGCCGCGAGGAAGACGGCTCCTTCATCATCTTCTCGCTCTTCATCTTCATGGTCATGATCATGATCGGCGGCATCGCCATCGACGTGATGCGCTTCGAGAACCTGCGCACGACGATGCAGAACACCGTCGACCGCGCGGTGCTCGCCGCCGCCGACCTCGACCAATCGGTCGATCCCAAGACGGTTGTCTCCGATTATCTCGACAAGGCGGGCATGGGCGGCCTGCCCTATTCGGTCGATGTCATCGAGAACACGGTCGGCGACACGGTGGTCGGCCGCAAGGTGTCGATCTCCTCCGAAGTGGCGATGAAGACCTACTTCATGGGCATGATGGGCACCCCCACCATCAACGTGCCCGCGAGCACGTCCGCGACCGAGGCGATCAACGAGATCGAGGTCTCGCTGGTGCTCGATGTCTCGGGCTCGATGGGCTGGAACAACAAGCTCCAGAACATGCAGGGCGCGGCGACGGATTTCGTCGACGAGATCATGACCAATTCGCTCGACGGCGGCGTCTCGATGTCCGTGGTTCCCTACTCGACCCAGGTGAACGCTGGCGCGACGCTCGCGGGACAGTTCAACCTCACGGGCGAGCACGCCTATTCGCATTGCGTCGACTTCGACGATAACGATTTCGCCACGACCGCTCTGTCGAACACGGCCGTGTTGCAGCGCACCGGGCATTTCGACCCCTGGAGAAGCTATCGCTACGACAATCCGTCGAACTTCGTCTGCCGCACCGAGGACCATGCCGAGATCACGCCCTGGTCGACGGACGCCGAGGGGCTGAAAGACCAGATCGACGACTTCACCGCGAGTGGAAACACCTCGATAGACGTCGCCGCGAAATGGGGCATCGGGCTTCTCGACCCGTCGACGGCGCCGGTTCTGTCGAACCTCGTCGCCGCAGGCGACGTCGATGCGGACCTCGACGGCCGGCCCGCGGCCCATTCCAACAACGATGTGCTGAAGTTCATGGTGCTGATGACCGACGGGATCAACACCACCCAGTACAAGCTCGACGACGACTACGCCTCCGGCCCCTCGGGCATCTGGCGCGATCCCGACACCGGCCGCTACTCGAAGGAGGACGAGGAGAGCGGCGACCGCGACCGCGACGGACGCTGGTACGAGGATTACTGGCATGCCGGCGGCTGGAACAAGAGCTACGGCGAGCGCTGGGCGAACCGGATCTACGACAAGAAGCCCGGCGGCGGCAATGCCACGGGCTCCGACCGGAACGCCTATGAAATGGACTGGACAGAGGTCTGGGCGCGCATGCCGCTCCACACGGTCGCCTACAACTTCTTCTACGAGCGCTACTACAACGCGAACCACTACTACAACTTCCGCAATGCCGCCTGGGACTTCGTCAACGCGGGCCAGAAGGACAACCGGCTGAACCAGATCTGCACCGAGGCCAAGAACGAAGGCATCGTGATCTTCGCCATCGGTTTCGAGGTGACCGATTACTCTGCCGGCGTGATGCAGAACTGCGCGTCGACGGCGAACCACTTCTACCGCGTGGACGGGCTCGACATCGCCTATGCCTTCAAGTCGATCGCCAACCAGATCAACCAGCTCAAGCTGACGCAGTAGCCCGGCGCTCGCGTCCCCGCCGGAGCGCCCGCCCCGGCCGCGGATCACCGGACACGACACGCGTAATCAGGCGCCCGCCCCCCGGCGGGCGCCTTTCGTTTGTCACAATCGCGGGCGCGAAAGCGGGGGGTCGTTGCCGCTGAGGCGACAATGCCGCCGACCGCACCTCTCTACTTGCCGAAAAGCTTGAAATCACCACGCCCGATTTCGCGATTCCGCCTCCTTTGCGGTAGGAACGTGGCAGGAATTGGTTCACCCCCGACCTGGTCGGAGCGCCGGTTCCAGCGTGTGGCAGCATTTTACGAGTTCGGGGAGTTTCCCAGATGGTCGGCAAGCATTTCAGGACGGCATCGGCCCGGCGGCTGTTTTCCAGCACCGCCCTTTCGCACTTCCGCCGTGACGAGGAGGGGTCGTTCATCATCTTCTCGCTCTTCATCTTCATGCTGATGGTCATGATCGGCGGCCTCGCCATCGACGTCATGCGCTACGAGAACCTTCGCACCAAGATGCAGAACACCATCGACCGCGCCGTGCTCGCGGCGAGCGATCTCGACCTCGACCCTTCGATCACGCCCCGGGATGTGGTCGACGACTACCTCGTCAAGGCGGGCATGGGCGATTTCGCCTACACGGTCGACGTCGAGGAGAGCACGGTCGGCGACGACGTCATCGGCCGCACCGTCTTCGTCACCTCCAATGCCCGGATGGACACCTACTTCATGCACCTGATGGGCACCCCGGACCTGCCGGTCCCGGTGAGCACCCGCGCGAGCGAGGGCATCAACGACGTCGAGATCTCGCTCGTCCTCGACGTGTCGGGCTCGATGGGCTGGGGCACCAAGCTCCCGGACATGCAGGACGCCGCGAAGGACTTCATCGACGAGGTGCTGGCCAATACCGAGGACGGGCGTGTGTCGCTGTCGCTCGTGCCCTACTCGACGCAGGTGAACGCCGGCGCGGACCTCGCGGCAGAGTTCAACCTCACCGGCGAGCACAATTATTCCCATTGCGTCGACTTCGACGCGACCGACTTCACCACGACGACGCTCCTGCCCGGAGCGATGCTTCAGCGGGCGGCGCATTTCGACCCATGGTCGAGCTACACCGAGGGCCGCGTGCCTGTCGCCGACGGCGGGGACTGGTCGCCGATGTGGGTGTGCCGGACCGAGGACGCTTTCGAGATCACGCCCTGGTCGAACGATCCCCCGGCCCTCAAGGACCAGATCGACGCGCTGACCGCCGAGGGCAACACCTCGATCGACGTGGCGACCAAATGGGGCGCCGCCCTGCTCGATCCGTCGACCGCGCCGGTGCTGTCGAACCTCATCGACTCGGGCAAGATCGACAGCGATCTCGCCGGCCGCCCCTCGCCCTACACCGACGGGACCGACCCGAGCCTTCCGGATGTGCTGAAGTTCATGATCGTGATGACCGACGGCATCAACACGACCCAGTTCAAGATGGACGACGCCCACCGCTCCGGTCCCTCGGGCATCTGGCGCGATCCCGAGAGCGGGCGCCTCTCCCGCGCCTCGGAGGAAAACGGCGACCGCGACGGCGACGGCATCTGGAACGAACCCTACTGGCTGGCCGACGGCTGGAACCGGAATTACGCCTCCGAATGGGCCGCCGAGGTGCACGATGTCGACGAGAACGGCGACGTGGCCATCGGATCGGACAGAAACGCCTACCAGATGGACTGGTCGGAGGTCTTCGCCCGGATGCCGGTCAACGACTACGCCTACTCGTTCTTCTACGAGCAGGAGTGGGACGCAAACGATTACTACGCCGCGCGCAACGCGACCCGCGACAACGTCTTCGCGGGAACCAAGGATGCCCGCCTCGACGCCATCTGCACCGCCGCGAAGGATGCCGGCGTCGTGATCTTCTCCATCGGCTTCGAGGTCACGGATTATTCCGCCGGCGTGATGCAGAAGTGCGCCTCGAGCGCCAACCACTTCTTCCGGGTCGATTCCGAGACCTTCGACATCGCATATGCGTTCGACGCGATCGCCAACACGATCAACCAGCTCAAGCTGACCCAGTAGAACGCGTTCCGGTCAGGCTGCGTGGGGGCGCAGCCGACGTTCGGGGAGCCCGCCATTGCCGACGGGCTCCCCGGCAGAATTCCCGCCTAGTCCCGTTTCAGCTTGCCATCCCGGTCGGCCAGAGCCAGTTCGAGCACCTCGGCCATCGCCTTCGCCTCGAAGCCCGACACCGAGCCGCCCACGCCGAGACGGCGGCCGAGCCGCCACCAGACCCCCGGCGCCCAGCCCGCCTTCATCCGGCGCGACAGTCTTACCACGAACCCGCTCGAGGGCTTGAAGGCGAAGACCCCCCGGTCGACGCTCTCGATATCCTCCATCGCCGCCAGCACGCGGCCGCTCTCGTCGAAAAGCCCGTCCCGCGTGAGCAGGATATCCTTTTCCGTGGCCTTCTGCACCGCCCAGGCCGCCCACAGCGCGGTCCCGCCGAACAGCACCAGAACCGCCCGCCAGCCGAGGCCCATACCGTCGGAGACCGCGAGCCACAGAAGCGCGCCGCCGAGGAGCGTGAGCGAAACGACCGCGACGACCCGCCGCGCGCTCCGCACCCGCAATCTTGCCAGAAGATCCGCCATCGGCGCGACATAACGCGCGCGGGCTCCGTTGCACAGACCCCGCGGCTTCCGCGCCCGGCGGCACGGGCTCGTTTCGAGTACTTGAAGAACGAAGAAGACCCGCGGTCATGCCCCCGCGAGACGCTGCACGAAGCGCCATCCGATCCGCACCCGGCGGGCCCCGGGCAGGCGCGCGTCCGCCGCCACCCGGTCGAGCACGGCGAGAATGGCCGCCGCCCCCGCCCGCGTGTCGGGCAGGCGGGCCTCGCCCGCCTTCCGGCCCGCCGCAA
>CAZPPH010000056.1:0-18010 GCA_964588375.1 uncultured Rhodobacterales bacterium | reverse complement strand
CCAGCGGCCCGACGCAGTCGAGGCTCCACGACAGCGGCCAGACGCCGGCCCGGCTGACCCGATCGGCGGTGGGCTTGAGGCCGGTGACCCCGCACATGGCGGCGGGGTGGCGGATGGAGCCGCCCGTGTCGGTGCCGAGGGCCGCACGCACATGGCCCGCGGCGACCGCCACGCCCGAGCCCGAAGACGACCCGCCGGTCACGTGATCGGGGTTCCACGGGTTCCTCGGATGCCGGGTGTGGGCGTTGAACCCTGTGGGGCTCATCGCGAGTTCGGCCATTGCCAGCCGGCCGATATCGACCCCGCCAGCGGCGTCGAGGCGGGCGAGCACGGTCGCGGTTTCAGCGGCCACCTGCCCCGCGAACAGCGGCGCGCCGCATTCGGCGCCGAACCCTTCGCGAAAGAAGAGGTCCTTCCGGGCGTAGGGCGCGCCGGAAAGCGGGCCGCGCGCCTCGGGCGCCATCGCATCGAGCGTCTGCGCCGTGGCGCGCGCGCGGTCGGCTTCGAGCGCCAGGACCCCATGCAGCGCGTCGTTCTGCGCCCCGGCCGATGCCAGCGCGCGATCGAGTTCTGCGCCGGGAGAGGTTTCTCCGGCGAGAAGCGCGGCGACGAGGTCGCAAAGATCCCGCGTGCCGCGCGCGGCGTACCCGGACGCCGGCGCTGTCTGCGGTGCTTCGGGGGCCACGCGGGACGCGGGTTGGGGCACGGCCATGGCACCGAGGCGCCTCCCGGCCTCCTCGACGGCGTGGAGCGTGTCACGCACAAGGCGGCCGTAGCGCTCCCAGGCCCCCGGCTCGGGGACGAAGCCGCCCGCCCCGACGGGAATGTCCCCCTCGCCCCGCACGGACCGCCTCAGGCCAGTCCGGTGGCGTCGGCGTACCAGTCGTAGATCTGCTCGCCGGTCCAGAACTCCACGCCGGGGTGGCCGGCCATGTAGCGGATCGCCTCGGCGAGGTATTTCGTGCGGTGGGGCGCCCCGGAAATATAGGGATGGATGGCGAAGGACAGGATTTTCGCGCGCTCGCCCGCCTCGGAATAGAGCTGGTCGAACTGGTCGACGATCTTCGTCTTGAAGTAGCTCGAGACGTGGTGCTGGACGATCATCGTGGGGATGTCGTTGAGCTCTACGGTGTAGGGCACCGTCACGAGGGGGCCATGGGCTGTCTGCATGGTGCAGGGCTCGTCATCGAAGACGAAGTCGCCGACGTATTTCACCCCGTGCTTGGTCAGCAGGTCGGGGGTGTCGTAGGTTTCGGTGAGGCCGGGGCCGAGCCAGCCGACCGAACGCTTGCCGGTGAAGGCCTCGCAGATCTCGAGCGACTTGACCATGTTGGCCTCCTCGTCCTCGAGGGCGTGGGTCGGCATCTGAACGTAGGAATGGGCCATGAACTCCCAGCCGGCGTCGCGCGCGGACGCGGCGACGCGCTCGTAACGCTCGCAGACGGCGGCGTTGATGGACAACGTGGGCGTGATCGACATCTCGTCGAAAAGCGCTTTCAGCCGCCAGTAGCCGACACGCATGCCGTATTCGTGCCACGACCAGTTCGGGATGTCGGGCTGCAGCACCACGCCGGTCGGCGCCGGCAGCACCTGGCGGGCCATGGGCCGGATAATCTCCCAGACCTCGAGGTTCAGGATCGGCCAGACCACGAGCTTCGTCTCTCCGCCGAAGTTGAGCGGCGGTCGGTCGATGATCGCCGAATACTCGATTCTGTCTTCGGGCAGAGTTGTCATCCGGGCCTCCCTCGCGCACCATATGCAAGAACGCGACAAGACATTTCAGACTTTTCACCACCAATCAAGCTACTTGATTATCAAGAAATATGGCGACAATATTTGAGCGCCGAGGTTAGCGAAGCACCAAGACCGATGAGCCAGATGGAAACTGCCCCAGGCGGCGAAGACACCGAATTCGTCGGCGGCGACGTGGGCGAGGCCGAGTTCGAGGTTGGCAGCCGGCTGCGCCAGTTCCGGCGCGCGGGCGGCCTCAGGCTGCGCGACGTCGCCGAGGCCGCGGGCTGTTCCGAGAGCATGCTGTCGAAGGTCGAGAACGGACAGGTCAGTCCGTCGATCAACATGCTGCACCGGATCACAAAGGCGCTCGGGATCAACATTTCCAGCCTTTTCTCACCAGCGGAAGCGGATTCGCGCTTCATTCAGAGAAACGGCAAGCGCCCCGTGCTTGCGGGAGACGCACCCCGCAGCGGGCCGGGCCTTCTGCTCGAAAGCCTGACACCGCACGAAATCCACGGTCATCTGCAAGGGCTTCTTCAGGTCCTTGCGCCGGGTGCGTCGAGCCAGGGCGAAATGGTCCATGAAGGCGAGGAGGTCGGCTACGTCGTCGAGGGCACGCTCGAACTCACCGTGAGCGGAGGAACGGCAAGGCTCGAGGCGGGCGATTCGTTCTTCTTCGATTCGGCGCGGCCCCATTCCTACCGCAATCCGGGCAAGTCCGTTACCCGGGTTGTCTGGGTGAACTCGCCGACAACGTTTTGATCCTGCTCAATTCCTGATCAGACTTTCCGCCTGCTCGCGGACAATTGTCCGTCGGAACGGCGGATGAGCGGTCTGCCAGGACCCCAGTAGAAAAACCCGATTGAATTTCAAGCCGCTTGATTTACGGTAAAGTTTCAAGCGTGCTGCGGTCCGGTCCCTCGCGGGATGACGAGCAGGACGCCGCAACGAACGGACAAGGCCGCCAGGCGGCTTCGCCAACACGGAGGATATGACCTTGAAGACGTTTCTTACCCTGAGCACCGCGCTCGGTGTCGCGGCGGCCGCTCTCTCCGCCCCGGCCTTCGCAGCCGAATACACCATGAAGATTGCCCACGTTCTCCCCGACGGCGACCCGCGCGACCTCGGCGCCGACAAGATCGTCGAGCTCGTCGAGGCGGACGGCCGCTGCGACATCGACGGCCAGGTCTTCCCGAGCGGCCAGCTCGGCATGTTCAACGACATCAACGAGGGCGTGCAGTTCGGCTCGATCGAGATGAGCGTGATGCCCGCCTCCTACATCGTCGGCACGGAACCCCTGTTCGGTGTCTTCGACTTTCCGTTCTTCTGGCCGGCGGACGTGGACGAGCTTCTTGCTCTGCACAAGTCTCCGGCGATGGAAGAGCTCGCCACGGAGATGGAAAAGCACAACATGGTGATGCTCGACGTCTGGCACACCGGTTACAAGCAATGGACGGGCAACAAGCCGCTGAACTCGCTGGAGGCCTACGACGGACTCGTCTCCCGGGTGATGCCGTCTCCGGTGCTCGCGGAACAACAGAAGGCGTTCGGCCTGAACCCGGTCACCATGCCCTTCCCCGAGACATACTCGGCCCTTCAGTCCGGCGCGATCGATGCTCAGGAGAATCCCGTGCCGACGAGCTGGAACATGAAGTTCCACGAGGTGCAGAGCCACGTGACCATGACCTACCACGGCAACCTCGACCAGGTGATCCTCGTCAACATGCCCTGGTGGAACGGCCTCCCGGAAGGCTGCAAGGCGGCGATCACCGACGCGATGCCCGAGGCCAACAAGGTCACGCTCGACCAGACCATGATGCAGGAAGAGACCGCGATGGGCGATTTCGCCGAGGAGGGCGTCACCGTCGTCGAACTCACCGAGCAAGAACGCGACATGATGCGTGACGCCGTTCTGCCGCCGGTGCTCGACTTCTATGTCGCCACCAACGGTGAACGTGGGGCCGAGCTTCTCAAGATGTTCGAAGACCAGATGGGCGGCAGCTGAGCCCGGCCGGTCGGATGACCTCTCCGGAAGACCAGAGGCGCACCCCGCTCGGGGTGCGCTTTCTCGACGGGCTTGAAACGCTCGTCTCCTGGGCGTCCGGGCTTGCCCTGCTCTGCGTGACGCTCACGATCTTCATCAACGCCTCGGGGCGATATCTCACCGGCTGGTCGTTTCTCGGCGGCGAGGAGCTGGCCCGTCTGCTGACGGTCTGGATCACTTTCGTGGGAGCCTATGCGCTCGTGCGCCGTGAGCGGCACGTGAACATAGACCTGCTTCTCGGCTCGGTCCCGCCCCCCGTGCAAAGGGTCATGCGGGGCACCTCCGCGGCGATCGGGATGCTCGTGATGGGCTATCTGGCCGTCACGTCCTTCAATCTTTCGGCCTTCAGCTTCGGTTCGGGACAGATGGGCACCACCCTGCCCGTTCCCCGCGGACTGTTCTTTCTTCCGGTGCTCGTCGGCGCGGTCCTGATGTTCGTCGCCTTCGCCGAACTCTTCGTGCGCGCGGTGACCAACACGCTTCCGCCGCTCGAGATCATGGGCGCCGATCCCGAACCCGCCGAAGACCGCGCCTGATGCACGTCGCCGTCCTCGCAACCGTGGCACTTCTCGCCCTCGTCATCGGCGCGCCGATCTTTCTTGCCATCATGGCCGGGACGATGGTGACATTCGAGGGGTTCGGACCGCCGATCCCCTCCATGGTCATCCCCCAGCGGATGGTCGACGGGGTCAACAAGTTCTCGCTTCTGGCGATCCCGCTCTTCATCTTCGCCGCCGACATCATCGCCCGCGGCCAGATCGGGGCGCGGCTGGTGCGCCTCGCCGAAGCCTACGTCGGGCACATCACCGGCGGCCTCGCCATCGCCACGGTGCTCGCCTGCGCGCTCTTCGGCGCGATGTCGGGCATCGGTCCGGCGGCGGTCGTGAGCATCGGCCCGCTCGTCTTCCCCGCCCTCGTGCGGCAGGGCTATTCGCGGGGCTTCTCCGTCGGGCTGATCACCACCGCCTCGACGCTGGCGATGCTCATTCCGCCCGGTGTCGCGATGATTCTCTACGCGCTGCAGACGAATTCCTCGATCGGGGCGATGTTTCTCGCCGGCCTCGGGGCGGGGGCGATCTTCACGACCGTGCTCTGCGCCTACGCCTACGTCTACGCCCGGATCAGGGGGGTCGAACGCGCCCGGCGCCTCGGCTGGGCGGAGCGCTGGGACGCCACGAAGACCGCGATCTGGGCGCTCGGCCTGCCCGTCTTCGTGCTCGGCGGCATCTACGGCGGCGCCTTCACGCCGACCGAGGCGGCGGCCTTCGCCTGCGTCTACGCCATCGTCGTCGAATGCGGGATCTACCGCTCGATGCGGTTCCGCGAGATCTTCTTCGCCGCGAACCAGTCGGCCGGCACCATCGCCGTCCTGCTCATCCTGATCGCGGCCGGCACGGCGCTGACCTATTACCTCACCCTCAGCCAGGTGCCCCAGCAGGTCACCCGCCTTCTCGCCGACGCCTCGATGATCGAGGTTCTGATGATCATCAACGTGGTGTTTCTCGTCGCGGGCATGTTCGTCGACCCCAATTCGGCGATCATCGTGCTGACGCCGCTGATCTACCAGGCGGCACTCGCCACGGGCATCGACCCCATCCACCTCGGCGCGGTGATCGTGGCGAACGTCGCCCTCGGCATGGTCTCGCCGCCGTTCGGGCTCAACCTCTTCATCGGGATAACCACCTTCAGGGTGAGTTACCGCGAGGTGGTAACGGCGGTGCTTCCCTTCATCGGGCTGATGCTCATCGTCCTTCTGATCATCACCTACATCCCGGCCATCGTCCTGTGGCTGCCGGGCCTGATGTAGGCTCTCCACGGCGGAGACCGGCAGGCGCCTCAGGCTTTCAACCCGCCGGTGTTTGGGGCATATGAAAGTCGCGCCGGCCATCCGGCACGGAAAACGGGCGGAACCGCAAGGATCGGGGGGAACACGATGCCGCACACCATTCACGAGCTGATCGCCGGTCATCCGGATGCGGCCATGGCCATCGGCGCGCCGGAGCGCGACTGGATGAGCTATGGCGGCCTGCGGGCGCTTTCGGCCGACGTCGCCGAGGCGCTGCACGCGCAGGGCATCGGCCGGGGAGACCGGGTGGCCATAGTGCTGCCCAACGGGCCGGAAATGGCCGCCGCCTTCGTCACCGTGGCTCAGGCCGCCGTCACCGCCCCCCTGAACCCCGCCTACCGCGAAGACGAATTCGCGTTCTATCTCGACGACCTCAAGGCCCGCGCGGTCATCCTGATGGAGGGCGAGGACGGCCCGGCCGCCACCGCCGCCCGACGGCTCGGCACGAAGATCATCCGCCTCGTTCCCGACACCGATGGCCCCGCGGGTGCGTTCGAAATCAGGGGCGACCCGGCGGAGACCGCCGGCGACCGTGCCGCTCCCGAAGGCACCGATGTAGCACTCATCCTGCATACCTCCGGCACCACGTCGCGGCCGAAGATCGTGCCGCTTCTGCAATCGAACGTGGCGGCCTCGGCGGAGAACATCGCCGCCTCGCTCGATCTCACCCCGGCCGACCGCTGCCTCAACGTGATGCCGCTCTTCCACATTCACGGCCTCATCGCCGCCGTGCTCGCCACCCTCGGCTCGGGCGGCCAGGTCTGGTGCGCGCCGGGCTTCGACGCGCTGCGCTTCTTCGGCTGGCTCAGGGACGCGGAGCCGACCTGGTATACCGCCGTGCCGACGATGCACCAGGCGATCCTGTCCCGGGCGGCGCGGAATGCCGAGACCATCGAGAGCGCGAATCTGCGGTTCCTGCGCTCGTCCTCCGCCTCGCTTCCCGGCCCGGTGATGACGAAGCTCGCCGAGACCTTCGGCGCCCCCGTCATCGAGGGCTACGGGATGACCGAGGCGGCCCACCAGATGTGCTCGAATCCGCTGCCGCCCCGGGCGCAGAAACCGGGCGCCGTGGGCGTGCCCGCCGGCCCGGAGGTGCGCATCGCCGATGAAATCGAGCCTGAGCTTCTGGGCGACGACGCCACCGGCGAAGTCGTGATCTCGGGGCCGAACGTCACCCCGGGCTACGAAAGCAACCCCGACGCCAACGCCAAGAACTTCTTCGAGGCCGAGGGAAAGCGCTGGTTCCGCACCGGCGACCAGGGCGCTTTCGACGCCGAGGGCTATCTCACCCTCACCGGCAGGCTGAAGGAGATCATCAACCGGGGCGGCGAGAAGGTCAGCCCCCTCGAGGTCGACGGTATCCTGTCGGATCACCCCGCCGTGGCGCAGGCGCTGACCTTCGCCCTGCCCCATCCGAAGCTCGGCGAAGAGGTCGCGGCGGCCATCGTCCTGCGCGAGGGCGAGGAGGTGAGCGAGCGCGAGATCCGCGATTTCGCCTCCAAGCGGCTCGCGGATTTCAAGGTGCCGCGCAAGGTGGTGATCCTCGACGAAATACCGAAAGGGGCGACCGGCAAGCTCCAGCGCATCGGGCTCGCCGAGAAGCTCGGCCTTGTCGAAGGTAGCGAGGCATGAAGATCTGTATCTTCGGTGCGGGCGCCATCGGCGGCTACATGGGGGCGAAGCTCGCAGAAGCCGGGGCGGACGTGAGCCTCGTCGCGCGCGGCCCGCATCTCGCGGCGATGCGCGAGAAGGGCCTCACCCTCATCGAAGAAGGCGAGACGAAGACCCTGCCCGTCACCGTGTCCGAGGACCCCGCCGAACTGGGGGAACAGGATTACGTGATCGTCACGCTGAAGGCCCATTCTGTGCCGCCGGTCGTGGACAAAATGCAGCCCCTCATAGGCGAGAACACCACCATCGTATCGGGCGTGAACGGGGTGCCCTGGTGGTACTTCCACAAGATCGGCGGGCCCCTCGAAGGCACCCGCCTCGCCTCGGTCGACCCCGGGGACGCGCAATGGACCGGGTTCGGCCCCGACCGGGTGCTGGGCTGCGTCGTCTACCCCGCCGCAGAAGTGATCGAGCCCGGAACCGTCAAGCACATCGAGGGCAACCGGTTCTCCCTCGGCGAGCCCGACGGGTCGAAATCCGACCGCGCGATGGCACTGTCGAAGGCGCTGTCCGCCGCCGGCCTGAAGGCCCCCGTGCGTCCGAAGCTCCGCGACGAGATCTGGGTGAAGCTCTGGGGCAACCTCTCGTTCAACCCGATCTCCGCGCTCACCCACGCGACCCTCGATGTGCTCTGCACCGACGAGGGCACCCGGGCGGTGGCGCGCGACATGATGCTCGAGGCCCAGGAGATCGCCGAGAAGCTCGGCGTGAAGTTCCCCATCGACGTCGACCGGCGCATCGACGGGGGCGCCGCCGTGGGCGCGCACCGCACGTCCATGCTGCAGGACCTCGACCAGGGCCGGCCGATGGAGATCGACGCGCTCGTCGGTTCGGTGCAGGAACTCGGCCGCGTCACAGAAACGCCGACCCCGACCATCGACACGGTGCTCTCCCTCGTCCGGCTCCGGGCGCGGGTCGCGGGGCTCTACGACTAACTCGTCGTCCGCCCCTCGTCAGGCCGCTTGGCCCGTCCCCGGCGCAGGAGCTTCAGCGCCGGCAGGAAGATGAGGATCAGCGCGACCACCGTGATCGGCCCGGCGATGGGCCGGGTGAAGAAGATGGAGGGGTCGCCCGAGGACAAGAGCAGCGACTGGCGCAGGGTCGGCTCCGCGATCGGGCCGAGGACGATGGCGAGCACCGCAGGCGCGAGCGGATAGTCGAACTTCCTGAGGAAGAACGCTCCGATCCCGAAGATCACCATGAGCCAGACATCGAACATGTCCCGCGTCGCGGCATAGCCGCCGGTGATCGACAGCACGAAGATCATCGGGGCGAGGATGGTGAAGGGCATCCTCAGCATCCAGATGAAGACCGGGATGAAGGCGAGGTTGATGAGCACGGCGGCGACGTTCGAGATGTAGAACGACCCGATGAGGCCCCAGACGAACTCGGTCTCGTCGACGAAGAGACGCGGCCCCGGCACGAGACCCCAGATCACCATCCCGCCGAGCAGGATCGCGGTGGTGGGCGAGCCGGGGATGCCGAGGGTCAGCATCGGCAGCATCGAGCCCGTCGAGGCGGAGTTGTTGGCAGCTTCCGGCGCGGCGACCCCGTCGGGGTTGCCCTTGCCGAACTCACCGGGCCGGCGGGAGATCATCTTCGCGACCCCGTAGGACATGAGCGAGCCGGGCGTGGCTCCGGCTGCGGGCAGCACACCGACGAAGAAGCCGAGAAACGACCCGATCGTCGTGCCCTTCCAGCCCTTCGCCACGGCTTCCTTCGTGTCCGCCGCCATGCCCTTCACGGTCATCTTCGGCGTGGTCGTCGTGACCTCGCCACGGGTCTGCTCGATGGTCCAGAGCATCTCGCCGATCCCGTAGACGCCGATGGCGAGCACGAGAAAGCCGATGCCCTGAAGAAAGCCGTTGATGTCGAACAGGACGAGCCGGGGTGCCCCCGAGATCTGGTCGAAGCCGACCGCGCCCAGAACGAGCCCGAAGCAGATCGAGAAGATCGTTTTCGGAATGTCGTCGCCACCGAGCCCGATGAAGGTGGCGAAGGCCAGAAGCATCAGCGCGAAGACCTCCGGAGGCCCGAACGACAGCGCGACGTTGGCGAGAAGCGGCGCGAAGAGCGTGAAGAGCACGTTGGCCACGGTTCCGCCCACGAAGGAGGCGAGGGCGGCGGTGACGAGCGCGAGGCTCGCCCGCCCCTGCCGCGCCAGCGGCCTTCCGTCGAAGGTCGTGGCAACCGCCGTCGACGCGCCGGGAATGCCGAGGGTGATCGACGAGATCGCCCCGCCGTACATCGCGCCGTAGTAGATCGCCGCGAGAAAGATGATCGCGCCGCTCGGCGGCACGAGAAAGGTCACGGGAAGGAGGATCGCCACCCCGTTCACCGACCCGAGCCCGGGCATCGCCCCTATGAAGAGCCCCACCGAGACCCCGATCAGGATGAGCGCGAGGTTCAGCGGCTGAAGCGCAAGCAGCATCCCGTTGGCGAGGAGCGAGAGGACTTCCATGATGGCGGGGTCTTTCCGATGGCGGCCGCGAGGCGGCTCAGTAGATGATCTCGTAGAGCACGTTGAACACCGGGTCGGTGAACGGCATGCCCGAGGGCAAGGTGATGCGCATCGCCCCCTCGAAGAAGAAGAAGAACAGCACCGGCGTGATGAGCGCGAGCGACAGGCTCAGCGGCCATCCGTGCCGGCCGAGATAGCGGGTGTAGTAGAGCAGGAAGACGGCGATGGCGCCGTACATCGAGATGACGTTGACGAGGCCCACGAAGACGACGATCCCGCCGCCGACGAGAAACAGCATCCGCCAGCCGTAGCTGTCGAGCATCGGCTCGTCGGATTGCGACGGCGGACTCGTCCGCCGCCACCAGTTGAACGCGGTGAAGCCGCAGCAGACCAGCATGATCGCCGAAAGCCAGAATGGCCACGCCCCTCCGCCCGGCCCCTGGCCGGAGATATAGCCGATCGGCAGTTCCGCGCTTTTCCACATCAGGTAGAGTGAGAAGAGGGCCAATACGCCCGCCGTGACGATCTCGCCGTTGCGCATGGCCCCCTCCCCTTGCCTTAAGGCCGTCTGTGCCGCCTCAGCCCTCGAGCGAGGCGAGCAGTTCGCGGTGGTTCTCCACCTGGGTCTGCCAGTAGGCACGCTGCGCCTCGGGATCCATCCAGAGCGGCGAGAGGCTCTCGGACGTGAGATAGCCCTGCCATTCCTCGCTCTCGTAGATCTGGGTGAAGAGATCCTGGTAATAGGCCGCCGCCTCGTCGGACATCCCCGGCGCGCCGACCACGGCCCGCTGGTTGTAGTAGGAGAAGTCGTGGCCCATCTCGATCATCGTCGGCACGTCCGGGTAGGCCGGCAGGCGTTCGTCGGAGAAGGCCACGAGGGGCACGAAGTCGCCCGCCTCGTAGAAACCCTTGGCCTCGGCGGGGTTGTTCACGGTCGCCATGATCTGCTTGCCCGCGAGGTCCTTGGCCACGGCGCCTCCGCCGTCATAGGGGATGTACTTGATGTCGAGCCCGTAGGCGCCCGACATGAAGGCGATGACGATGGAATCCTCCTGGCCGGCGCCGGTGCCGCCCATGACGAACTCGCCGTCCATCGCCTTCACCTGCGTGACGTAGTCGTCGAACGTGGTGATGCCGGAATCCTTGTGGACCCAGAGCACGAAGGGGTCGACGCCCATCATCGCCACCGGCGTGAAGGTCTGGATGTCGATCCCGAGGTTCTCCTGCCGGAGCGGCGTGGTGAAGAACGAGTTCAGGGTCACGAGAATGGTGTGGTCGGGGTCGCTTGCGCCGCTGACCTGGATGAGCGCCTCGGCGCCCGAGCCGCCGCCCTTGTTGTTCGGCACGAGCGGACGCCGGGTGAGGTCCTTTTTCTCGGCGACCGACTGGATGAACCGGGCGATCTGATCGGCGCCGCCGCCCGGGCCGGCCATGATGACGAAATCGATCGGCTTTCTCGGCTGCCAGTCCTGTGCGACGGCCGCCAGTGGTGCGGACATGACGAGTCCTGCGCAAGCCAGGCCCAGAAGACTGCGTTTGGTAATCGACATTGAAATTCCTCCTCCGTGTCGGACGCTCACACCGGCCCCTTATGCTGCCGGCCACGCCTCAGGCTCCAAGCAATTATCTTTCGCGGAAATTTTTTCAAGTGATATTTTATTGCTTAGTGAAATTCCTGGGTCAGTGAGCCATGACCACGGGTATTTCAGCATTGTCGACAACGGCCTGCGTGTTGCCGCCGAACAGGGTCTCGTGTTCGTGGCTGTGGCCATAGGCCCCCATGATCAGAAACTGCGCACCGAGCTCGACGGTCTTCTCAAGAAGCGCGGCGCCGGGGTTTCTCGCCTCGAAGCGATGAACCTTCGCGGAAATGCCGCGCAGTCCGTAGTAGGCGACGAGCTCATCGGTGCTCGCACCATGGGGCTCTCCGCTGCCACCTGACAGGATCGTCACCTCCTCGGCGGCTTCGGCGAGCGCGAGGGTGAGCCCCACGGTCCGCGCAGCCTCGAGCGAGCCGTTCCACGCAACCGTGATCCGCGCGCCGAAATCCTCTCCGGTCACACCGCCGGGGGGGCACATCATCACGGGCCGTCCGGTCTGGAAGAGCCCGGCCTTGAGGGAATTCGTGCCCAGATTGCGGTCGCGGTCGGGCCTCGCGACGACGATGAGGTCCGAGAGGCGGCCGTTGTGCCGGACGACGTCGGACATGCGGCCGTCCTCCTCGACGAAGGCGACGGTCGGCGCGTTGCCTCCGGGCGCGTCGGTTTCGCGAAGGTCGAGCGCCAGTGCCATGCCGTGCAGTTTTTCCCTGAGCTCCCGCTCCTCCTGATCGGCCAGTTCGGCGGCCTGCTCGAGGATCGTCTCGCGCGCGAAGGCGGGCAGCGGAACGCTGTAGGGCAGCATCTCCGCAGGGCTCGCGCGGCAATGGGCAACGACGATATGCGCCCCGTGCCGATGGGCGAGTTTCGCCGCGTACGACAGCACCGTCTCGCCCATCCCGTCACCGCGCACCGGTACCAGTATCCTGCTGAGCATATCCTTGCCTCCCTCGTTGATCATGCCTGACGGCCGCGTCAGATCCGCGCCGCCATCCTTCCGGGAGGTATAGCCCGGAACTCCGGAAAATCCCCAGTCCCGTCCCCCCGCGGGCCGATCTCGGGCGCGGCGTGCGCGAAATCGACTTGCCTTTCTCCGCCGCTCTCCGCCGCGCGCGAGGACGACGCGCTTTCCGGCCGATACTCGCGTTTGCCGATCAGCCGGGCTCACCACCGCCAAGGCGACCTTGCACGCCGGGGTGGAGTGACGATAGGCGTGAGAGGGTCAAGGCGGCCGCCGGCACCGGCCCGAGGGAGGATGCATGGATCAGTTCGGAACGCGCGTCGACATCGACGTGCCCTATTTGCGCGACGCCCTGCAGGAGCTTCTGGAGATTCCGAGCCCGACCGGCTTCACCGACAACATCGTCCGCCATGTCTGCCACGAACTCGACAGGATCGGGGTGAGCTACGAACTGACACGGCGCGGAGCGATCCGGGCGCGGCTTCCCGGAGAACAGGGCGCGGGCGCTCGGGCGATCGTCTCGCATGTCGACACGCTCGGCGCTCAGGTGAAAAGCCTCAAGGACAACGGCCGGCTCGAGCTCGTGCCCATCGGCACATGGTCGGCGCGCTTCGCCGAGGGGGCGCGGACGACGATCTTCTCCCGCAAGGGCGCGTTTCGGGGCACGATCCTGCCCCTGAAGGCCTCGGGCCACACCTTCGGCGACGAGATCGACGACCTGCCCATCGGCTGGGACCACGTCGAGCTTCGCGTCGACGCCCGGGGCAACACCCGCGCGGAGGTCGTGGCCCTCGGCATCGAGATCGGAGACATCGTCGCCATCGACCCGCAGCCCGAGTTCGAGGAAAACGGCTACATCGTCTCGCGCCACCTCGACAACAAGGCGGGCGTCGCGGTGATGCTTGCGGCCCTGAAGGCGCTCGTCGACCGGCCGAAGCCACCGGTGGACGTCTACTGGCTCTTCACCATCGCCGAGGAGGTGGGCCATGGCGCGGCCGCCATTCTCCTGCCCGAGATCGCCTCGATGGTCGCGGTCGACAACGGAACCTCGGCGCCCGGGCAGAACTCTTCGGAATTCGGCGTGACCCTGTCGATGGCCGACATGAGCGGGCCGTTCGACTACCATCTCACCCGCAAGCTCGCCGATCTCTGCGAGGACAACGACATTCGCTACCAGAAGGACATCTTCCGCCATTACCGCTCCGACAGCGCCTCGGCGATCGAGGCGGGGGCGGACGTGCGCACCGCGCTCGCGACCTTCGGCGTCGATGCGAGCCATGGCTACGAGCGCATCCACATGCATGCCCTGCGCTCGCTCGCCGAGCTTCTGACGGCCTATGTCACGAGCGAGGTCGACATTCCGCGCGACGAGGCGGCGATGGCCGGGCTGAAGGGCTTCACCCGCCAGCCGACCGAACCGGCGGAGGCGTCCGACAGGCAGATCCCGCCGCCGCCGCCGCGCAACGGGCGCTAGCCGGGGGGACGGGCGCCGGGTTCGGCATCGCTGAGGAAGTTCTTCAGAACGACGCTTTCCTGCTGCTCCATGATCTTCTGCGCGGTCAGCATGTGCGCGCGCATGATCGAGCGGGCGGCGCCGGAATCCCGGGCGCGAAACGCCTGGATCAGCCGCGCCTGGTAGTCGCGCCCGGCACTCCTGAGACCGGGGATCTTCCGGCGGTAGATGCGGCGGCAGATGGTGAGTTCCTTCAGAAGGCTCACGAGAAAGCCGCACTGGAACCGAAGGAGCGGGTTCGCCGAGAACGATGCGAGAAGCTCGTGGAAGTCGAGTTCCGCAAGCCTCTGGCGCTCGGCCTCCTCTATCGTCTCGGGCGGGGTCTCGTAGGTGCTCATCACAGCCTCGAGCCGCGCGATCTCGTCTTCGGCGATGTTGCCGGCAAGCTCGGCGGCGAGCACCGGTTCGAGGGCGCGGCGGAGGTCGTAGATATCGGTGATGCCGATCTCGGTGAAGAAGAAATAGTTCGCCAGAAGGGCCCGTGCGCGGACCTCGGTGACCTCGTTCACGAAGGCGCCGCCGCCGGGCCCGGTGCGGGTGCGGATGAGGCCCTGCGCCTCGAGCACGCGCAACGCCTCGCGGATCGTGCCCTTGGCCATGCCGAAATGGGCGATGAGCTCCGGCTCGCCGGGCAACCGATCGCCGGGCATCATGCCCCGCTCGACCACCCAGTCCTTGATCGCGGCCGCGGCCTGTCGTGGCCGGCTCAGGCGCGGAGGGTCAGCGGGCGGGGTGGTGACAGGCGGCGTAATGTCCTCGGCCATGGTCCTCGAACTCGGGTCTTGTCGTGCGGCAGATATCGGTCGCCGCGGGGCAGCGCCGGGCGAAGGCACAGCCGGGCGGCGGGTTCAGCGGGTCGGGCAGTTCGGCATCGTCGCCCTCGGGGGCCGCGAGCGGCCTGCCCACCACCGGGGCGCTGCGGGCAAGCAGTTCGGTGTAGTGATGGCGCGGACGGGCGAAGATCTCCTCGGCCGGCGCCAGCTCGACGATCCGGCCGAAATACATCACCGCGACCCGGTCGGCGACCGCCTCGACCACGGCGAGATCGTGGCTGATGAAGAGATAGGTGAGGTCGAACTCGTCCTTCAGGCGCTGAAGGAGGTTCAGCACCTGCGCCTGGACCGAGACGTCGAGCGCCGAGACCGGCTCGTCGAGCACGAGAATGCGAGGTGCTGCGGCAAGCGCGCGGGCGATGCCGATGCGCTGCGCCTGGCCGCCGGAAAACTCGTGGGGGTAGCGGTCGAGAAACTCGCGCCGGAGGTTCACCGCGTCGAGGATCTCGTCGATACGGGCGGCACGCGCTGGTGCGTCCATGCGGTGAAGAAGCCGCAGGGGAGCTTCCAGTATCCGGCGGATGCTCTTTCTGGGGTTGAGCGAACTCAGCGGGTCCTGAAAGACATACTGGATGACCTTGCCGAAGGCCGCGGGGTCCTTGCCGGCGACCTTCGCGTAATCGGTGCCCTCGATCTCGATCGTGCCGTTCGTCGGCGGCAGAAGCCCCACGATCATCCGCGCGAGGGTGGACTTGCCGCAGCCCGATTCGCCGACGACCCCAAGCGTTTCCCCGTTCGCGACGTCGAGGCTCGCAGCCTCCACCGCATGCACCGCCGGTCGTTCGCGGCCGAGAAGCGTGCGCCCGCCGCCGAAGCGCTTGTCGAGGTCGCGGATGCGGAGCGTGAGCGTCATTCGGCCGCCCTCGCGGCGGCGTCGCTCTCGGGGTGGATACAGCGCACTCCACGTCCGTCGCCGAAAGGCTCGAGCGCGATCTCCCCCAGCTTGCAGGCCGCCGTCGCCTTGTCGCAGCGCGGTGCGAAGGCGCAGCCGGGCGGCAGGTCGTCGACCGGCGGCGGCAGGCCCGGAATCGCGTGGAGTTCGCGGCGGCCCTGCCCGAGTTCCGGCACGCAGGCGATCAGCCGGCGGGTGTAGGGGTGCGCGGGGTCGGTGAGCACCGCGTCGGTCGGCCCGGTCTCGACGACGCGGCCGGCATACATCACCGCGACGCGGTCACAGAGCTGTCCGACGACACCGAAATCGTGGGTGATGAACAGGATCGCGAGGCTCCTCTCGCGGCGGAGATCGTCGAGCAGCGACAGGATCTGCGCCTGCACGGTGACGTCGAGCGCGGTCGTCGGCTCGTCGGCGATGATGAGGTCGGGATCGTTGACGAGGGCGATGGCGATGCCGACGCGCTGGCGCATGCCGCCCGAAAGTTCGTGGGGGTAGTCGGTCATGCGCCGTTCGGCATTGGGAATGCGGACCGCCTTGAGCAGGTCGAGCGTCCGGGCCCGGGCCTCGGCGTGGGAGGTGGCATGGTGCGACCGGATCGCCTCGATGATCTGGTCGCCGACCTTGTAGAGCGGGTGGAGCGTGGAAAGCGGATCCTGGAAGATGTAGGAAATCCGGTCGCCCCGGAGCGCGCGGAGCTTCGGGAACGGCGCGCCGACGATTTCCTCGCCCGCATAGCGCACCGCCCCGCCCGAGATCACCCCCGGCGGCGAGGCCACGAGCCCCATGACCGACAGGGCCGTGACCGACTTGCCCGACCCCGACTCGCCGACGATGCCGAGGCATTCGCCGGGTTCGACCGAAAGCGTCACCCCCGAGAGCGCCTTCAGCGTCCGGCTGCCGACCCGGAACTCGGTGCGCAGCTCCTGCACGTCGAGAAGCGAGGGTTCGGCCGGGGCGTCCGGCACATGGTCGCGGTCGACGATCGTGCGCGCCATGGGCCGGGTCAGCGCACCCGAGCGCAGGCGCGGGTCGAGCGCGTCGCGCACCCCGTCGCCGAGAAGGTTCACGCTCATCACGATCAGGAAGATCATCAGGCCCGGCACGATCGAGGCATGGGGGTCGGTGATGAGCGCGTTCCGCCCCTCCCCCAGCATCGAGCCGAGGTCGGCGACGGGCGGCTGCGAGCCGAGACCGAGGAACGACAGGCCGGCGGTTTCGAGGATCATCCAGCCCACCGTCGTCGACATGGCGATGACGATGACCGGCAGGACGTTCGGCAGGATCTCGGAGACGATGATGCGGGCGTCGCCCATGCCCGAGAGGCGTGCCGCGTCGATGAACTCCTTGTTCGCGAGCGTCACCGTGACGCCGCGGATGTTTCTCGCGAAGAACGGGATGTTGACGACCGCCACCGCGATCAGCGCGTTGACGAGGCCGGGGCCGAGGGCGGCGACGATGGCCAGCGCGAGAAGGATGTAGGGAAACGCCATCAGCATGTCGATGGCGCGCATCAGCAGGTTGTCGGTGCGCCCGCCGTAATAGCCCGCGACGATGCCGATAGCCGAGCCGAAGAAGGCCGCCCCCACCGAGGCGACCAGACCGACGACGAGAGAGAGGCGCGTGCCCCAGATCAGCCGGGAGAGAATGTCGCGCCCGAGATGGTCGGTTCCGAGAAGGTGTCCCGGAGAAAAGGGCCTGAGGAACTTGTTCGCCGTGTCCTGCGCGAACGGATCCTGCAACGGCAGGACCGGGGCGGCCAGCACCGTCAGCACCACGACGGCGAGGATCGCCCCGCCGACCGCCGCGAGACGGTTGCGCAGAAAGAGCGAAAGAAACTGACCGCCCTTCGAGGGTGCCGCGGCCGGGACCGGCGGTGTTTCGGCGACACTCATGTCTTCACCCTAGGGTCGAGCAGGCTCTGGGCGACGTCGACGGCGAGGTTGAAGAGCACGTAGCAGGTCGCCACGATCACCACCCCGCCCTGCACCAGCAGGATGTCGCGGGTGAGAATCGCGGTCACCAGCATCCGCCCCACGCCGGGCCACTGGAACACCGTCTCGATATAGACCGCTCCCGACAGCACGAAGCCCGCCTGCACGCCGATGACGGGGATGATCGAGACCATCGCCGCCTTCAGCGCATGGGCCCAGATCACCCGGCGCTCGCTCACGCCCTTGGCGCGCGCGGTGCGGATGAAATCCTGCCGCAGCACTTCGAGCATCGCCGAACGCGACAGCCGGGCGATGACCCCTGTGGCGACGACCGCGAGCGCAAAGGCGGGCATCGCGAGGTGGCGCAGGAGGGCGAGAAGGTCGCGGTCGCCGTAGATCGGCCACATGCCCGAGACGGGAAGGAGCCGCAGGTTCACCGCGAAGACGAGGATCATCATCATGCCGAGAAAGAACGACGGGATCGAGATGCCGATCAGCACGACGAAGGTGATGCCCTTGTCCG
>CAZPPH010000055.1:0-18387 GCA_964588375.1 uncultured Rhodobacterales bacterium | reverse complement strand
CATGCGCTCCGTCGAAGCCATCGCCGACGAGATCATCGCCCGGGAGGGCGGTTTCGTGAACGATCCCGACGACCCGGGCGGGGCCACGAAACATGGTGTGACGATCCACACCCTTCGCCGCCTGGGGCTGGATCTCGACCGGGATGGGCGCGTGACGGTCGCCGATGTCCGCCGGGTCACCAGGGCGACGGCGCGCCGGATCTTCGTCGAACACTACTACCGCCGCCCCCGCATCGCCGCCCTTCCGGTCGCGCTTCGGGCCAGTGTTTTCGACATGTACGTCAATGCGGGGACCAACGCGGTGAAGATCCTCCAGCGGCTTCTGAACGCGATGGGCCATGGCCTCGCCGTTGACGGGGTGATCGGTCCGCGCACCATCGCCGCGGCGCAGGCATCCGCAGAGGCGGCGCCGGACCATATCGCCGATGCCTACGGGATCGCGCGGCGCAACTACTATTACGCGCTCGCCGACCGCAGGCCCGCTTCACGCAAGTTCGCGCGGCGGCGCGACGGCGGCAAGGGCGGCTGGATCGCGCGGGCCGAGGAATTCATCTCGGAGCACTACCACCTCAGCGATGCCCAGCACCGGCAGAGGGTCGCGGCATGGGGCTGATCGGGCAGGTCTTCGCCACGCTCTTCGGCGGCGGGCGCAACATCCTGACGGAGACCGCCGAGGTCTTCGTCGAGAACGCCGAGGCGGGGGCGGTCCGCGATGCGAGAATGCGCGCGGTGACGCTCGAGCAATTCGCCGCCGAGTTCGCAGAGCCCCGCCGGGGGCTCTTCGACCGCTTCGTCGACGGGCTGAACCGGCTGCCGCGCCCCGCGCTGGCGCTCGGCACGATCGGGCTTTTCGTCTCCGCCATGGTCGAGCCTGTCTGGTTCGCCGAGCGGATGCAGGGCGTCGCGCTCGTCCCCGAACCGCTCTGGTGGCTCATGGGCGCGGTCGTCAGCTTCTATTTCGGTGCCCGCCACCAGGCGAAATCCCAGGACTTCCAGCGCTCTATCGCCGCCTCGCTGGCGCGCACGCCCGCCGTGACGGCGAACATCGCCGCCCTGCGCGGGCTCGAGGCCGGCGCGGCAGCCCTGGAGGAGCAAGGCGAGACGAACGCCGCCCTCGAAGACTGGAGGGCGGGCCGTGGGGCCTGACCTCGTCCTCAAACTCGTCGCCGAACACGGGCCCTGGGCGCTTCTGGTGTTCTACCTGCTCTATCGTGATCTGCAGAAGGACCAGGCCACGCGGGCGGTTCTCGACAAGAACACCGCGATTCTGCTCGAGATGGCCACCATCATCCGCGAGCGGCTCCCAAGGTCTCAGGATCTGCGATGAACGTTTTGAAACACATGAAAGACCTGAAGGATGCGCTGATGGGGCGGGAGCTCAGGAACACGCTCGTCCGCAACGCCGAGGCGGCCGACGAGCTCGACCGGGCCGTGCGGGAGATGCTTCGCAAATGAAACAGGCGCTCTATCTCGTCGGCTTCGTCGCGGCGGGGTTCACCGGCCTCGACTTCGCGTTCGGCTACGAGGCCGCCTACGCGATCAGCTACGGCGCCATCGCGCTCATGGCGGTGGCGATCTCGCTGACCTTTCTCTGGCTCTATGTCCAGCGCACCACGCCGCTGGCGCTCGGCATGTCGTTCTCCTGGGCCGGGGCGGCGAGCGTGATGGGCTGGTGGTGGCTCTACAACGCCTTCGACCGTCCCGGGGCGATGGATGAGAGCGGGGTGCTTTTTCTCTTCGTCGCGCTCTATTTCGTGGGCGCGATCATGCATTTCGCGGTGATCCTGAAGTCGCTCGACCTGCCGCGTCCGCTCTTCGTGCTGCCGATTCTCGCCTCGCTTCTCCTCTCTGCGGCGATCCACCTCGCCGGCTAGAGCGCGTCGTTCGGGAGCGGAACCCGGTCACCGGCTTCCCGGACCTGCGAAATCAAGGGGTTGGAGCGGGTCGCATGTATGGTGACGAACGCGACCGGTTGCAGACTTCACGGCTGCGCGACATGGGCGCGCAGCGGCTTGGCGGGCGCCCTCGCGCGCATTACTCTTCGCCACATGATCGTAGAGCTCGGCCATTTCGCCCTCGTCCTCGCCTTCGTCGTCGCCATCGTGCAGATGACGGTTCCCATGATCGGCGCCGCACGCGGCTGGCGGGGCTGGATGGCGGTGGCCGAACCGGCAGCGACCGCGCAGCTTCTCCTGCTGGCCTTTTCTTTCTCCGCGCTCACCTATGCCTTCGTCACCTCCGATTTCTCGCTGAGGCTCGTCACCCTCAATTCCCATACCGACAAGCCGATGCTCTACAAGGTCACCGGCGTCTGGGGAAACCACGAGGGCTCGATGCTGCTGTGGTGTCTCATCCTCGCGCTCTTCGGCGCGCTCGGGGCCTGGTTCGGCGGCGCGCTGCCCGAACGTCTGCGCGCCCGCGTGCTCGCCGTGCAGGCCTCGGTCGGCGTTGCCTTCCTCGCCTTCCTCATCTTCACCTCGAACCCCTTTCTGCGCCTCGAGGTGCCGCCGTTCAACGGGCAGGACCTCAACCCGCTTCTTCAGGACCCCGGCCTCGCCTTCCACCCGCCGTTTCTCTACATCGGCTACGTTGGCCTCTCGATGGCCTTCTCCTTCGCCGTCGCCGCCCTGATCGAGGGCAGGGTCGACGCCGCCTGGGGCCGCTGGGTGCGCCCCTGGACTCTCCTGGCCTGGGTGAACCTCACGATCGGCATCGCTCTCGGCTCCTGGTGGGCCTATTACGAGCTCGGCTGGGGCGGCTTCTGGTTCTGGGACCCTGTCGAGAACGCCTCCTTCATGCCATGGCTCTTCGCCACCGCTCTGCTGCATTCGGCGATCGTCGTCGAGAAGCGCGAGGCGCTGAAGGCGTGGACGATCCTGCTGGCGATTCTCGCCTTCGGCTTTTCGCTCCTCGGCGCCTTCATCGTGCGCTCGGGGGTGCTGACGAGCGTCCATGCCTTCGCCAACGACCCCGAGCGCGGGGTCTATCTCCTCGCCATCACGGGCGTCTTCATGGGCGGGGCCCTCGTGCTCTTCGCGTTGCGCTCGGGTGCCATGGAATCCACCGGCGTGTTCCGGCCGGTTTCCCGCGAAGGGGCGCTCGTGGCCAACAACATCCTCCTGGCGGTCTCCTGTTTCGTCGTCTTCGTGGGCACGATGTGGCCGCTCATCGCCGAGATGCTGTGGGGCCAGAGGCTGTCGGTCGGTCCGCCGTTCTTCAATGCCGCCTTCACGCCGTTCTTCCTCGTGATCGGGGCGATCCTGCCGCTCGGGGCGATCCTTCCCTGGAAGCGGGCGCGGCTCGCAAGGTCGATGTCGCCCCTCTGGGGGGCGCTGGTGCTGGCGATTGCCGTGGGCGGTCTCGCCTACGCGCTGACGTCCGGGCGGTCCGCGCTCGCGCCTTTCGGCATCGCGCTCGGCGCCTGGGTCGTCTTCGGCGCGGCCACGGAACTGTGGACACGTGCGGGGCGCGGCAAGATCGGTTCGAAACTCCGCCGGCTCGGCAATCTGCCGCGCGCCGACTGGGGCAAGGCGGTCGCCCACGGCGGCCTCGGGATCACCTTCATCGGCATCGCCGCGCTGACGGCCTGGACGGTCGAGGACATTCGCGTCGCACAGGAGGGCGAGAGCTTCGACGTGGCCGGCTACGAGGTCACCCTCGTCGATGTGCAGCGAGTGCAGGGGCCGAACTACGTCTCGACCATGGCCGAGATCACCCTCGACCGCGACGGGGCGGAGGTCGCGCGGCTCTTTCCCGAAAAGCGCGTCTACCCCGTGGCGGGCATGCCGACGACCGAGGCGGCGATCGACAACGGCGTCTTCCGCGACCTCTATGTCGTGATCGGCGACCCCCAGGAAAACGGCGGCTGGGCGGTGCGGACCTTCATCAAGCCCTATGCCAACTGGATCTGGGCGGGCTGCATCATCATGGCGCTTGGCGGTGTGCTGTCGCTCAGCGACCGGCGGGTGCGGGTGGCGGGAAGCGCGCGCAAGCCGAAAGCGCCGGGGGTGCCGGCCGAATGATCCGCGCGGTGCTTCTCTTTCTCCTTCTCGCTCTGCCGGCGCAGGCCGTCGAGCCTGACGAGATGCTCGCCGACCCCGTGCTCGAGGCCCGCGCCGACGCGCTCGACGACGAGCTGCGCTGCGTGCAGTGCCGCTCCGAGGCGATCGGGTCGTCGAATGCCGACTGGGCGCGGGATGCGCGGCTCATGGTCCGCGAACTCATCGCCGGGGGCGCGACCGACGCCGAGGTGCTCGACTTCTTCGTCGAACGCTACGGCGAGGTGGTGCTGATGCGGCCCCGGGCGGAGGGAGCGAATCTCGTGCTCTGGCTCGCCGCCCCCGCGATGCTGCTGCTGGCGGGTGCGATCAGCATCACCTATCTCCGCCGCCGCTCCGTCGCCCCGGCGCCGGACGACGGGCTCACGACCGAGGAACAGGCCCGGCTCGACGAACTTCTCGGTCGCTGACGCGGTTTCCCCTTTTCCGAACCGATCGGTTCACCTATCGGGAAAGCGACGGAGAAGGGACAGACGATGGATTACCAGACCTTGCGCCTCGCCATCGACGGGGACATCGGCGTCATCACCCTCGCGCGCCCCGAGGTGCGCAACGCGCTCAATACACAGATGCGCGCCGAGATCCTCCACGCGGTAAAGTCCGCCGAGCGCTCGGCGCGGGTCTTGGTGCTCACGGGGGCGGGCGAGGCGTTCTGCTCGGGTCAGGACCTCGGCGACAAGGCGACGGTCGGCTCGGGTGACCTCGAACGCACGGTGCGCGACGAATACATTCCCATGCTGAGAGCGATCTACGAGGCCCGCGTGCCCGTGATCTCGGCGGTGAACGGCGCCGCCGCAGGCGCGGGGGCGAACCTCGCGCTTGCCGCGGATGTGGTCATCGCGGCGGAAAGTGCGGTCTTCCTCCAGGCCTTTACCCGGATCGGGCTCATGCCGGATGCCGGTGGCACCTACTGGCTGCCGCGCCAGGTCGGGTTCGCAAGGGCCATGGGGGCCGCGCTTTTCGCCGAGCCGATCGGGGCGAGGCAGGCCGCCGACTGGGGCATGATCTGGGAGGCTGTGCCCGACGCCGGCTTCGAGAGCCACTGGCGAGACCGCGCGCGCCACCTCGCCACCGGGCCCACGGAGGCCTACGCGAGCACACGAGAGGCGCTGCGCCGGACCTGGGAGAACGATCTAGATACCCAGCTTCTCCTCGAAGCGCGGCTCCAGGGCCGGGTCGGCAAGACGCGGGATTTCCGCGAGGGCGTCATCGCGTTTCTCGAAAAGCGCACGGCGCGGTTCGAAGGCCGCTGACCGGGACGGGGGCTGCCCCCCCGAACGGATCCTTGCGGACCGTCCCTCAGCGTGTTTGACGGCCGACGATGACCGGCGGGAAGGCGGGCCGGCATCATCGGCCCCGAAATATCCTCGGGGGGCTTGCCGCAGGCAAGCGGGGGCGGACGGCCCCCTCCCCGAGCGCGGTTCCGTGCCGGCCTCAGCGGTTCTCGACGTCCACGTAGTCCCGCGACGTCGCGCCGACATAGAGCTGGCGCGGCCGGCCGATCTTGAGTTGCGGGTCGGCGATCATTTCCTTCCACTGGCTCACCCAGCCGACGGTGCGCGCGAGCGCGAAGATCGGGGTGAACATCGAGGTCGGAAAGCCCATCGCGTCGAGGATGATGCCGGAGTAGAAATCCACGTTGGGATAGAGCTTCCGGTCGACGAAATAGGGGTCCTCGAGGGCGATCTTCTCGAGCTCCTTGGCGACCTGCAGCGTGGGGTTGTTCTCGATACCGAGAAGGTCGAGGACCTCGTCCGCGGACTGCTTCATGACCTTCGCGCGGGGGTCGAAGTTCTTGTAGACCCGGTGGCCGAAGCCCATCAGGCGGAACGGGTCGTCCTTGTCCTTGGCGCGTTCGATGAACTCGGGGATACGGTTCGGCGAGCCGATCTCGCGCAGCATCTCGAGACAGGCCTGGTTCGCGCCGCCGTGCGCCGGGCCCCAGAGACAGGCGATGCCGGCGGCGATGCAGGCAAAGGGGTTCGCGCCCGACGACGAGGCGAGGCGCACCGTCGAGGTCGAGGCGTTCTGCTCGTGGTCGGCATGCAGCGTGAAGATCCGGTCCATCGCTCGGCTCAGGATCGGGTTGACGATGTATTCCTCGGCCGGCACCGCAAAGCACATCCTGAGGAAGTTCGATGCATAGTCCATTGAATTCAGGGGGTAAACGAAGGGCTGACCGATCGAATACTTGTAGGCCCAGGCGGCGATCGTCGGCATCTTCGCGATCAGCCGGATCGAGGCGACCTCGCGCTGCCACGGGTCGCCCACGTCCGTCGAGTCGTGATAGAACGCGCTCATCGCCCCGACGACGCCGACCATGATCGCCATCGGGTGGGCGTCGCGCCGGAAGCCTCTGAAGAAGTTCTGCATCTGCTCATGCAGCATCGTGTGCATCGTCACGCGCTGCTCGAAATCCTCGAGCTGTTCGGCCGAGGGCAACTCGCCGTAGAGCAGGAGGTAGCAGACCTCGAGGAAATGCGACTTCTCGGCGAGCTGGTCGATCGGGTAGCCGCGGTGCAGCAACTCGCCCTTGTCGCCGTCGATGAAGGTGATCGTCGAATCGCAGGACGCGGTCGAGGTGAAGCCCGGATCGTAGGTGAAGACGTCGCCCTGGGCGTAGAGTTTGCGGATGTCGATCACGTCCGGACCCGCCGTGGGGCTCAGGACGGGCAGTTCGAGGCTCTTCCCGTCAAGGGTCAGGGTCGCGGTCTTCTTGGCGTCGGCCATAGCTGTCCTCCGGTCGGCGCCCGCACCTGCCTCGGGCGGGTCTGTTTCGATTGTTCAGGAGGCTGCGTCTTCGAGCCGGGCGATGGATTCTTCGCGGCCGAGGACCAGCATCATGTCGAACACGCTGGGCGTTACCGTGCGCCCGGCCAGCGCGGCGCGCAATGGCCCCGCGAGTTTGCCCATCTTCGTGCCATTCGCCGTGGCATGGGCGCTGACGATCCCTTCCAGCGTGTCGCGGTCCCAGCTAGCAGTTTGCAGGTGCGGCGTCAATTCGCCCAGTATACGACGGGATACCGCGGTGAGCTGCTTCGCGGCGTCCGCATCCGGCTCGATCGGCCTGTCCGTCAGCACGAAATGCGCCTTTTCGAGGAGTTCTCCGAAGGTCCGCGCACGCTCCTTGAGGCAATACATCGCGGACTGGAGGGCGTGTCCCTGGGCATCTGTCAGGTCCGGCCGGCCGCTGGCCTGCAGGTATTCCAGCACTTCCGCCACGAGCGCGGCATCGTCGGTCACCGCGATGTGCTGGCCCGACAGATTGGCGAGTTTGGCCATGTCGAACCGGGCGGGCGCGCGCCTGATCGAGCCGAGGTCGAACCATTCGATCGCCTGCTCGGTGGTGAAGAACTCGCTGTCGCCGTGGGACCAGCCGAGGCGGGCGAGGTAATTGCGCATGCCCGCCGCCGAGAAGCCCGCCGCCTGGTATTCCTGCACGCTGAGCGCGCCGTGGCGCTTGGAGAGTTTCTTGCCGTCCTCGCCGTGAATGAGCGGGATATGCGCCCAGACGGGTTCCGGCCAGTCCATCAGCCGCCAGATCTGGATCTGGCGGGCGGCGTTCGTGAGGTGGTCGTCGCCGCGGATGATATGGGTCACCCCCATGTCGAAATCGTCCACCACGACGGCGAGCATGTAGGTTGGTGAGCCGTTCGAGCGCAGCAGGATCATGTCGTCGAGCTGCTCGTTCTTCACCCGCACCCGGCCCTGCACCGCATCGTCGATCACGGTTTCGCCGGTGCGCGGGGCCTTCAGACGCACCACACAGGGTTTTTCGGGGTGCTTGTCGGGCGTCACGTCGCGCCAGGGCGACCGGAAGAGCGTCGAGCGGCCCTCGGCCTTCGCGGATTCGCGGAACGCCTCTATCTCGGCCTGGGTCGAGAAGCACTTGTAGGCGTAGCCCGCGTTCAGCATCACCTCGGCGACCTCGGCGTGACGGCTGGAGCGGGCGAACTGGCTCACGGCGTCACCGTCCCAGTCGAGCCCGAGCCAGGTCAGCCCCTCGAAGATGGCCTCGGTGGCCTCCGGGGTCGAGCGCTGGCGGTCGGTGTCCTCGATCCTGAGGAGAAACCTGCCCCCGTGGTGGCGGGCGAAAAGCCAGTTGAAAAGCGCGGTCCGCGCCCCGCCTATGTGAAGGTATCCGGTGGGCGAGGGCGCGAAACGCGTCACCACGGGGCGGTCAGCTGGGCTCTCTGCCATTTTGGGGGATTAACCTTTTGAAAACCATTGGGTCGGTAACAATGGAAAAAGTTTCTAGTCAAGCCGGGTACGGGAGACAAGGGTGCGCCCTTCGCGCGTTCAGGCGGTCGTCGAGACCCAGCGCGGCCATCTTTTTCCCTGGGTCGCGGTCTTCTATGCCGGGGGGGCCGGGGTCTACTTCGCGCTTCCCGCCGAACCGGGAGCGGCGGCCTGGGCGGGGGTCCTGGGCCTTGCGTGCTGTCTGGCCGTCCTTCTCGTCACGCGCTGGCGGGGGCGGCTCTGGCCGGTGGCGGCCCTCTTCGTTCTCCTCGGCCTTCTCGCGGCAGGCCAGCGCACGGCCTCCGTGGCCGAGCCCGTGCTCGGTTTTCGATACTACGGCCCCGTGGAAGGGCGCATCGTGGGAACCGACCGGTCGGCTTCCGACAAGCTCAGGCTCACGCTGGACCGGGTCGTGCTCTCCGACATGGCGCCGGAGCGCACTCCGGCCCGGGTGCGGGTCTCGCTTCACGGCGAGCAGGGGTTTCTCGTCCCGGAACCGGGGCGGATCGTCGGGCTCACCGCCCATCTCTCGCCGCCCCAGGGCCCGGTCGAGCCCGGCGGGTTCGACTTTCGCCGCCACGCCTGGTTCCAGGGCCTCGGCGCGGTGGGCTACACCCGCACGCCGGCGGTGACCCTGGCCCCCGCCGAGGGGGCCTCGGCCCTCTGGCTCTGGCGGCTCAGGATGCGCATTTCGGCGGGGATCCGCGACGTGCTGCCCGGGGCGACCGGCGGGGTTGCCGCGGCGATCACGGTGGGCGACCGGTCGGGCATCCCGACCGATGCGCTCGAGGACCTGCGTGCGGCGAATCTTGCTCACCTGCTGGCGATCTCCGGGTTGCACATGGGGCTGCTGACGGGCCTCGTCTTCGCCACCGTGCGCACCGGGCTGGCGCTCCATCCGTCGCTCGCGCTGAGGGTCGACGGCAAGAAGATCGCCGCGGTGGCGGCGCTTGCCGCCGGCGCGGTCTATCTCGCCCTGTCGGGGGGCAACGTCGCCACCGAGCGGGCCTTCATCATGGCCGCGGTGATGCTCGTCGCGGTCCTTTTCGACCGCCGCGCGCTCACCCTGCGGTCGGTCGCGGTGGCGGCCCTCGTGGTGCTGACGCTCAGGCCGGAGGCGCTCACCGGGCCGGGTTTCCAGATGTCGTTCGCCGCCACCACGGCGCTCGTCGCGGTCTTCGGCTGGCTCAGGCATGTCGGCGAGACCCGGCGGCGTCTGCCGCGATGGGCCAGGGGTGTCGCCGCGCTGGTGATCTCCTCGGCGGTGGCGGGGGCGGCGACGGCCCCCATCGCGGCGGCGCATTTCAACCAGGTTCCGCATTACGGTCTCGTCGCGAATCTCCTGTCGGTGCCGCTGATGGGCTCTCTCATCATGCCGGCGGCGGTGCTCGCGGCCGTCCTCGCGCCCTTCGGCCTGCATTGGGTGGGACTCTGGGCGATGGACCCGCCGATCCGCTGGATTCTCGGCGTGGCCGACCGGGTCGCGGCCCTCGACGGAGCGCTGTCTTTCGTGCCCGCCCCGCCGCCGGCCGCCCTGCCGCTTCTCGTCCTCGGTGCGCTCTTCACGGTTCTCTGGCGGCATCCGTCGCGGGGGGGCGGGATTCTTCCCATCGCGGCTGCCGCCGCCCTCTGGGCCGGGGCGGAGCGGCCGCCGGTGCTGGTGGCCGCCTCCGGGGGACTCGTCGGGGTGATGAGCGCAGACGGACGGGTGCTGTCGAAACCCCGGGGCGACGGATTTCCGGCCGCCATTTGGCTCGAGAACGACGGCGACCCCGCCGGGCAGGTCGAGGCCGCCGGACGCGCGGGGCTCGGCGGCGTGCCGGGGGCGCGGGAATTCCGCGTCGGGCGGGCCAGGGCGGTGCATCTCACCGGGCGGGGCGGACGGGAGCGGGTGGCGGCGGCCTGCCGGTCGGCCCAGATCGTCGTGCTGTCGGTCGAGGCTGACGAGGCTGACGCGCCCGAGGGCTGTGCGCTCTACGACCGGGGGCGGCTTCGAGAGACCGGCGCGCTGGCCATCTGGCCCGAGGGAGAAGGGCTGCGCATCGTCAGCGCCGCCGATCGCGCGGGCCTGAGGCGCTGGAACGGCGCCGGGACCGCGCGGCGCGGCCTCTTCGGCAGCGCTCGCGCAAACCCGTGAGCACGGTGACCGCAGGTGTCCGGCGGCTCAATAGGTGCGGATCAGCCCCACGAGACGGCCCTGCACCTTCACCTGATCGTCGCGGAAAAGCCGGGTCTCGTACCCGGGGTTCGCGGCTTCGAGGGCAATGGTCGCGCCCTTGCGGCGGAACCGCTTGAGCGTCGCCTCGTGGCCCTCGACGAGGGCGACAACGATATCGCCGTTCTCGGCGGTACTCGTCTCGCGGATCACAACGACGTCGCCGTCGTTTATCCCCGCGTCGATCATCGAATCGCCCTTCACCTCGAGAGCATAGTGCTGGCCCTTCGCGCCCAGCATCGAGGCCGGCACCGAGACGTCGTTCGCTTTCTCGCTGATCGCCTCGATCGGCACGCCCGCCGCGATGCGGCCCATGAGCGGCAGGTCGACTGCGCCGCCGTCAAGCGGAATGGCGCCCGCCGGACGGGATGGCCGGTCGCCCTCGATGACCTTCGGCACGAAGCCCTGGCTCGCGCTCTCGGGCATCTTGACGATCTCGATCGCGCGGGCGCGGTGGGCGAGGCGGCGGATGAAGCCGCGCTCCTCGAGGGCCGTGATCAGCCGGTGGATGCCAGATTTCGAGCGCAGGTCGAGCGCGTCCTTCATCTCGTCGAAGGACGGCGGTACGCCATCCCGCTTCACGCGCTTGTCGATGAACTCCAGCAACTCAAGTTGCTTTTTCGTCAGCATCCTCATCCTCCTGCCACGCCTGGTGCGCGGAAACCGCACTCGTTCACCGGTGTTCTACCTCCGTTCCCGTTTTGTGTCAACTTTCAGGGTCGGAGGGGCAGGATATCCACAGGCGTTCCGGCGGCCCGCGCCGGGTCGCGGGGCGGGCGGACGATGAGTGCGTCGGCGGCGGCGAGGATGCCCAGGAGCGAGCTGTCCTGGCGATCGAACGCCGTGACGCCGGCTGCGGAGACGCGCGCGCGCATGTAATGCTCGCGGGGGCCGTTTGGGCCGAGGGGGGCGGCGAGCGCGGCCTTTCTGCGGGGCGCGGGTTCGGCGGGAAGGCCCTGCATCGCGCGCAGCATGGGCAGGAGAAAGACGTGCCCGCACACGAGCGAGGACACCGGGTTGCCGGGCAGGCCAAGCATGGCGGCGTTGCCGATGCGGCCGGCCATCAGCGGCTTGCCCGGGCGCATGGCGACCTTGTAGAAGGCGCGGCTGCCATGCTTGCCCAGCACCTCGCCGACGAGGTCGTGGTCGCCGACCGAGGCCCCGCCGACCGTGACGACGAGGTCGGCGCCGTCCGCAAGATCGAGGGCCTGCGCCAGAGCCTCCCGCGTGTCCCGCGCGATGGGCAGAAGCCGCGCTTCGCCTCCTTCGGCCTCGACCATGGCCGCGAGCCCGTAGGTGTTCGAGGCGATGATCTGGTCGGGCCGGGGGCTTTCGCCGGGCTGGACGAGTTCGTCGCCCGTGGCGATGAGCGCGACGACGGGGCGGCGGTGGACGGGAACCCGCGCGATGTTCATCGCCGCGAGAAGCGACAGGTCCGCCGGGCCGAGGCGGCGCGGCGGGTCGATGGTGGCGCCTTCGGCGAAGTCACCGCCTTTCGGACGGACGTGGGGTCCGGGGTCGGGGCTGCCCGACAGAGTGATCGTGTCGCCCTCGCGGGTGACATCCTCCTGGATGACCACCCGCTTTCCGCCTTCCGGCACCGGTGCGCCGGTGAAGATGCGCACCGCCTCGCCCGGGCCGATGCGCCCGGTCCATGCATGGCCCGCCGCCGCCTCGCCGATGACGCGAAAGCGGCCGCCGGGGGCGGGGCTTTCCTCGGCGATCGCGTAGCCGTCCATGGCGCTTGCGTCGAACGGCGGCTGGGCGCGGTTGGCGGTGACGGGGGCGGAAAGAACGCGCGCCGCAGCCTCGCGGAGCGGGATTGTTTCAGTCTCGGTGGGGACGACGAGGGCGAAGAGGTGCTCGAGCGCCTCGGCGACCGGGATCAACGCTCCGCCTCGTAGCGCCCCGACTTGCCGCCCTCTTTCAGCACGAGCCGGATATCCTCGATGACCATGCCCTTCTCGGCGGCCTTCAGCATGTCGTAGACGGTGAGGGCCGCGACCGAGACCGCCGTCAGCGCCTCCATCTCCACACCTGTTCTGCCCGTGGTCTTCACCGTGGCCTCGATGCGCACGCCGGGGCGGGCGCGGTCGATGGCGAGATCGAGCGAGACCTTTGCGAGCGCGAGCGGGTGGCAGAGCGGGATGAGATCGGCGGTCTTCTTGGCACCGATGATGCCCGCGAGGCGGGCGACGCCGAGCACGTCGCCCTTCTTCGCATCGCCTTTCTCAACCAGATCAAGGGTTTCGGGCGACATTTTCACCCAGCCCTCGGCGACGGCGGTGCGTGCCGTCTCGGCCTTTTCGGAGACATCGACCATGTGGGCCTGGCCCTCGGCGTCGAAATGGGTGAGGGCCATCAGGCGGCTCCCGCGACCGGGTTCGCGAGGATCGCGCGGGTTGCGGCCGCCACGTCGGATTGCCGCATGAGGTGCTCGCCGATCAGAAAGCACCGCGCGCCGTGGGTGGCGAGATCGGCGAGGTCGGCCGGGCCGGTGAGGCCGCTTTCGGCGACGAGGATCCGGTCGTCGGGGAGGTGTCTTGCAAGGTCTCGCGTGGTCTCCAGCGTCGTCTCGAAGGTCTTGAGGTCGCGGTTGTTGATGCCGATGAGCGGGGAGGAAAGGGTCAGCGCCCGGTCGAGCTCTGCGGCATCGTGGACCTCGACGAGCACGTCCATTCCCCAGGAAAAGGCTTGGGTTTCAAGCTCTTGCGCCTGGGCGTCGGAGACGCTCGCCATGATGATCAGGATCGCGTCGGCGCCCCAGGCGCGGGCTTCGGCGACCTGGTAGGGGTCGTACATGAAATCCTTGCGCAGCGCAGGCAGAGCGGTGGCGGCGCGGGCGGCGGTAAGAAACTCCGGCGCGCCCTGGAACGAGGGGGTGTCGGTGAGGACCGAGAGGCAGGCGGCACCACCCGCTTCGTAGGCGCGCGCGAGCGCGGGCGGGTCGAAGTCCTCGCGGATCAAGCCCTTGGAAGGGCTGGCTTTCTTCACTTCGGCGATGAGGCCGTAGCCGGTCTTCGAAGCGGCTTCGAGCGCGGCGCGGAAGCCCCGGACGGGGCTTGCGGCGCGGGCGTCGGTCTCGACCTCGGAAAGAGGTCTTCGCGCCTTCGCGGCGGCGATCTCCTCGAGCTTGTAGGCCTTGATGCGGTCGAGAACGGTGGTCATGGAACGTCGATAACGGGTCGGTCTCGCGAAGGAAAGATCGGGAGAGCCGGGTGTCTGCAAAACGTATGGCAGAGTGTATGGCAGGCATATGGCAAGGTGTACGGCACGTGCGTCGCCCGGGCACGCGGAGCGCGACACCGCGCGGTGCGTCTCATCAGCCCCTGGTGATCCGCGCCAGCCCCTCGAGTTTCGCCTTCGCCGCGCCGCTGTCTATGCTCTCGGCGGCCATGACGGCCCCCTCTTTCAGGTCGGCGGCCTTGCCGGCGATGACGAGGGCGGCGGCGGCGTTGAGGCACACCGCGTCGCGGTAGGCGCCCGGCGCGCCGCCGAGAAGCGCTGAGAAGGCGGCGGCGTTCTCCTCGGGCGTGCCGCCGAGAATGTCGCGGAAGGGGTGCACCGGCAGCCCCGCGTCCTCGGGGTGGATCTCGGCGCCGGTGACGCGGCCGTCCTTCAGGACCGCCGCCGAGGTCGGACCGGAGATCGAGATCTCGTCGGTGCCGTCGGCCCCGTGGACGAGCCAGGCGGCCTCGCTGCCGAGGGCCGCCAGCGTCTCGGCCATGGGGAAGATGAGGTCGATGGCGAAGGCGCCGGTCAACTGCCGCTTCACCCCGGCGGGGTTCGTCAGCGGCCCGAGGATGTTGAAGATGGTCTTGCAGCCGAGTTCCATCCGGACCGGCATGACGTGCTTCATCGCCGGGTGGTGCATCGGCGCCATCATGAAGCCGATGCCGACCTCGGCGAGGGCGCGTTCGACGACCTCCGCGCCCACCATGACGTCGATGCCGAGGGCCGACTGCACGTCGGCGGCGCCGGATTTCGACGAGAGGTTGCGGTTGCCGTGTTTCGCCACCGGCACGCCCGCGCCGGCGACGACGAAGGCGGTGGCCGTCGAGATGTTGAGCGTGCCCATCCCGTCGCCGCCGGTGCCGACGATGTCCATGGCTCCTTCGGGGGCTTTCACGGCGAGGCATTTGTCGCGCATCACCGAAGCGGCGGCGGCATATTCCGCGACGGCTTCGCCGCGGGCGCGGAGCGCCATCAGGAAGCCCCCGACCTGAGCGGGGGTCGCCGCGCCCTCGAAGAGATGGTGAAACGCCTCTTCCGCCTGGGCGCGCGACAAGGGGCCCTCGGAGGCGGCGTAGATCAGGGGCTTCATCGCGTCGCTCATGCGGGCACCTTCAGGCCCCGGAGGAAGTTCCCGAGCAATTTGTGGCCATGCTGGGAGGCGATGCTCTCGGGGTGGAACTGCACGCCCTCGATCGCGAATTCGCGGTGCCTGAGCCCCATGATCGTGCCGTCGTCGAGAGCCGCGGTGACCTCGAGCGCGTCGGGCAGGGTGGCGCGCTCGACGACGAGCGAATGATAGCGGGTGGCCGCGAGGGGCGAGGGGAGGCCGGCGAAGACGCCCTCGCCCTCGTGGCGGATGGTGCCGAGCTTGCCGTGGACGATCTCTCCGGCGGCGACGACCCGCCCGCCGAACGCCTCGCCGATGGACTGGTGGCCGAGGCAGACGCCCAGAAGCGGCACGCCCGCCTCCGCCGCGCCCCTGACCAGCGGCACGCAGATGCCCGCCCGCGCGGGGTCGCAGGGCCCGGGCGACAGGACGATGCCGGCGGGCTTCAGCGCGAGCGCCTCGCCGACGGTCAGCGCGTCGTTGCGCACCACTTTCGTCTCCGCGCCGAGTTCGCCGAGGAAATGCACGAGGTTGAAGGTAAAGCTGTCGTAGTTGTCGATGAGCAGCAGCATCGCTGGCACTTTCGAGAAAAGGGTGGGCCGGGGTCCGGTTGTGGCGTATACTTGTCATGGAGGCGCTGAAGATCGTCAATGCCCGGGGCAACCGGGCGGGTCAAACGGCGCCCGGGTGAGGCAAACGCCCAATCGGGGGCGTCGACATCGGAGCGGAGGCCGGCGGTGGCACGCGGGATTCTTGACAGGCGCAGTCGCGAACGTCTCAAATCGACCGTCTGGGGCGGGGCGTGGGGCCTTGTGGTCGGCGGGGTAATCGTTGCCGTGGCGAGCCAGCTTGCCGTGCGTCACGACCTCATGCTGCCCCAGCCGGAGGCGCGCGCGGTGGAAACGCCGGCGGGGACCGAGTTTGCCCAGTCGAGGCCCGAGACCGACCCCGAAGTGCCGTCCGAGGAGACCATGCCGGCCGCCGACGTGACCGCGGCGACCCCGGCTGCCCCGGAGCCGGCCGATACCTCTCCGACGCTCGACACGACGCCCGCCGCGACGCCCGCACCTTCCTTCGCGGGCCCCGACGCGTTCGAGCGGCCCGATGTGCCCGAGGGCGCGGAGGTTGCGCTGACCGAGCGCGAGGGGCTGAGGCCGGAGACGGCGGGCGCGCCCGAGGCGCGTGCACCCTTGCCGCCCCGCACCGAACAGCCGGCCGTGGCTGCCCGCGACCTGCCCGCCCCGCCCGCGCCCGAGCCGGAGGCCACGGTGGCCGAGCCCGCGCCGGAGGAACCCTCCGCGCCCACCGAGCCCCCGCTGACCGAGACCGCCGCGCTGACCGCGCCCGAGGAGGACAGTGCCCCGGCGCTGGCCGATGCAGCCGGGATGGCCGCACCCCAGCCCGCGCCGGAGGCCCCCGCGGCGATGGCCGAGGCCGTGGACGAATCTGCCGGGGACCCGGCGACGGTTCCGGCGGAGGAGCCGGCTCCGGTGATCGCGGGTCTCGAAACCGAGGCGCCCCGGGCGCCACAGAGCTCCGCGCCGGAGACCGGCGCGCCCGAGACGGTGGCCGAAAGCGCCCCCGCCGCACCCGCCCCCGCCGCCCCCCGGGGCGAGGCGCCCGCGCGCGCGCCTGAACTCTCCCGCGATCTCGCCGAAGCACCGGCGGAGCCCGAGGCGCCCGAGGCCGCCGATGTCGCGGTCGCCGAGGCGGATACCGCTCCCGCGCCGGCCGCGGACAGCCCCGCCATTGCCCGCCCGGCCGCGCCGGAGGAAGAGCCCGAGATTCCCGAAACCTCCCGGCCTGCGGACGCGGCCACGCCCTCCGTCATCGATCTGCCGCGGCGGAACGGGAACGGATCTGGCAACATCCGCATAACCCAGGCGCCCGAGCCAGATGCCGCGATGCCCGGGGTGCCTTCGGCGAACGTCGGCCAGCGGGTCGGCACCCTGCCCGGCAGCCGTGCGAACGGCGAGCCCGAGCGGGCCGCCGCCCCGCCGCGGTCCGGCGGCGCGCTCGCGGCGCACCGGCGGAGCTTCGAGGCGGAGGACGGCCTTGCCCGCATCGCGGTGGTGCTCGTTCACGAAAGCGCGGCCCCGCCCGACGCGGCGGCGCTGTCGGAGCTTCCCGAGGAGGTGAGCTTCGCTGTCGACGGCGGCTCGGCCAATGCCGCGGAGATCGCCGATGCCTATCGCGCGGCGGGTCGTGAGGTGGTGCTGATCCCCACGATCCCCGCCGGCGCGCGACCCCAGGACGTGGAGGTGGCGCTTCAGGCCAATCTTCGCGCGGTCGACGAGGCGGTGGCGGTCATGGACCATGGCGACGCCGGCTTCCAGAGCGACCGGCAGGCGGTCGGGCAGGTCATCCGCGCGATCGCCGACACCGGGCACGGGCTCATCACCGCGCCGCAGGGGCTCAATACGGCCCAGCAGATCGCCGGGCGCTTCGACGTGCCCGCTTCGCTCATCTTCGACGATCTCGGGGCCGGGGTGGACGCAAACGCGGTTTCGCGCGCGCTCGACCGCGCGGCGTTCCGCGCGCGGCTCGAGGAGGGGGTTATCGTGCTCGGCCGGGCCGATCCCGCGACGATCGAGGGTCTGGGCGACTGGCTGCAGGGGCGTAATGCCCGGAGCCTTGCCCTCGCGCCGGTCTCGGCGGTGCTCGCGCCGGAGGAGACCGGCGGGTCGGGGACGGAGACCGGCAGCCAAGACGAGGCGAGCGGCCTGCCGCGGGTTCGGTCGCTGCCCGACAGCCGCTCGAACTGACGCGCGGCGGAGCCCGAGAGGGGTCTGCGCGCGCGCCTTGAGGCGCTTCGTCACGGGATTTCCCGGATGACAAGGCGGGATGTCGTCTGCCGCCAGCGCGCCGAGCCAATTGGCCGCGCGTGGCGGCAGGCCCCCGGGCCGGTGGTTATCTGCCCCGAAAATCCGTCGCGGGAGCCTCCGGAGGGGCCGGGGCCCCGTACCGGCGCGTCAGGCGTTTCGGCCGCCCGTGAAGCGCGCGGCATCCGCCGCTGCGGCGCGGATCGCGCGGGCCTTGTTGACGGTCTCCTGGTATTCCGCCTCGGGGTCGCTGTCCCAGACCACGCCGCCGCCGGCCTGGATGTAGAGACCGCCGTCCTTCACCACCGCCGTCCTCAGAGCGATGCACATGTCCATGTCGCCCCGCGCCGAGAAGTAGCCCACGCCGCCGCCGTAGACGCCGCGCTTTTCGGGTTCGAGCTCGTCGATGATCTCCATCGCGCGGACCTTGGGCGCGCCGGAGACCGTGCCCGCCGGAAGCCCCGCGAGAAGGGCCGACAAAGCGTCGTGTTCGGGCGAGAGCTTGCCGACGACGTTCGAGACGATGTGCATGACGTGGGAATAGCGCTCGATGATGAACTGTTCGGTGGGCCGCACGGTGCCGATCTCGGCCACGCGTCCGACATCGTTGCGGCCGAGATCGAGGAGCATGAGGTGCTCGGCGCGCTCCTTCTCGTCGGCGAGAAGGTCGGCCTCGAGCGCGCGGTCGTCCTCGGGGGTGGCGCCGCGCGG
>CAZPPH010000054.1:0-18441 GCA_964588375.1 uncultured Rhodobacterales bacterium | reverse complement strand
CTGCCGATGCGGCGTCTGGGATCCTTCCTGCCGGGGTCCGGCCTCGGCGGCGCGGGCATCCACTGGAATGGCCAGACGTGGCGCCCGCTGCCCGCCGATCTCGAGATGCGGAGCCATTACGACGAGCGCTACGGCCCCGATTTCATTTCCGACGACATCACCGTCCAGGACTGGGGCGTGACCTACGACGAACTCGAACCGCATTTCGACATGTTCGACCGTGTCGCGGGGATCAGCGGAGCCGCCGGCAATGTCGGCGGCGAGATCCGGGAGGGCGGCAACCCGTTCGAGGGGCCGCGAAGTGCCGAATTTCCCAACCCGCCGATGCGCCAGCCGATCGCCACGACGCTCTTTGCAGAGGGCGCGGCGCGGGCGGGCTTCTCGCCGTTCCCGATCCCTTCCGCCAATGTCACCCGGGCCTACGAGAACGCCTACGGCGCCCAGCTTCACCCCTGCACCTACTGCGGTTTCTGCGAGCGGTTCGGCTGCGGCTACTATGCCAAGGCCGATCCGATCGTCTGCGTCTACGACCGGATCAGGGACCACGAGAATTTCGAGATCCGCTTCGGCGCGCAGGTCGTCAGGGTCGAGAAGAGCGCCGACGGCCAGACCGCGACGGGGGTGGTCTACCTCGACGAGGACGGGGTCGAGACCTTCCAGCCCGCGGACACCGTCTGCCTGAACGCCTATGGGCTCTGGAACGTGCACCTGATGCTCGTCTCTGGCCTCGGGCAGCCCTACGACCCCGCGGCGCGCACCGGCACGGTCGGGCGCAACTATGCCTACCAGACGCTATCGGGCGTCAGCGTGTTCTTCGACGACGAGGTGGTGACGAACCCGTTCATGGGGGCCGGCGCGCTCGGCATGGCGATCGACGATTTCAACACCGGCAATTTCGACGCCGCCGATCTCGGCTTCGTGGGCGGTGGCTACATCGCCTGCACGCAGACCAATGGCCGGCCCATCAACTACCAGCCCGTTCCCGAAGGCACCCCGTCCTGGGGCAGGGAGTGGAAGCGGGCGGTGCGGGAGAACTACATGCATTCGACCGGCGTGTTCCTGCACGGTTCGTCCGTCGCGTCGCCCGAGAACTTCCTCGACCTCGACCCGACATGGACGGACGCCTACGGCCGGCCGCTTCTCCGGATGACGTTCAACTTTCCCGAGAACGACCGGCGTCTGGCCGCCTTCGGGCAGCAGAAGGCACTCGAGATCGTTCGGTCGATGGACAACGTGCGCAGCCATTCCCTGTGGAACCGCGCCGCGGAGGGGTCGAACTATTCGATCGTGCCCTACCAGACCACCCACAACACAGGCGGCGCGGTCATGGGCACCGACCCCCGAACCAGCGTCGTCAACCGCTACGGGCAGATGTGGGACCACCACAACGTCTTCGTCTTCGGCGCCTGCCTCTTCCCGCAGAACCTCGGCTACAACCCCACCGGCCCCCTCATGGGGCTCGCGTACTGGACGCTCGAGCACATGAAGGCCGACTACCTCGAGAATCCGCGCCCCCTGATGGACGCCTGAGAAAGGAGCGCCTGCAAATGCCGCGCATCACGCCCCCTGCCTTCGTCGCCGCGATTCTCGTCGCCATCGGGGTCTACGCGGCATCGCTCGAGGCGCAGGACCGGGCCGAACAACCCGGCATCCGGGAACTGGAGGCCAACCTCTCGGACGACCGGGCATACTTCAATGCAAGGGTCGAGAGTGACATCGACGACGACCTGCTCGAACTCGGCCGCCTCGTGGCCATGGGCGGGTCGCAGAGCGGCGGGTCCGACATGGCCTGCATCACCTGTCACGGCGCACAGGGGCGGGGCGACGGGTCGGGCGCCTTCCCGCGGCTCACCGGACAGTCGGGCTGGTACATGTACAAACAGCTTGTCGACTATGCCTCGGGCGACCGGCCGAACGACGTGATGGGCTCCATCGCCAAGCGTCTCACCGAGCGCGAGATGGAGGCGGTTGCGGCCTACTATTCCGCTATCGATGCGCCTTACCGCGAGGCTCCGGGCCGGGTCGACGCCAGCACGCTGCAATGGGGCGGTCAGCTCGGCGCGGTGGGGTCCGCCGAAAAGGGCATCCCGGCCTGCGTGAACTGCCACGGTCCCTCGGGCACGGGCAATCCGCCTTCCGTGCCCTACCTCGCGGGGCAATACGCCGGTTACATGTCGCACCAGCTCCGGCTCTGGAAGCGCGGCGTGCGCGACAACGACGCGCTGAACGTCATGTCGTCCATCGCTTCGAAGATGACCGAAGACGACATGCGCGCGGTCTCGGAATATTACGCACGCGTGCGCCCGCCCGAACCCGGCGCATCTCGCTCCGGGACCGAAGCCGCCAACCGGTCGGAGTGACGTCGATGACCCGGCGCGCGGAATACGGAGCGGCCATCCTTCTGACAGCGGCTGCCGTGGCGGCCATGGCCTGGGCGGCGGTTCGGCCCGGTGAGAGGCTCTTCGCTCCGGTGGTCGACTGGACCGGAGCCGCGCTCGGCGAGGTCACCGGCCGGTTTGGCGGCGGCAACGCCCAAGACCGGCCCGACCCGGATGTGTCCTCCCAAGACGTGTTCGGTGGCGATGCCGACCGGGGCGCGGGACTGATGGTCGCCCATGGCTGCGGGGCCTGCCACACTATTCCCGGCGTAGCCGGGGCCCGGGGATCGGTCGGACCGCATCTTTCGGGCTTCGCCGACCGGGCCTATGTCGCGGGCATCCTGCCCAACGAGCCGGGCGGCCTCGTGCGCTGGCTCGTCGACCCGCCTGCCCATTCGCCGCAAACGGCTATGCCGGACCTCGGGGTCACCGAGGCGGAGGCGCGCGACATGGCGACCTATCTCTACACGCTGCGGGGCGGCTGATGGAAAGCGCGCTCGACCTTTTCGGCTCGCAATCGGCCCTTCGTCCCGCAGGGCAGGGGGCGCTCGAGATCTTCGACCTCACCGTCGCGATGGTCGTGGTCTTCGGCGTCGTCTTCGCCGGGGTCATGGCGCTCGTCTGGGTCGCCTGGCGACGAGACCGGCCGGCGGGAGACTGGTGGGTCTGGTCGGGCGGTGTCGTCCTGCCGCTGGTGGCGATCCTCGCGCTGATGGCCGGCTCGACGGCGGTGCTCGTGGCCAGCACCCGGCCGGCCCCCGAGGCCATGGTCGTCGAGGTGACGGGTCACCAGTTCTGGTGGGACATCGTCTACGACCCCGAAGGCGTTGCCCTGCGCGACGCCAACGAGCTTGTCCTGCCCAGGGGCCGCCCCGTGACCCTGCGGCTCGCCTCGGCGGACGTCATTCATTCGTTCTGGGTACCGTCGATCTCGGGCAAGGCGGACATGATTCCGGGACGGGTGAATACGCTCACGGTCACTGCCAACGAGGCCGGACGCTTCCGCGGCCAGTGCGCCGAGTTCTGCGGCCTGTCGCACCCGCGGATGGCCTTCGAGGTGGTCGTCCTCGAACCCGCGGCCTTCGACCGGTGGCTCGCCGAGGTGCAGGGCGAGGCGACCGACGCCGCCCGCCCCGACCTCGTGGACGGGCGCGAGATCTTCGTCGAGTACGGCTGCCCGGCCTGTCACGAGGTTCGCGGCGTCGCGGAAGGCGGCCGCCTCGGCCCGGACCTCACCCGTGTCGGCGCCCGCGGCAGCCTCGGGGCCGGCATGTGGCGGATGAACCAGGGCAACCTCGCGGGCTGGATCGCGGATGTCGGCGACATGAAGCCCGGCGCGAAGATGCCGAGCTATAACCAGTTGTCAGGCCCCGAGCTGCGCGCGGTCTCGGCCTGGCTCGCGAGCCTCCGATGACCGGCATCCCGCAGCGAACCGACGCCTACGAGATGGCGCCCAAGGGCGAACCGGCGGCGGATTTCGAGGCTGTCTGGAAACAGCCATCGGGTCTGAGGGCACTTTCAGCGGTCTCCCACCGGGTGGTGGGCAAGCGGTTCCTCGTCACGGGGTTCATCTTCTTCCTGATCGCCGGGTTTCTGGCCCTTCTCGTACGCACCCAGCTCATCGTCCCAGAGAACACCTTTCTCGACAGCGAGACCTACAACCAGGTCTTCACGATGCACGGGACGATCATGATGTTCCTCTTCGCGATCCCCATGCTCGAGGGCTTCGCGATCTATCTGATCCCGCTGATGACCGGCGCGCGCGACCTCGTGTTCCCGCGGCTCGGCGCCTTCGGCTACTGGTGTTACCTCTTCGGCGGCCTGATAGTGCTGTCGTCGTTTCTCTTCGACGCCGCCCCGGCGGGGGGCTGGTTCATGTATGTGCCGCTCTCGACCAGCCAGTATACCGAGGGGCTTTCGGCGGACTTCTGGCTCATCGGAATCACGCTGGCCGAGATCGCGAGCGTGACCGCGGCCGTCGAGATCATCGCCGCGATCCTGTCTTCGCGCGCGCCGGGCATGAGCCTGACGAAGATGCCGATCCTGATGTGGTACTTTCTGGTCACCGCCTTCATGATCGCGGTGGGTTTCCCGCCGCTCATCATCGGTTCGATCCTGCTGGAATCCGAGCGCCTTCTGGGGCTGCCGTTCTTCGACCCCGCGCTCGGCGGCGACCCGCTTCTGTGGCAGCACCTCTTCTGGCTCTTCGGCCACCCCGAGGTCTACATCATTTTCCTGCCGGCGGCCGGAATGGTCGCCACGATGCTGCCCGTGTTCGTCGGCCGACCGCTTTTCGGTTACGGGTTCGTGGTGGCCGCGGTCGTCACCATGGGGTTTCTGAGCTTCGGGCTCTGGGCGCATCACATGTACACCACCGGCCTGCCGAACATGTCGCTGACGCTGTTCTCGGTGGCCTCGACCATGGTGGCGATCCCGACCGGCGTGCAGATCTTCTGTTTCATCGCGACGCTGACCCTCGGCCGGCCCCGCCTGACGGTGCCGATGCTCTTCATTCTCGGCTTTCTCTTCATCTTCGTTCTCGGCGGGCTGACCGGCGTCATGCTGGCGTCGGCGCCCTTCAACTTCCAGGCCCATGACAGCTACTTCGTCGTCGCGCACCTGCATTACGTGCTCATCGGTGGTTTCGTCTTCCCGATGTTCGGCGCCCTCTACTACTGGGTGCCCCATTTCACCGGGCGCATGATGTCCGACACGCTTGGTCGCTGGGCCTTCTGGCTCATGTTCGCAGGCTTCAATCTCGCCTTCTTCATGATGCACCTCACCGGCCTCAGGGGCATGCCACGACGGATCGCCACCTACCCCGAAGGCATCGGCTGGGACCGGCTCAACATGCTCTCGACCATCGGCGCCTACATCCTCGCCGCCGGGATCGTGGTATTCATCTTCGATTTCTTCCGTCACCAGCGCGCGGGCACGAGGGCCGAGCGGGATCCGTGGGGAGCGGCGACGCTGGAATGGCTCTACCCGCCCGTGACCCCCGGGTACAACTTCCGCGCCCTCCCCGAGATCCGCTCTCGCGAACCGCTGTGGGACCAGCCCGAACTCCTGGACCGGCCCGCCGGGGAGATCAGCGGCGCTCTCCGGCACTCACACGACCACCGCCGCGAGACCATCGGCTGCGACCCGGTCTCCGGCGAACCGTTGCAGATTCTGCGCCTTCCGCATCCGACATATTGGCCGCTCGTCGCCGCCGTCGGGCTTTCCGTGGTCTTCGCAGCCACTCTCGCCTCGCTCTACTGGCTCACAGCCCTTGGCGGCGCCCTCGCACTCTTCGGATTCACGGGATGGGTCTGGGAGCCCTCCGACAGCGGGGTGACCCGCGACAGCGGCGTCCGGTCGGGGCTGAAGCTTCCGGTCAACCTGGTCGATCGCAGGAGCCACCTTCATATCGGCACCGTCGGCACCATGCTCATTCTCTACGCGCTCTTCGCTTCGCTCCTTTTTGCGGGGCTCTATCTCTGGAACACCCAGCCCGCATTCGCAGAAGCGACACAGCGCCCCCGGCGGCTCTACGCGCTTTTCGCCTTCGGGCTCGCGGTCGTCATGTTCGCGGTGTCGTGGATGACGGGGCGGGGCGCGCAATACGCCCCGGCGCTGCGGCTGCCGATTCTGGCGAACCTCCTTCTCGCCTTCGTCTCGCTCGCGGCGGGCGGGGCGCTCGTTTTCGCTCTGCTGCAGGTGGACCCCTGGAGCACGGCTTTCGCCGCCGTAGGCTGGGCCATCGCCGCCTATGTTCTTTCGCTGCTGGCGGTGGTGTTCTACTGGGCGCTCTTCAACGCGCTGCGCAAGGCCGTGGGCGCGGTGAAGCTCGGACAGGGCCTGCCGGACCTTCTGCTCGGCAGTTTCGGCAAGGGCACGGCGTTCATGGCGGGGCTCACGGCAGCTGCCTTTCTCGTCGCGGGGAGCCCGCAATGAATGCGCTCGTCCTTCATGTCGCCCGCCCGATCACCCTCTGGGCGCTGCATTTCATCGCCATCTATGCGCTGATCTCGGCGGCGTGTGCGCCACGTGCCGTTCTCGAAACCGACATGATGCGTGCGGCGGCCGCACTCGCGACCCTGGCCGCCGGCCTCGTCGTCATGGCCTGGCTCGTCACCGCACGCCGGCGTCTGAAACGGCTCGCGCCGGAGGCCCGGGAGCGCCCGCTCGCGGTGGCCGCCGTCTGGTCGGCGGCGATCTCACTAATGGCGATCATCGCCGATTCATGGCCGGTCGCGTTTCTCACGAATTGTTCGGGCTGACCTCGAAAGGAGACCGACATGGACCCTTACGTTCCCTTCTGCGGAGTGCCGCCGCTGCCGGCCGAACTCTGGACCCGCTGGACGTTCGACCCCTTTCTCCTCGCCGGGCTCGCACTGTTTCTCGTCGCCGGTCACCGCCTCGCCACCGACCGGCGCCGATTCCTTCTGGCCTGGGGCCTCGTCGCGTTGCTCTTTGTCTCGCCGCTCTGCGCGGCCTCGATGGCACTCTTCTCCGCCCGTGTCGGCCAGCACATTCTTCTGACCCTCCTCGCGGCCCCGCTTCTGGCGGCCGCGCTTCCGGTGCTTCGTCTGCCCGCTTTCCCGTTCGCCGCGCTCTTCGCGGTGCTTTTCTGGGTCTGGCACGCGCCCGGCCCCTACGGCGCCACTCTGCAGAGCGATCTCGTCTACTGGGCGATGCATCTCAGTCTCGTTGCCGCCGCCACCGCACTCTTCGCGGCGCTTCGCGCCGCTCCCGAGCGCGGGGTGGTCGCCGCCACCGCCACGGCCGCTCAGATGACGGTCTATGCCGCGCTCGTCGTGCTCGCCCCGGAGCCTTGGCATGGTTGGCACGAGCTGACCGCGGCGCCTTACGGGCTCACCGCGCTCGCCGATCAGCAGCTTGCGGGCGCGCTGATGTGGGTCGGCGGCGGCGGGTTGTTTCTCGGCATCGTCGCAGCGCTCGCGGCACGGTTTCTGCACCGACAAGAAAGCGCCGCCGATCTGCGCTGAGCGCTGCCGGAGCGGCGGGTCCATGGGGAACCCGACGGCAGCGCGCGCGTTTGTCGTCACAATCACCGAACGAGGGTTTTCCAGCGATGTCCACCGGACTGACCACCGCCATTCTGCCTGTGGCGGGCAACGGTACCCGGCTTCTTCCCGTGACGAAGAGCGTGCCGAAGGAGTTGATGCCGATCTACGACCGCCCGCTCATCCAGGTCGCGGTGGACGAGGCGCGGGCCAGCGGAGTCCGGCGGCTGGTGCTCGTCAGCCACCCCTCGAAGACCGCGCTCGAGGAGTATTTCGAACGCGACGACGAGTTGAGCCGGGTGCTGCACGAGAACGGCAAGACGCGACTTTCGCGCGCGCTCGACGACCTCGATCCGACCGGGGAGATGGAGCTGGTCTTCGTCCACCAGCCCGAGCCCCTGGGTCTCGGACACGCGATCCTCTGCGCGCGCGACGCCGTGGGGCCCGGACCTGTGGGCGTCATTCTGCCCGACGATGTGATCCTGGCATCCGAGGCCACGCTCGGGCAGATGGCGCGGGCCTACGACCCCGGCTTTGCCCGCCACATGATCGCGACCGAGAAAGTGCCGGCCGAGGCGGTGTCGAGCTACGGAATAGCCGTTTGCGAGGAGCCTGCGCCCGGCCGGCAGGTCCTCGTCGAAGGGCTGGTGGAGAAGCCCGCGGTGGGCGAGGCGCCCTCGCGCCAGGGAGTGATCGGCCGCTACATACTCGATGCGTCGATCTTCGACGAACTCGAGCGCACCGAGCCCGGTTCGGGGGGCGAGATCCAGCTTACCGACGCCATCGCCACGGAGATCGGCCGAGGCGGCGTCTCGGCCTTCCGCATCGAGGGCGAACGCCACGACTGCGGCAACCCGGACGGATTGCTCGCGGCGAGCCTCGCCTTTCGCGACAGCCCGCTGAGAAAGCCCTTCGCCGCCTGAGAGAACGGGGAACCGCGCTTTCTCGGTCCGCGTTTCGCCGGCATGGACGACAGCCCGACCTCCCGGTCCCCGGCCGGTCTCGACGAATCTGACGAAACGGCGCATGTCGCCCGCGCGCGCATGTTCGTGCCGTGGCTTCTGGCAGTCGCTGTCGTCGTGCTTGTGGGCTGGGCCCTGAAGGCGACCGCGCCGGTGGCAATCCCGCTCACGTTCGCGATTCTCGTCACGCTCGTCATCGCCCCGCTCGACATTCGGCTTGCCCGTGCCCTGCCCGACAAGTTGAGATGGGTCGCACATGTCGCGGTGATGATGCTCATTCTCGGCATTCTCGCCTTTTTCTTCGCGGCTCTGGTCTTCGCGGCCGACCGGCTGCTCGAAGCGCTTCCCGGGCTCACCGACAGGGTGGAGGCCTTTCTGCCGGACGAGTCCGGCGGTGGTGGCGAAACGGCAGGTGACGGCTCCGCTTCCGGCGAAGCCCCGGTGCGTCCGTCCGATATCGAGACCGTCTGGCGGGTGGTCAGCGGCCGGCTCAGCAACTGGGCCATCGACCAGGCCACGGTCCTCGCGACCGCCACCGCGAGCTTGACCGGGACGTTCCTCAGCGCGGTCGTGCTCGTCTTCTTCCTGATCCTCGTGGCCCTGACCGAGATCGACGACTGGCGCTCAAAGGTGACCGCGAACTGGGCGGGAAAGGGGGCGGACAAGGTGGGCGAAACGGTTGCCGCCGTCACCTCCAAGCTGTGCCGGTTTCTCCTCGTGCGGACCGCGGTCGGCCTCTTGCAGGGGGCGCTTTACGTCGGCTGGCTCGCGCTCTTCGATGTCGACCTTCTCATCGTCTGGGGGGTTCTCACGTTCGTTCTGACCTATATCCCGACGCTGGGGTCTCTCATCTCGGGCGCGCTGCCGGTCCTCTATGCCCTTCTGACCAAGGATTTCGGGACCGCGCTCGCCGTCGGTGCCGGGATATTCACGATCGAACAGACCGTGGGCAATTACATCGACCCGCGGCTGATGGGCCGCCAGATCGTGCTGTCGCCGCTCGTCATACTCGCCTCTCTGCTGTTCTGGGGCTGGCTGTGGGGAGCGGCCGGAGCGTTTCTGGCGACGCCGCTGACCCTGAGCCTTCTCGTGGCGTGCCACGAGGTAGGCCCTCTGCGGCCCGTGGCACTGCTCTTGAGCAACCAGCCCGATCACGCCTCCCTCGATGCCTCGTTCGAAGATTGAGAAGACGGTCCGGACGTGTCGCGATCACGCCGTGCTCTTTCGCCGGTCATGAAGAGAAACCATGAGCCTGCCGAGACCGCCGAGAAAACACCAGCGGCGCGCCCACCCTCGGGTGAAGCCGGTCATGGTCCCGAACGAGCGTCTTCAAAAACCAGTGCATCCCTGCCTCTCGCTATGGCAACAGAACAAGCTGCAGCCCGTAGGCGACGCGCGTCAGAAGCCCGACCCTCGCGCCCCAGATCGCCAGCGCGCATGCGAGCCTGCGCCACCACATCAGTGATAGCCCTCGTCGGGGTCCAGCTTGCCGCGAAACACCCAGCAGGCATAGCCGGTGTACACGAGGATCAGCGGGATCAGGGCGACCGCGCCCACGAACATAAAGATCTGGCTGCAAGATCTGGCTGCTCAGGGGCCCACACGTTCCCGGCCGAAGAGCATGAGGGCGAGAAACCCCGCTTCGAGGAAGAAGGCGGTGAGCACCTCTTGGGCCATCAACGGACGGAAAACCGGCCCCGCGAGGCGGAGAACACCGACCAGTTCGTCCCGAACCGGTGGGACATCACGATGCCGGACAGGACGCCCATGGCAAACGAGATCGCGAAGACCTTCACCCAGAGGCGATATGAGGTTGAGATATGTTCTGTCGCCGCGCCAGAGCCACAGGGCGTTGAGCACAGCGGTAGCTGGCAAGCCCTGTGGTCAAGACTGGAAGGAGACAGCGCGAGGCAGCCGTGAAGGCGAAGTGGATTCGTGCCGGCGTTCGCGCGTCGAAGCCGGATAACGTCTCCGTCTATCGGCGGGCCCGGCTGGTCTCAGAGGGCCATGAGGATGACGAGCACTACGACGATGGCAACGGCGATGCCGAGGCCGATGGGTGTGAAGCTGCGCGCGGGTTTGTCCCGGGGGTTGTCGAGCACCCTCGGCGCGCTCTGCGCCCCGGCATCGCCCGGCCCGGCTCGAACCTCCCCGTCCGGGCGGGCGTCGGACACGTTCTCCGCGGCAGCGGGCTTGTCGGCAGGGCGTGCTTCACCGTCTGCGTTGACGGTATAGGTCCTCGCGGGTTTGGTGCGCGGCACCGGACCCTCGTTTTCCGATTCCCCGGTCTCGGACGGGGGTCTTTCTTCCGCATTGCGTCCGCCGTATGCGCGCGCGATGGCTTCGGCATCGGTCTTGTTGGGATCATGCGCGTCATCGGTCTTGTCGTGGTCACGCGCGTCGGGGTCCTTGCCGGGCTTGCGAGCGGCATTGCTGGCCATGAGATGTTCCTTTCGCGTCGGTGCGCTTGAAAGACTTCGCGGCCGGGAGAACCGGCATTCGCGAAACAATCTGTCACGCGTGAAACGCGGACAGTTCCCGACCGGTTCCGGCAACGGGGCCTGCCCGGCAACTTTTTGCGGAGAAGGCGCGTTGTGCGGCCATGAAAACCGCCCACCGCTCCCGCGAGTTCATAGTGTATCTGGCCGTTGTCGTCCTTCTTGCTGCTGGTGGGGGCGCATACTGGCTGCTCGTGCGCGCGGCGCCCGCGGCAGAATCCTCCCCGACCAGAAGCGGCCCGCCTCTGGTGCAATCCGCGCAGGTCTCTCCGGCCGAACAGACCCCCGCAATCTCCCAGACCGGCTTCGTCGTGCCGGCGCGGGCCGTCGAACTGTCCTTCGAAGCCGCCGGGCGCGTTTCGGAAGTCGCCGGGAATTTCGAGGTGGGAAAAATGCTCGAGCAGGGCGACGTGATCGCCCGACTAGACAGCCGCAGAGCGGATATCGCCGTCGCACGCGCCGAGGCGGAACTCGACCGCGCCGAGGCCCAGCTCATGGAGGCCGAAGCGGCCTTCGACCGCGCCGAACTTCTCGAGGACCGAAATGTGCGTCCGGAAGCTTCCCTGGAGGACGCCCGGGCGCGCCGCGCCACTGCCCGCGCCGCCGTCGCGATGGCCGAGGCCGGGTTGAGGGCCGCCGAGGAAGACCGCGAGAATATCCGGCTCGTCGCTCCGTTCGACGGAGTCGTCGCCCGCGACGACCTCGCGCCGGGCCAGGTGGTTCAGCCCGGCACTCCCATCGGGCGGCTGATCGACGCCACGCGGGCCGAGGTTCGCGTCGCGCTGACCACTCGGCAGATGGCAGCGCTGGAAGCGGCCGGTTCGCCGGTGGGCCTTCCGGTTCGCATCACCGGCACCGATGAAGGGGCGGCCCAGCTTCGCGGGGGCCGGGTCATCGCCGTCGCTCCGGAACTCACCGACGCCGTTCCATTGACGGCGCTGATAGTCTCTTTTCCCGAACCCTTCGCCCGCATGCCGCCGCTGCGTGTCGGCGAACTCGTCCGGGCCGAGATTCCCCTGCCTGGCGACCGGGAGTTTCTGAGCTTCCCCACCAACGCGCTCAAGGGCACGGGAACGGTCTGGAAGATTGGCGAAACCGGGGCGCTCGACCGCGCCGAGGTCGAAATCGTTCATCGCACCGATACCCTGGCTTATGTTCTGGCGGACGGCCCACTGGCTCCGGACACGCGGCTTCTGACCACGGATCTGCCGCAGATCCGTGACGGAATGACGGTGCGCCTGGCGGAGGGGGTCCCGGCGAAATGACCCGTCTCATTCGTGCCGCCATCTCCAACAGGGTGCTTCCGAATATCCTGATGGTGCTGATCCTCGCTGCCGGCGCCGTGTCGATCACGACGCTTACCGTGAAGGTCTTTCCGGAAATCTCGCTCGGCACGATCTCGGTATCGGTGGCGTTCCCCGGCGCGGCGCCGGCCGATGCGCTGACCGGCATCGTCGAGCCCATAGAGGACGCGCTGGAGGGTGTCGCGGGCATCCGCGAGATATCCGCGACCGCGCGCGCCAACGCTGCGACGGTTATCGCCGAGCTCGACCGGGGCGCCTCCGTCGACGACGTGTTGCGCGAGATCGAGACGCGTGTCGACGGAATCACGACGTTTCCGGAAGAGGCGGAGGATCCGCGGATCAACGAGGTCGAGCCCGAGGAACGTGCCGCCCAGGTCCTTCTCACCGGCCCCGTCGGGCTGGATGAACTCAAACCGATCGCCGAGAGGGTGCGCGAGGATCTGCTGGCACGCGAGACGATCAGCCAGGTCAGCATCGCAGGGGTGCCGGACGACCTGATCTCCATCGAGGTTTCCCGCGACACGCTGAAGCGGTTCGGTCTGAGCCTGCCGATGTTCGCGGAAGCCGTCTCTTCGGAGAGTCTCGACCTCGCTGCGGGGGAACTCGACAGCGGTGGCGACCGGATCCGCATCAACACGGAAGGCGAGCGGGAAACGGCGGAGGAATTCCGGGAAACGGTCATGTTTACCGCCCCCACCGGCGCGGCTGTGGACCTCGGCAGCATCGCGACCGTGACCGATGGCTTCGCCGAGACCGCGCTCGTCAGTCTCTACGGAGACCGATCGGCGGTCTTTCTCAACATAGACCGGGTCGGCGATCAGCAGATCATTGCCATCGTCGATGACGTTCAGAGCTATCTCGAAGACGAGCTTCGCGCGTCCCTGCCCGGGGAGATCGAGGCGATCCTCTGGGAAAACGAAGCTTCCGCACTTCAGGGCCGGATCAATCTTCTGACGAAGAACGGCGCCATCGGCATCACCCTCATCCTGATCGTGCTGGCGCTGTTTCTCGACCTGCGCATCGCGGCCTGGGTGGCGATGGGCGTGGTGATTTCCTTTGTCGGCACCTTCGCTCTCATGGCGCTCTTCGGCATATCCATCAACCAGCTTTCGCTTTTCGGCTTCATTCTGGCACTTGGCATCGTGGTGGACGACGCCATCGTGGTCGGCGAGGCGGTCTATGCCGAACAGGCCCGGACCGGCGAGCCGATCAAGGCCGCCGAGAAAGCCACCTCGCGCATGGCCGCTCCGGTGTTCTTCTCCGTGTCCACCACGATCGCTGCGTTCGTGCCGCTCCTTTTCCTGCCCGGCGCGTCGGGCGCATTCATCTTTCCTGTCGCGGCCATCGTCATCATGGTGCTGTCGCTGTCGCTTTTCGAAAGCTTCTTCATCCTGCCCCGGCACCTCTCGCGGGTCGATCCGAATGCCCGGCCGGGGCGGTTTTCGCCGCGACGGGTAACCGACCCGCTGCGCCGACAGGTGGGCGGTCGGATCGAGCGTTTCGCCGACACGCGCCTGCGAACCTGGGTTCATGCTACCGTTCGCCGGCCGCTGATCGTGGTCGCTGCCGCAGTGGCGGTGCTGGTGGCCAGTCTCGGGCTTCTGGCCGGCGGGCACGTCAAGTTCGTCTTTTTTCCCCAGATCGAGGGCAACACGGTCACAGCACGGCTCGAGATGCCCGAAAGCGTGACGGAAACCGTCACTCTCGCGAGATCGGACATCCTGCGCGGCGCTGCACGCGAAGCCGCTCGTTCGCTGGCGGAGACCCACGGTCTGGATCCCGCCACGCTGATTCAGGGGACGACGATGAGCATCGGCTTCGCCCCTCAGCCCTCGGGGCCGGGAGGGAGCGCTGCCGGTGCGCCCAATGTCGCGCGCGTCTCCGTAAAGCTCATCGACGCCGCAGACCGTCCCTTCGGCGCTTCGGCCTTTCAGGATGCCTGGCGCGATGCGGTTCCCGCAATCCCGGGCGCGCGCGCGGTGGAGTTTTCGGCAAGCCTCGTGGGGGTTGGCGCCGCCATCGCCTTCGAGGTCGCCGCTGCCAGCGAAGCCGGCCGGAACGAGGCTGTCTCGCGGTTGCGCGAGGCGCTCGAGGGCCGGGAGGGCGTGATCGGTATCCGCGACGGGCGCTTCACCGCTGCCCGGCAGATCGACATCACGCCCAAACCCGGCGCGGCCGTCTACGACCTCTCCATCGCGGCCCTTGCGCGGCAAATTCGCGCCGCCGTCTTCGGCGCCGAGGTCACCACCTTGCAGCGGGACCGTGAGGAGGTGGAGGTGCGGGCCCGCCTGCCCAACGCGGAGCGGGACTCCGTGGCCGATCTGCGCACGCTGCCGGTTCGGATCGGCCGCGATACGGTGCCGCTCGGCGCGCTCGCCGAACTCACCTTCTCCGCCGCCCCGTCGGTTATCTCGCGCGTGGGCGGGCGCACGGTCACGGAACTGACCGCGGACGTGAATCCGGCGGTGACCACCGGTGGGGCGGAAACGGCATGGATCATGGAGAACGTCGTGCCGGAGCTCGAAGGCGAGATTGACGGGCTTACCGTCCGTCTCGCCGGCGAGCAGCAGGAACAGGGCCGCACGACGCCGGCGATGGTGCGCAACTTCATCCTGGCGATGTTCGGCGTCTACGCCATTCTCACCCTCGCCTTCGGGTCATACCTGAGGCCCATTCTCGTGCTCGGCGCTGTTCCCTTCGGCGTCATCGGGGCGCTGGTCGGCCATTACATACTCGGCCTGAACCTCACCCTGCTCAGCGTTTTCGGCATCATCGGGCTGTCGGGCATCCTCATAAACGGCGGGCTTCTCATCAACGATTTCGTGCTCGAACGAGAGCGGGCTGGCGACGACCCCTTCGAGGCGATCGTCGAGAGCACCGTGGCGCGTTTCCGGCCGATCCTCTTGACGACGCTGACGACCTTCCTGGGGATCTTCCCGCTGATCCTTGAAACCAGCGTGCAGGCAAGGTTTCTCATTCCCACGGCGGTATCGCTGGCGTTCGGGGTGCTGGTCGGTTCGATGATCCTGATTTTCCTCATGCCGGCCTATTGCGCGCTCTATGCCGGGGGACGCCGGCGTCTCACGAACTTGCGCAAGCGGTTCCACGGGGCCGGTCGCGAGGCCGCCTGAAACCAGACCCGGGCTCCGGCAGTCTGGAGTCGCGTCGGCGAAGCCCCCCGCACGCGTGTCCTCGACCGTTCCGGAGGCCGCAAATCGTCGCTGCCGAGCCGACGTCGGCCTGCTCCGCGATCGGGCAGCGAACAACTGCCCGAAGCCTGGCTTCACGACGGGTTTCCCCACAGGCGCGATTCGCGACCTCCAACTCCGGCGATCCGGTCAAGGATCACGTGTCTCGGGAAGGGAAAACAGCGTGTCGAAGATCTGGTTTCTCCAGGACGGGTCGGTCCGGGGAGCTCGGAGTGCGACCGGGGAATCTTCCGGTGCCCCTTTGCGGAGGTCGACGCGGGGGAAGCCGTTGCCCGGAACCTCCGCCGAGCCGGCTGCGTTCTGGGAAGTGGAGGGCGACGTCGCCCTGCCTGACCAATGCCCTTCTGGGAGACCAAGATGCCTGCGAGAACCCTCCTTGTCGTTGCCGTAGTGGTGCTGATCGGTGCGATCGCCCTGTTCGGCTACGACAGCTTTCGGAACGAAGAAGCGATGTCGGTCACCGAGCAGCGCGCTGCCGAGAATGATCCCGAGGTCGTGCTCGAGACGGAAACCGAGCCCGACGAAACCCTCGCACCCAGCGTCGCGGAGGAGGAAACGCAGGTCGAGGTGCCGGTCGCCGAGGGCGAGGACCCTGCCGGTCCCGACGCCGCTGACGTGCTGACGGTGGAGGGCTACGATCCACAACGTGTCCGTTTCCTGCTTCAGGAATCCGACCTCCCTGTCGAACTTCGCAACGACTACATCACCCGTCTCGACACCGCCGCCGAGGATGACGACGCCCTCGCCGCGGTTCTCCGTCAGCTCCGCGAAGACCTGGACGCCGGATAAGAGATGCCGGGGCACAAGGCACAGGGCGTTCCAGCCCAGCAAGATAAGGAGATTTGATATGAGCCGGAATTCGATAATCGCTGGCGTGATCGCCATCGTCGCCATCGCCATCGTGGCGGTGGTGTTCCTGAATTCGCGTCTTGAGCAGAACGAGCTCGGAGCTCCCACCGATCTGGCGGCCGGCGACGAGCCCGCCACCCCCGAGGAAGACGAGATGGCCATGGATGCGGGGACCGATTCCGGGGAGACCACCGCGGCGATGGAAGGCGACGTCCCCGAGGAGATCGAGGCGCTTTCGCCAGAGCAGGACCACGAGGCGTCCGTTGCTGTCAGCGAGGCCGCCAGAGAGGCCGCGAGGACCTCCGGCCGCCCGGTTCAGGATGCTCTCGACGAGGTGCGCGCCATCGTCGAAGAAGCCAATCTTGTCAGCGCAGCGGATGAAACCCTGACACCCAACGACGAAGCGGCGGAAAATGCCGAGACCATTGGAGCCGAAGAGGCGCTCGACCCCGAATATGTCGAGAATGCTCTTGAACCGGAGGCATTCGAAGCCGAGCGGGTGGTCGCTCTGATCGACGCTTCGCCCCGGCTCGATGAAGAGCAGAAGGCCGAGTTCCGCGCCGCCGTTCAGGCCGCTGCCGACGACCCCGACGCACGGGGCCAAATTCTCGCGGTGCTCGAGGACGTCCTCCTGCCCGGGGAGACTACCGAAGGCGCGACGCAGTGACGGGTGTCCGAAACGGGTGAACGCCCCGCCTCGGGCCGGATAACCCGGGATATGCGTCAGCGAGTGCGCAACCTTTCCAGTCTGGGGCTGGACGGGGCAGCCGGAATAATTCTGGCTGCGCGCTTGCCATCGGGGGCGAAACGAGACCAGTTTTGCAGAATTGGCCGGCCCTTGTCGCCGTCACGAAGAACCGATGAAGAAACCATGCATCATCTGCGTCGCGATCACCGGGTCCGTGCCGCGCAAGGCTGACAATCCGGCGGTGCCGATCTCGGTGACCGAACAGGTGGAGAGCGCCCAGGAGGCCTTCGAGGCGGGTGCGTCGATCGTCCATGCCCACGTGCGCAACCCCGACGAAAGCCCCACCTCCGACCCCGAGCTGTTTGCACGCCTGAAGGAGGGGCTGCAAAGGCATTGCCCCGGAATGATCGTGCAGTTCTCCACCGGCGGGCGCTCGGGGGCGGGGCGCGAACGGGGAGGGATGCTTTCGCTCTGTCCCGAAATGGCCTCCCTCTCGGTCGGCTCGAACAACTTTCCCACCCGCGTCTACGAGAATCCACCCGACCTCGTCGAATGGCTCGCCTCGGAGATGGCGCGCCATGGTGTCACTCCCGAGGTCGAGGTGTTTGATCTCTCACATGTCTTCCAGGCGGTCGCACTTCACAGGACGGGCAAGCTGCCCGGGCGGCTCTACGTCCAGTTCGTCCTCGGTGTGAAGAACGCGATGCCGGCGGACAGGGAGGCCTTCGACTTCATGGTGAACACGCTGGAGCGGCTCGCACCGGGCACCGAATGGTGCGCAGCCGGCATCGGACGCCATCAACTCGAGGTCAACGAATGGTCGGTCGGTTCGGGCGGTCATGCCCGCACCGGACTGGAAGACAACATTCGCCTCGACCGCGACACGCTCGCACCGTCCAACGCCGCCCTGGTCCGGCGCGCGGTGGACGTCTGCGACCGGCACGATCGCCCGGTGGCGACTCCCGCCGAAGCGCGGGAAATGCTGGGATTGAGCCCGTCCGCCTGAGAGAGGAAATGTCGCGAGCCCGGATCGCCATCATCGCGATTCCGCGAGGTCGAGCCGCCGGCTCGCGCGGACATGGTGCGCGGAAGGCAGTGCCAAAGCCCTGGAAAGAGAGGTCTTTTCCCCGCCCCTTGTCGGAAACCGCGCGTGCGTCGGCGGGGCGACGGGAGGAGCCCGGAGCCGATGCTTGCGGTATTGGACAGCGACCCTTCGCAGCAAGCCCGGCTCCGCGCGCGGGCTCAGCGGCGCATCTGCAGCGTGACCTCCACACGCGCAAGCATGGCCTCGTGCGCATCTTCGGACTGGCCTGCCTTTCTTGGCAGCGGCGCGTCCCGCCCCACGCCCGTGGCGCTCACCCGCTCCGGCGGGATCCCCATCTCGAGGGCGATGCCCTGAGCCGAGGCCGCGCGCTTTTCGCTCAGCGCCAGGCTGGCCGCGCTTTCGCCTTGCAGCCCGGAATGGCCGACGATGATCACGCTCAGCCGATCGTCCTGCACGGCCGGGGCGAGAAAGCCCTTGAGGCGCGCGGCTTCGCCGGCAG
>CAZPPH010000053.1:11698-19144 GCA_964588375.1 uncultured Rhodobacterales bacterium | reverse complement strand
TTGATGGTGGGCGGTGAGGGATTCGAACCCCCGACATCTTCGGTGTAAACGAAGCGCTCTACCAACTGAGCTAACCGCCCGCCTGCGAGCGGCATAGCCCGGTCCGGGCCAGGCGCGCAAGGGTGGCTGATTGCGCCCCCCGGCGGGGCGCGTGCACGCGTCAGCTAATCGTCAGCACGGACTGGACGTCGCGCAGGGCGCGCAGGTAATTTCGCCGCCAGACCGCGATATCGCTGCGCTGCACGGTCGCCAGAAGCTCTTCGTGACGGCGCCTGCGCTCGTCGAGCGGCATGGCGAGCGCGGTTTCGATCGCCACCGCCATGTCCTCGAGGTCATGGGGGTTCACCAGAAGCGCCGCTGTCATGTCCTCCGCAGCGCCGGCCATCCGCGAAAGCACCAGAACGCCGGGGTCGTCGGGGTTCTGGGCGGCGACATATTCCTTCGCGACAAGGTTCATCCCGTCGATCAGGGGCGTCACGAGGCCGACGCGGGCGGTGCGGTAGAGAACCGCGAGCCGGTCGCGCGGCAGGCTGCGGTGGATGTAGCGAATGGGCGTCCAGTCGAGCTCGGCATGTCGCCCGTTCACCGAGCCGGAAAGCCGTTCGAGTTCGTCGCGGATTTCCTGGTAGGCCTCGACATCCTCCCGCGAGGGCGGCGCGATCTGCAAAAAGCTCGCACGACGGTCGCCGGGCTCCTGGCGGTCCAGAAACATCCCGAACGCCTCGAACCGGTGCGGCAGACCTTTCGAGTAATCGAGCCGGTCGACCCCGATGATGAGATCCTCGCGCGGGCCGAGATTGACGAGCGTGCCGCCGTTGTCCGCCGCCGCAAGCGCAGAGAAGCTCCCGACGTCGATGCCGATGGGAAAGGAGCGGATCGCGAACACCCGGTCGCGGTATTTCGTCCTGCCGTCGAAGAGCGCCTCGCCTTCGGGCTCGGCGCGGAAGAACTCGAGACAGCGCGCCACGTCGGCCCGGGTCTGCAGACCGACGAGGTCGTAGGCCGCGAACCATCCCGCCAGCGCGTCGCGCTGCGGCAGGACCGCGGTGTCGGCAAGCACCGGGAACGGGATATGCAGAAAAAACCCGATGCGCGCCGAAACGCCCTCCTCGCGCAGCATCCGTGCAAGGGGCAGGAAGTGATAGTCCTGCACCCATATGAGGTCGTCGGGGCCGGCGAGCCGCGCCACCTGCCGGGCCACGCGGGCATTGACCGCGAGATAATCCTCCGCATAGGCGCGCCGGTAGCGGATGAGATCGCTCCGGCGGTGGCAGAGCGGCCAGAGCACCGAGTTGGCATAGCCGAGATAGTAGTTCCGCAGCTCCGTCTCGCTCAGCCGGAACGCCTTTTTCTCGTAAGGCGCGCCGGGCAGATCGACGAGATCCTCGCCAGGCGTCTCGACAGACTCCGGGTGCGCGCCGATCCAGAGACCGCCCTCTTCCGAAAGCGCATCGTGCAGGGCGACGACGAGGCCGCCGGAGGGCACCGCTTGCGTCGGGATCCGGTTGGAGACGACGATGAGCCGTTCGGTCATCGCCCCCCCGCTCCGATCCAGTCGCGGAGCGTGTCGATCACCTCGCCCGGGCCGGCGAGCCGGAACCGCGCGCAGGTTTCGCCGTGCCCGACCTTGACCGAGTGGCCGCCGAGGCGGTTGGCCGCCTCGAACATGCCCTCGTCGGTCAGATTGTCGCCGAAGGCGATCGGCAGGCGTGACGGCCAGCGCTCCATCAGCGTCTCGACGACCTGCCGCTTCGAGACGTCCTCCGGATAGATTTCCGCCGCCATGTCCGCGCGGTGCAGCATGAAGCCCTCGGCATGATCCGCGATGCATTGCATGAACTTCAGCCCCTCGGCCATCCGGTCCGGGGCCTGGCGGAAATGCAGCACCACCGAGCAGGGCTTTTCCTCGACCAGAAGACCGGGCTCGCTGTCGGCCCAGGCGCGGATCATCTGGACGAGACGCTCGAGGTCATGGCTGCCATGTGCCGCGTGCTGCCAGTGCTCTCCGTCCTCGCGCCGCTCAGCACCGTGTGAACCGATCACGATCCCCTCGAAATCGGGAAAGAAATCTTCGAGATCACCGATGCGGCGGCCGGAAATGAGAACGGTCGCGCCGCCGGTGCCGGCGTGAAGGTCGTTGACGAGGCTCCGTGTCGCGGCCGGAACCGAGACGGCGTCGGGACGTTCGGCGATGTCGACAAGCGTGCCGTCGACATCGAGAAACAGGGCGACGCGGTCGAGGTCCGGTGCGTCCGGCGCGCAATGCTGAGGCTCCGGATGATCCGACTGGAACCCGATCATCTCGTAGAAGTTTGGCTCGTTCATGTGCGCCCTCCCTCGACCCTTCCGGAGTATGAACGAACATCCGGCGCTGAGGTTCCCGTCAGTGTGTCATGGCACCGCAACCCGCAAAGACACGGTCGCCGGCCTGCCCCGGGCCAGCCCTCGGGACTGGCGCGAGACAGACAGACTGAAGGTCACCGAAAGTGACCGGTCAGTCCAGCGCCGACCGCCTACGGCGACCCGCGCAGCCGTTCGGATCGGCGCCGAAGAAACTCCAGCGTCACCAGAAGCGCAACCGACAGGACCACCAGAAGGGTCGCCACGGCGAGGATCGTGGGGTTGATCTGCTCTCGCAGTCCGGAAAACATCTGTCGCGGGATGGTGCGCTGCTGCGGGCCGGCAAGAAACAGGACCAGCACGACTTCATCGAAAGAGGTCACGAAGGCGAACAACCCGCCCGAGATGACCCCTGGCCGGATCAGTGGAATCACGATGTCCCAGAAGACCCTGACCGGCGAGCCGCCGAGGCTCACCCCCGCGCTGAACAATGTCCGGTCGAAACCCGCCAGAGTGGCGGTCACGGTGATGATGACGAACGGCACACCGAGCGCGGCATGGGCGATGATCAGCCCGGCATAGGTCGCGACAAGGCCGAAGCCGGTGTAGAAGAAGAACATGCCCGCCGCGATGATGATGAGCGGGACGATCATCGGTGACAGGAGGAGTGCGGTGATCATCCGCTTGAACGGCATCCACGGCGAGGCGAGGCCGACGGCCGCGACCGTGCCCAGAACCGTTGCCAGGATCGCGGCAGCGATCCCGATGACGAAGCTGTTCCGGATCGCCAGCGTCCATTTCTGGTCAGTGATGATTTCCTCGTACCAGCGCAGGGAATAGGCGTCCGGATCCAGAGCGAGCATGCCGGACGTGAAGGTGAAGAAGGGCTCCGCGTTGAACGACAGCGGAATGATCACGAGGATCGGCACGATCAGGAACGCCAGCACGAGATAGGCGACGATCCGGAGCGCGTAGTGCCCCGCGACATGCCAGATGGTGAAATATTCCGGAAACCCGCGCATCGCCCTATCCCAGCTTGATGTTGCCGGCGCCGATGAACCGGTCGTAAAGCCAGTAGAGCGCGACGATCAGGAGCAGAAGAAGCGAGCCGAGTGCGGCCGCGAGTTCCCAGTTGTTCGACTGCTGCATGTGGAACGCGATGATGTTCGAGATCATCTGGCCGTCGGTGCCCCCGACCAGCGCCGGCGTGATGTAGTAGCCGACCGAGATGATGAAGACGAGAAGCGCGCCCGCGGACAGCCCCGGCAGGCTCATCGGAAGGTAGATCCGCAGGAAGGCCGGGATGGGGCGGCTGCCCATGGACATCGCCGCGCGCATGTAGCTGGGGTCGATCCCGCGCATGACCGAATAGAGCGGCAGCACCATGAAGGGCAGCAGGATGTGGGTCATGGCGATGATCGTGGAAAACTGGGTGTACAGCAGTTCGAGCGGGTCCCGCGTCAACCCGAGCGCGATGAGCGTGGAATTGACGACGCCGTTCGTCTGCAGAAGCGCGATCCAGGACGTGGTTCGAACCAGAAGCGAGGTCCAGAACGGCAGGAGGACGAAGACCATCAGGAAGTTCGCCCGTGAGGTCGAACTGTGCGCCATGTGAAACGCCAGCGGATAGCCGAGGATGAGCGTCAGGAGCGTGATGATCAGCGCCATCCAGAGCGTCTTGCCGTAGAGCTTGAGGTAGATCTGGGTGTCGCGCTGCTGGATCGAGCCGTCACGCGCGAATTCGAGATCGAGCGCGGTAAGGTAGTAACTGGCGGTGTAGACCTGCCCCGCGTTCCTCAGGGCGCGCCATATTCCGGGCTCGCTCCAGGCGTCGTTGGCTTCGAGCAGCAGCGTCGCTCCGCTCGTCGCGAGCGTATCGTCATCGACGCGGCGAAGTCCCCGCGCGGTGGATTTCACGACGCTGGACGTGCCGGGCAGGTACCGGTTGATCTCCTCCGCCAGCTGACCCGACGTGCGGTCGTTGGCGAGGCGCTTGAGGTCGACGGCGAACTGCGTCAGCACTTCGTCCGAAGGGCGCCCCTCGCCGTCCCATGCCTCGATCGCCTCGAGCGAGGCCGGGACGAGATCCGCCACCGTCGGGTTGTAGGCGCTGCGCATGAGCATCGTGGCGATAGGCGCCACGAACGCGAACATGATGAATACCAGAAGCGGCGCGACGAAGAGAAAGGCGCGCAAACGCCTCCGGCGCACTTCGCGCGCGGCGTTCCGGGCATCCTCGGGCGCCAGGCGCTTCGGCCCGGCGGCGCGCGGCCCTGCCGTGGTCCCGGCTCCGCCGGTCCCCTGAAGGGCCCCGCGCGCCTGGGCGCGCGGGGCTTCTGGTGCGTCGCTTACTGAAGCAGCCATTCGTTGAACTTCTCACCGAGCGACTCGCCGAAATCGGCCCAGAAGATGCCGTCGGCTTTCAGGCCTTCGTCGAGATGCGCCGTCGGCAGGTCCTGCTTGACGTCTTCGGGCAAGAGCGCCTGGGCCGACTTGCGCGTCGGGCCGTAGGCCACGTCCTGCATGCCCGACAGCGGCACCGTGCGGGTGGCGAACTTGATGAAGTCGAGCGCCGTATCCTCCTTGTCGGTCCCTTCCATGACCGCCCAGACGTCGAGGTCGTAGACGTGGCTGTCCCAGACCATGCTGAAGGGCGCGCCCTCGTCCTGGATCGCGGCGAAGATCCGGCCGTTGGCCGACTGCACCATCTGCGCACCGCCGTCGTTCAGCAGAACCGGCGCCTGCGACCAGCTGTCGTACCACACGATGTCGTCCTTGATCGTGTCGAGCTTGGCGAACGCCCGCTGCTGACCCTCTTCGGTGGCCAGTGCCTCGTAGACGTCTTCCGGCGCCACGCCATCGGCCATCAGCGCCCATTCCATGTTCACCTGCGGACGCTTGCGCAGCCCCCGCTTGCCGGGGAAGGCCTCGGTGTCGAAGAAGTCCGCGATCGTCTCGGGGCCGCCCTCGGGATAGGCGTCGTCCGCATGGGCGAAGATGATCGACCAGACGATGTTGCCGACACCGCATTCATGCAGCGCCTCGGGGATGAAGTCCTCCGAGGCCGGCGTGCCGTCGTCGCCGGGGGGCAGGATCGAGTGGTCGATGACCGCGACATAGCCCTCCGAACAGGCGCGTTCGAGGTCGATCACCTCGATGTCGACGACATCCCACTGGATGTTGCCGGACTCGCTCTGCGCCTTCATCTCGGCCACCCCGCCGCCGTAATCCTCGAACAGGATGTTGGTGCCGGTTTCGGCGACGTAGGGGTCGATCATGTGTTCCTTCTGAGCGGCGCCATAGGCCCCGCCGAACGAGGTGACGGTCAGATCCTGAGCCGTCGCACCTTGGGCTCCGAGCGCCAGAGCGCCCGCGAGTGCCAGTGAGTGAATTTTCATTCAGTCCTCCTTGTTGGTCCGGGGAGATGACAGGGCCCCGGTTACCCCGTGACATCCGGCACGTCCCCGTCAGGGGGAAATGCGATGCAATCCGAAGTGAGCCATTGAAGGCGGCCCACATCCCCCTCGCCGAAGTCGGGCGCGGAGAGATCGTTCAGAACTTTAACCACGATTTCAGAGCCATCGGCCAGCCGGAAGTAGTAACGGATGAAGTCGCCCACATAGATCCGCGCGACGAACTTCGCGGTGATCTCGTTGTCATGGGCGTGCGTCGTGGGGTGGATGAAGAGCTTCTCCGGCCGGATGGAGAGGATGCATCTTCCGCCCTCGGTGAGCCCCTCCGACGCCGTGGCCACGATCGTGCCCTCGCCGGGGATCGACGCGGAGGCATGTCCCCCCTCGATCCGGTCGACCCGGCCGTCGATGAAGTTGTTTTCGCCGATGAACTCCGCGACGAAGGCGTTGGCGGGCCGCTCGTAGAGCTCGGCGGGCGGTGCGCATTGCTGCACCACCCCGTCGTTGAAGACCGCGATCCGGTTCGACATCGACAGCGCCTCGGCCTGGTCGTGCGTGACGTAGATGACCGTCACGCCGAGCTGTTCGTGCAGGCGGGTGATCTCGTACTGCATCTGCTCGCGCAACTTCTTGTCGAGCGCGCCGAGCGGCTCGTCCATCAGGATCAAGGTGGGCTCGAAGATGATCGCGCGCGCCAGCGCCACGCGCTGACGCTGTCCGCCCGACAGCTGGCCCGGATACCGGCTGCCGAAATCGTCGAGTTCCACAAGTCTCAGATATTGCGCGATGCGCTCGCGCTGATCGGCCTTGCTCATGCCCCGCACGCTCAGCGGATAGCCGAGGTTCTCGGCCACGGTCATGTGCGGGAAAAGCGCGTAATTCTGGAACACCATGCCGATATTGCGCTTGTAGGGCGCGGTCTTGTTGATCGACTGGCCACGGATGGAAATGGTGCCCGAGGTCACGCTCTCGAACCCCGCGAGCATCATCAGAACCGTCGTCTTGCCCGACCCCGAAGGCCCCAGGAGCGTGATGAACTCGCCCCGTTCGACGGCGATATTGAAGCCTTTGACCACAAGGGTTTTCTGGTCGTAGCTCTTCTTGACGTCGTCGAATTCCAGAAAGACGTCACCCCCGGTCGTCGTCATGCACCCCCCTGCCCCATTCGCCCGCTGAACAGCCTCCGACACGGATTTGATCTGTTCGAAAACCGCCTATTTGCGAATACCCTAACCGCGACATCGCCGGGCACACAAGTGCCGGCATCCGATCCCGGACAGCATATGAAACGTGGGCCGCGCGAGAGGCGCGGGCCCCCGCAGGCACGGGGGAGTGCCCGCAAGCGTCGGCCCGGCGTGTTCGAGGATCGCCCATTTTCGGCAGGGTCGATTTCGGCCCGGCCGGTTTTCGGGACAGCGCATTCGACAGAGCTTCGACCACCTCCCGTGGGTGTGGCTTGACGCCAGCGGTGCCGACCGGAGCGTTTCCGTGGGAGCTGATCCGTCGCGGAACCCGACACGACAACGACCGGCATGCCCTCGCGGGTCAGTTCGCGCGCCGCGGCTTCGGGGGTTTCCCGGCCGGGGGTCATGTCGCGCACCGCGGCGTCGCAGCCCCGCCGCCCGAGCAGGGCCCGGGCATCACCGGCGTCGCCGGGCCGGGCCGGGGATGGTAAACCCCGGCATCCGTCAGC
>CAZPPH010000053.1:0-11598 GCA_964588375.1 uncultured Rhodobacterales bacterium | reverse complement strand
CATCACCGGCGTCGCCGGGCCGGGCCGGGGATGGTAAACCCCGGCATCCGTCAGCACCGATGCCATACCCGTCGCGATCAGGGGTTCGTCCTCGACAACGAGCCTCGAAACGCGCCGATCTCGTCCGCGGCACCCTCCGGTCTTCGCGTCACCCGCTCCGCCCGGCCCCGTCGAGAACGCTTGCAGCGAGGCAGGTCAGGCGCCACCGAAGCCCCTGCGGCGCGTATTCGACCGTGACCTCTCCCCCGGTGCTGGCTTCCACCATGGTCGTCGTGACCCTCGAGCCGAAGCCCCGCCTCTCCGGCTCGGCAACGGCAGGCCCATCCCGCTCCAGCCACGTCAGGCGGAACCGGGGCTCCGGGGACGCCTCGGTCTCGACAGCCCAGCCGATATCGACGCGTCCGGTCTCGTCCGAGAGCGCGCCGTACTTGGCTGCATTGGTCGCAAGCTCGTGGAGCGCCATTCCCAACGCCTGGGTCGCACCGGATGTCACCGACAGCAACGGTCCGTCGATCTCGATGCGCTCATCCATGAGGCCGGAAAAATGGCCGAGCTGCGACCGGACGAGGTCTTCGACGGGAACGCTCTTCCAGTCATGGTCGACAAGCAGATCCTGCGCCGCTGCCAGAGATTGCATGCGCTCGCCGAAAGCATCGACAAAATTCTCCGCGCTCGAGGCCGCGGTCTGTCGCGCGATGGCCTGGGCGAGCCCCAGAATGTTCTTGGAGCGGTGGTTGATCTCGTGAAGGAGCAATCGGGTCTGCTCTTCGTGGCGCTTGCGCTCGGAAATGTTCTTGAACAGAATCGCGACATGACGCCTCTGCGGCTCGTCGATCCGGAAGGCGTAGACGTCGAACCATCGCCCGAGCATCTCCGAGTTTTCCTCGAAGCGCCTGGGCTCACCCGTCCGCGCGACGCTTCCGTAGATCTCGTACCAGTGCTCCTCGAGGTCCGGCGCGGCCTCGCGCAGCCACTGGTTGAAAATGGCTTTGGGGAAACCGGTCTGCTCATAGAATGCGGGGTTCGCCTGCACCACGCGGTAGTCGATGCGGCCATCCGGCGCGTCGAGGCACACCTCCACCACGCAGAAACCCTCGTCGATCGCCTCGAACAGCGTGCGGCACCGCGACTCGCTGGCGCGAAGCTGCTCCTCGGCCGCCTTGCGACGTGTCGTCTCCTGCACGATGGCGGCGATTCCGAAATTCCGCTCGTCGATGCGCACCGGGAAGAAATCTTCCTGCCAATGCCGCTGGCGCCCGAGCTCGGCCGGGGTTTCGCCGCTGATCTCGACCTCGCGCCAGGGCTCGCCGGTCTCCAGCATTCGCTGCCAGTTGCGATACACCTCGTCGACATTCGCGAGGCCGGGCAGGATCTCGTCGGGCCGCCGCCCGATATGGTCCTCCGGCGGCAGACCGTTGATCGCCGCAAGCTCGGGGTTGATACGCACGAACCTGAAATCGGCATCCCAGACACCAAGGCCGACCGGGGCGCTCTCGAACAACGCCTCCAGCAGAGCGTTGGCCTCCGCCAGGTCCTGCTCGGTCCGCTTTCGGCCGGTGATGTCGTGCGAGATCCCGATCAGGCGCACGGGCGTTCCGTCTTCCCCGAACTCCAGGTTGCCGCTTTCGGCAAGCCAGCGCTCGGCGCCGTCGGGTCCTGCAATACGGTGCTCGGAGTAGTACCTTCCGTCGGCCGATTTCATCGCGGCTTCGACCGCGGCGCGAAATGCGGCGCGGTCGTCGGGATGAACCGCCGCCGCGACCGCCTCGAAGGTATCGGGCTGGTCGGCGGTCACCGGCAGCAGGTCATCGTCGCTCAGGATGCGCCAGACGCGATCCGTCCGGATGTCCCACTCGAACGCGATGGCGAGGGCGGCCTGCATGGCGAGGTCGAGCTGAGTCTCGCGGTCAAGGATGCGTTTTTGCGCCTCCGACGCCGCCCTTTCGTAATCGGGATGCGACGCGCCGAACGGGGCTTCATCTGTCACGTCGATGTTGATGCCGTGGACCACGCGGGCATTCCCCGCGGAATCCCGCTCGATCGCACCGCGGTCCAGGATGACACGCACGCTGCCGTCGGGACGGACGATCCGGAAACTGTGACTGAAGCTTTCGGCATCCGAACCGAGGAAGGTCGAGGTTTCGCCTTCGACGCGAACCCTGTCCTCGGGGTGCACGAGCTCCGAAAACCCCTGCTCGGCCGTGGGCGCACGTTCCAATCCGTAGATCCGGACGAGCTCGGGTGACCACGTCAGCCGATCGTCCCCGGGCCGCCATTCGTATGTGCCGATCCGCCACTCCGGGGCAAGCCGCGGGGCCTGCCGGGATGTCATTCCTGCGGTAGCCATTGGCTCGCCTACCTCGAATATCCTTCCGACGAGAGGACCGGCCTTTGCGCAAAAAGCGATATCTCGTCACAATATCGGTCAATATGCCAAGCCTGGTGCGAAAATCCAATACGATCGTTTCGGTTGAAAGCCGCCCCCATTGACCTTCCATCGGGATCGCCTGCGACGGCATCGCGGGATCGGGCATTGTGCGAGGAACCCGGTTCATGCGCAAAGGCTTGACCATGAACGCGCCCGCCTGCCAGACGGCGGACATGGACCGACACCCCGGGGAGAAGGACATGGACCTTCCGACGATTCCTCTCGACGCGTTCGGCCGGCCGTTGCGCCCCGCCCCGCGGTTCGAGGTGCCGGCCATGGCCGGCCCGGTCGGGATCATCGCCGCCTTCGACCAAGCCTCGATCCCGATCAGACAGGCCGCGCTGCGCGTCGCAGTGGGCCTTGCGGCGCGGCCCTGAGCCATGGCCACGCCACCGTCGACAGATGAACAAAGCATTTCGGCCGCAGGGAACGGCGACCGCCCCAAGGTCGAGATCGGATGGATTCTCGAGGGCGACATGCCCGGCGCGCAGCGCGATGCCGCGAAGGCGGCCGCCGCGTCCATGGAACACGCCCTGTCGGACTGCATGCCGCGTTTCGACTGGGTGATCGAGACGCTGGAGAGACCGGCCGAAACCGATCGCGGCCGGATCGAGCCGGTGCGGCTTCTCGACGCCGCCGAGGTCGACCGCGACATGCGCGGGTGGGATTTCGCCCTCGTCGTGACAGCCAGACAGCTGCACGGGCGGGAACGGTCGCGCGTGCTCGGGGTGACCTCGAGCATTTTCGCAACCGCGATTCTGTCGACCGCGTTTCTGACGAATACAGACCTCGACACGGGGCGGACCGCCGATCGCCTTCACGCGCTGGCGATGCACCTCTTCGGGCAACTCAACGGGCTCACGGCAGATCGCTCGAACACATGGATGGGGCGGCTCGGCACGGCCGATGACCTCGACGGGATGGGCGGGTTCGGGGACGAGGCACTCGCCGATCTGGCGGACCGGATGAAGGACGTGGCGGACCTTCGTGTCGAGGAGATGCAGGCGCCGCGTCAGGGCAAGGCGGGTTTCTACGCCCGTTCGCTCTGGCTGAACCGGGGCGCGCTGCCGCGCGCAATCCTCAGGATGCGGCCCTGGAGCTTCCCTCTTCGCTTGCGTCGCCTGACGACTGCGGCGGGGTCGGCGCTGGCTGTCCTCGTCATGACCGCAGAGTCCTGGGAGGTCGCAGCCAGTCTTTCGTTCGGCACCATCGCGCTTCTCTCCCTGGTCTCGCTGACGGCCACGAGCACCTATCTGCTGAAGGTCCAGCGCCTCCTGGCATCCCGGGGAGGCCCGCTCCGCGAGCAGCGGGCCGTCAGCAACGCCGGTACCGTCATCGCGGTGGGACTGGGAATGCTGGTGACCTATCTCGGCCTCTTCGCCGTCGCCTGGCTCATGGCGTACGGCCTCTTCGGCGATGCATTGCTCGAGAGGTGGGTCGGCGTCCCGGGCGGCGGCCTCCCCACGCTCCGGATGCAAATGGCCGCGCTTACCGCCTCGCTGGGCGTGTTCATCGGGGCTCTCGGCGCATCCTTCGAGCCATACGGCTACTTCAGGCACGTGACCCAGGTTGACGACGAGATATAGCGGGCAGGCGGGGCTTCTCGAGATCACCCCCAACCGGAGGGCAGGTTTTTTTCCGGATGACCGCGCCCCGGTCCCGGCGCGGACTCGCCCGCCACGGGGTCGGCCGGTTTCATCCGGGGCCGAAGCCGCGCGCGTTGCCGCCGATCGCGGGATCGGAAGGCGACATCTCGCGTGCGCCGCCCGCGAGGTCGAGCCGCGCCCGAACGACCCGACCCCGGCCCGGCAGGAACAACGCAACTCCGACGAGGTGCACGGCCATCGATTCCGCCGCTGCTCGCCGCATTCACCGACCCGCCCGGCAGCCGCCTGCCGGTTGCGGCCTCGCCTTCTGCGGCGATCAACGCTTGACGCGGGTGACCTCGGTCGCAGAACTGGCGTCAACGTGGCCGGGTTCAGCGACAATGCCGGCATTGACCGAGGATGCAGCGTGTCGCAGCAGGATGACGCAGATACGGACGGGAACGCCGAGCGGCTGACCTTCAGGGACGACCCGGGATCTTCGAGATCCACGTGGATCGCGGTCGTGATCGTGCTGCTGGCGGTGGGCTGGTTCTCGAGCGGAATGCTGGGGCAGGACGATGCGGCGGCCCCCATGACGGACGTGGCCACGTCTCCCGTGCAGGTCGCCGTCATGACCTCGGTCGCGGGGAGCGTCGCCGAAGTCCTGATCGTCGAGGGACAGGCGACCCCGGAGCGCGAGACGGAGGTGCTCGCCGAGATGTCCGGCAGTGTCGTGGAAGTGCCGGTCGAAAAGGGCGTTACGGTCGAGGCCGGCGACGTCATCGCGCGTCTGGACGCAAGCGGCCCCGAGGCACGCGTGCGCCGGGCCGAAGCCGAGGTGGAACGCGCGGAGCGCGAGTATCGCAACGCCCGGGAACTCGTCGACCGCGGGATCAGCACGCTGGACCGGCTTTCGAGCGCAAGTGCCGCGCTCGCCGCGGCCGAGGCACAACTCGTCGATGCGGAAGAGGCACTCGACGACACCGTGATCCGTGCGCCGTTTGCCGGTCGTCTGGAGGAATTGACGGTCAATTCGGGCGAATTCGTCGCGAGCGGCGTTTCGGTCGCACGCATCGTCGACAACTCGCCTCTGACGGTGCGCGCGCGCGTCGCCCAGCAATCCGTCTCGCGGATTGTGACGGGAGAGGCGGCAAGCGTGACGTTCATAACCGGCGAGACGCGGACCGGCACCGTCACCTTTGTCGGCGCGAACGCCGACCCCCAGACCCGAACATTCCTCCTCGAAGTCGAGGTCGAAAACGCCGACGCCTCGATACGCTCGGGCGTGAGCGCGGAGATCCGTATCGAAACCGGCGAGACGAAGGCCCATTTCGTGTCGCCGGCACTTCTCGCCCTCGACGAGCGCGGAGCCCTCGGCCTCAAGACTGTCGGCGATGACGACATCGTGGGCTTTCACGAGGTCGATGTCGTGAAGGCCGAGACCGACGGCGTCTGGGTCAGCGGGCTGCCCGACGAGGCGCGGATCATCACCATTGGCCAGGGTTTTGTCAGCGGCGGCGAGCGGGTCGATCCACGGCCTGACAGCCGCGCGCTGCCCACACATGATGGCACAGAGCCATGAACGCGCTGATCGATGCCGCCTTTTCTCGAACCAGAGCCGTTCTGCTTGTGCTGGCGCTTCTGTTGATCACGGGTGCGGCAGCCTATCGCGGCATCCCCAAGGAAGCGGCCCCGGAGGTCCAGATCCCGGTCGCCATCGTGACGACCTCGCTGGAGGGGATCACGCCGGAGGACAGCGAGCGGCTGCTGGTCCGTCCGCTGGAGACGGAACTCGCCGCGCTGGCGGGGCTCGACGAAATGACGTCGCAGGCCGGTGAGGGGTTCGCCTCGGTCATCCTCGAGTTCGAACCGGGCTCCGACGCCGACGAGGCCCTCGACCGGGTGCGCGAGGCGGTGGACCGCGCGCAGAGCGAGCTTCCGTCGGGCGCGCGGACACCCTCGGTCGACGAAATCAACACCGCGCTGTTTCCCGTCCTGACGGCCGTCCTCTCCGGTCCGGTGCCGGAACGCACGCTGAACGGTATCGCCGATGACCTGAAAGCGCGGTTCGAGGCGCTCGAGGGGGTCCTCGAGGTCGATATCGCGGGCGAGCGGACCGAGGTTCTCGAGGTGCTGATCGACCCGACCGTCTTCGAGACCTATGAACTGTCCTTCGACGAACTCGTCGCCCAGGTGACCCGGAACAATCGCCTGATCGCCGCCGGCGCGATCGATACGCGGGCCGGGCGGATCGTGCTGAAGGTGCCCGGGCTCATCGAAGACATCGGTGATGTGATGAACATGCCCCTGAAAGTGCGCGGCGACGCCGTCGTGACCTTCGGAGACGTCGCCGTTCTGCGCCGCAGTTTCGAGGACCCGCAGGAATTCGCGCGCTACGACGGCCAGCCCGCGCTGGTGCTCGAGGTCACCAAGCGCGTGGGCGCCAACATAATCGAGACGGTGGACGCGGTCCGGGCGGAGGCGGAGGCGGCCTCGGTCAACTGGCCCGACACGGTCCGCATCGCCTATCCCCAGGACCAGAGCACCGAGGTCAAGAGCACGCTGAGCGAGCTGGAGTCGAACGTCATCGCGGCGATCCTCCTCGTCATGGTCGTCATAATCTGGGCGCTCGGGGTGCGGTCCGCGCTGTTGGTCGGGCTCGCCATCCCCGGCGCATTCCTTGCCGGCGTGGCCGCTCTTTGGGCCATGGGGCACACGATGAACATCATCGTGCTGTTCTCCCTGATCCTCGTCGTCGGCATGCTTGTGGACGGCGCGATCGTCGTCGTCGAATACGCCGACCGCAGGCTCGAGAGCGGCGACACCCCGCGTGAGGCGTATGCGGCCGCGGCCAAACGGATGGCGTGGCCGATCATCGCGTCCGTGGCCACGACGCTTTCGGTCTTCGTGCCGCTCCTGTTCTGGAGCGGCGTCGTCGGTGAATTCATGAAGTACCTGCCGATCACCGTTCTGCTGACGTTATCGGCCTCGCTCCTCATGGCGCTCGTCTTCGTTCCCGTCCTCGGAGGCGCCGTCGGACGAAGACGGCCGCAGTCCGCCCGGGCGAAACGTCTTCTCTACGAGTCCGAGCAAGGCGACCCCCGCCGCCTCGAGGGCGTCGCCGGCCTTTACGCGCACTTTCTCAACCGCGCGCTGGCCCGTCCGCTGGCCGTGGTTCTGATCTCGGTCGCCGCGCTCGTCTCGGCGCTGACGGCATATTCGCTGCACGGCACCGGTCTTGCCTTCTTTCCCGAAATCGAGCCCGAGACGCTGGTTGTCGAGGTGCGTTCGCGCGACAATTCCTCGATCTACGAACGCGACGACTTCGTCCGCCTCGTGGAACGACGGCTGGCGCAACGCGACGACGTGGAGAGCGTCTATGCCCGCACGATGCTCGGGGCCGACGATGCCGAAGTGATCGGCCGCCTGACCCTCGAACTCGTCGAATGGGACCAGCGTGCGCCGGCAAAGCGGATCGGCGCGCAAATCCGTTCTGACATGGGCGATATCGCGGGCATCGAGGTGCAGGTCCGCCTTCCGAGCATGGGGCCGACCCCCGGAAAGCCCGTGAACCTCGAGCTGCGTTCCGAGGACCCGCAGGTCCTCGATGCGGGCGTCGAGGCGGTCTACGCGATGATGGACCGGATCGGCGGCTTCACCGACGTCACCGACACGCGGTCCCTGCCCGGGGTGGAATGGCGTATCGATGTCGACCGTTCGGAGGCGTCACGTTTCGGAGCGGATGTCAGCCTTCTCGGGCAGGCCGTGCAGCTTCTGACCCAGGGTGTCGAGATCGCGGAGTACCGGCCCGCCGACGCCGACGAGCCGGTGCCAATTCGGGTGCGGTTTCCCGCCGAGGAGCGGACGCTCGCCGAACTCGGCGGCCTCCGGGTGCCGACCGTGGCCGGTCTTGTGCCCATCGAGAACTTCGTGAACCTGACACCGGCTCCGAGGACCGGCACGATCCGACGGGTGGACCAGACCCGCAGCGCCATCATCGAAGCCAACGTCGCGGCCGGCCGTCTCGTCAACGACCAGGTCGAGGCGCTGAGCGCGGAGCTGTCCGAAGAGGGTCTTCCGGAGGGCGCGCAGTGGTCCTTCAAGGGAGAGGCCGAGGAGCAGCAGGCGGCCATCGAGTTCCTCGCGGCGGCGTTCGTCGCAGCGATCGCCCTGATGTTCGGCATCCTGCTGTTGCAGTTCAACAGCTATTATCAGGCGCTGGTGGTCTTCACCGCGATCTTCTTCTCTATCACGGGCGTGCTTCTCGGCCTGTTGGTCATGGGACGTCCGTTCGGCGTGGTCATGGGCGGAATTGGAATGATCGCGCTCGCCGGTGTCGTGGTAAACGACAACATCGTCCTCATCGACACTTACAACCGGCTGCGCGGGGCCGGGCAAAGCGCCCGCGAGGCGGCGCTGCGCACGGGTGTCCTGCGCATGCGACCGGTGATCCTGACGTCGGTGACGACGGGTCTCGGGCTGATGCCGATGGTGCTGGCGCTGACCGTGGATTTCTACGGCCGCGACATCGTCCACGGTGCGCCCTCGACGCAATGGTGGACAGAACTCTCCGCCGCCGTCGTCGGCGGCCTGACCGTCTCGACCGTCATGACGCTCGTGTTGACCCCCGCCCTTCTCGTTCTGGGACCGGGGCAGAGAGAGCGTCCACCGCATCGGTTCAAACCCGCGGTTGCGCCGGATGGTGACGACACCAGCGCAGCGACTTCCTGACGAAACCGCGGATCAGTGCCGCGAAGGCCATATTCCCACTGTCTGGTGTCCCCGCCTATGTCTGAACCGCCGCCGGTCTTCCAGAGGCCCGGCATCCCCGACATTCCCGGTGCCGGCAAACCGATGCGCGCGTCGCGGAAATACCCGGAGGGCCAAGTGGTGGGTGATGACAGATTCGAACTGCCGACATCTTCGATGTGAACGAAGCGCTCTACCACTGAGCTAATCACCCAAGCGCCGCTCCCTTACCCTCACTCGCCCGGCCCTGCAAGATACCGATTGCGCCGGCCGGGCGGACCCAGTGGCCCCTACTCCTCCGCCGGCGCCGGCGTTTTCCGGCGCAGCTTGCAGGTCAGCACCCGGCTGCCCTCGTTGTCGGTCGACTTCGCGACCCTGAGCTTGCCGAGCGGTTCGAGGTTCAGGCTCCGGCCATCGGCCAGCGCACCGCCCATGACCGAGAGCACCGCCTCGGTCACCGCCCTGACCTCACGCCGCTTCAGACCGGTCTCGGCCGCCACGCCGTCGATCAGCTCGCGCTTCTTCAGTGGGCTCACGGATGCTTCCTCTAGGGTCGCCGCGCCGTTCACCGTTTCGACCTCGGGCCGGTCCGGCTTCGGCGTCGCACCGGCCGTCGCCTCAGCGGCCCTCGTCCCCGTGGTCTTCTCTTGTTTGGAAATCGCCATCCCGTTCTCCGTTTCGCGGCACAGTATCCGACATGCCACAATTGTCACCCGGGATCGTGCCGCGCGTCATTGCCCATTGCCCGATCCCGCAGGACACCGCCAAACTGCCGCCGGGGACTACGCCGGACCGGAGTGTCGGTTCGAGGGGTGAGGACCTCTGAAGGGGCGTCGTGGGGGCGCCCCTTCTTCTTGGCACAACGGCTATCTTCGAGGCGCCTCGCTCCGGGACGCGCCCGCAGCGGCGCGACCGCCCCGATCCCGCTTCCGTCATCCCCGCCCCGAGAGCGGGCAGCCTTCATTCGCGGTCACGCGGTCCGCCTTGACCCTTCGCTTCCGCATGACCGGGCCGCGCGGGTCCGGTTCCCGCTTCCAAGCGAGATAGCCAAGGAAAAAGGGCACCCCGAGACGGGATGCCCTTTCCATGTCGATATGCGCCACCGGTTCAGTGCGCTGTTGCCTGCCGCCCGGTGTCGGTCTTCGCTGCTTCGAGGGCCGCAGCCTCCTCCGCCGCCTCGTCCCATTCGATGGGCTCGGGTTCGCGCACCAGCGCCAGCTTCAGCACGTCGGAGACATGACTGACCGGGATGATCGAGAGCCCCTCCTTCACGTTGTCGGGGATGTCGCGAAGGTCCTTCTCGTTCTCCTCGGGGATGAGCACGGTCTTCACGCCCCCCCGAAGCGCCGCGAGCAGCTTCTCCTTCAGGCCCCCGATCCCGAGCGCGTTGCCGCGCAGGGTGACCTCGCCGGTCATGGCGATGTCCTTGCGGACCGGGATGCCCGTCAGCACCGAGACGATCGAGGTCACCATCGCCAGACCCGCGGACGGGCCATCCTTCGGCGTCGCGCCCTCGGGAACGTGGACGTGGATGTCGATCTTGTCGAACGCGGGCGGCTTCACCCCGATACTCGGCGCGATCGAGCGAACGTAGCTCGATGCCGCGTCGATCGATTCCTTCATCACGTCGCCGAGCGTGCCGGTCGTCTTCATCCGGCCCTTGCCCGGCAGCCTGAGCGCCTCGATCGACAGAAGCTCGCCACCCACCGAGGTATAGGCGAGCCCGGTGACGACGCCCACGGCGTCCTCCTTCTCGGCAAGCCCGTAGCGGAACTTCTTCACCCCGAGGAAGTCGTCGAGGTTCTCCGGCGTGACCACGACCTTGTCGACCTCCTTGCGGACGATCTTCGTCACCGCCTTCCGGGCGATCTTGGCGATCTCGCGCTCGAGGTTCCGCACCCCCGCCTCGCGGGTATAGGTGCGGATCACCTCCTTCAGCGCCTCGTCGGTCAGCTCGAACTCCGAAGGCTTCAGCCCGTGGTTCTTCACCTGCTTGGCGATGAGGTGCTGCTTGGCGATCTCGGCCTTCTCGTCCTCGGTGTAACCCGCCAGCGGAATGATCTCCATCCGGTCCAGAAGCGGGCTCGGCATGTTGTAGGTGTTCGCCGTGGTGAGGAACATCACGTTCGAGAGGTCGTATTCCACCTCCATGTAATGGTCGGAGAAGGTCGCGTTCTGCTCGGGGTCGAGCACCTCGAGCATGGCCGACGCCGGGTCGCCCCGGAAGTCCTGGCCCATCTTGTCGATCTCGTCGAGCAGGATCAGCGGGTTCGTCGTCTTGGCCTTCTTCATCGCCTGGATGATCTTGCCCGGCATCGACCCGATGTAGGTCCGCCGGTGACCCCGGATCTCGCTCTCGTCACGGACACCGCCGAGCGAGATGCGGATGAACTCGCGCCCCGTCGCCCGCGCCACCGACTGGCCGAGCGAGGTCTTGCCGACGCCCGGAGGCCCGACGAGGCACAGGATCGGCCCCTTCAGCTTCTTCGAACGCTGCTGGACGGCGAGATACTCGACGATCCGCTCCTTGACCTTCTCGAGGCCGTAATGGTCGTCGTCGAGCACCTTCTCGGCCCGGCCGAGGTCCTTCTTGACGCGGCTCTTCACGCCCCACGGGATCGACAGCATCCAGTCGAGGTAATTGCGCACGACGGTCGCCTCGGCGCTCATCGGGCTCATCGACTTCAGCTTCTTCAGCTCGGCCTCCGCCTTCTCGCGGGCCTCCTTGGAGAACTTCGTGTTGGCGATCTTCTCCTCGAGCTCGGCCACCTCGTTGGCCCCGTCCTCGCCGTCGCCCAGCTCCTTCTGAATGGCCTTCATCTGCTCATTCAGGTA
>CAZPPH010000052.1:0-19268 GCA_964588375.1 uncultured Rhodobacterales bacterium | reverse complement strand
GGGCAACTGATCGTTTCTTGTGCCGTCAGTGAGTGTCATTGCGGACGCGCTGAGCAGGGGTTTCTCGTCGAGCCGGCCGGCCTCAAAGGAGCCACCCAAATCGCCGAATACCGCGGATGGCGGGTTTATTGCGGCGCAACCGCAGGATAGGGCCGGTCTGAACCGGAGCGGGGCGCCGGAAGGCCGCGAAAGGAAGCATGGGAATGAAGAACGACGGACCTACGAACTCGCCCTCGGGGCCGCAGCCGGGATACCCCGACCGCCGCGACAGGCCCGGCGACATGTGGCGCCGGATCGGCATGATCGCCCCGTCGTCGAACACGGTGGCCGAACCGGAAACGGCGCGCATGGCCGCGCCCCTGAGCGACCTGTTGTCGATCCACTTCGCCAGGCTGGGGGTCACCCATATCTCGACTTCGGACAAGTCGTCGGACCAGTTCGGCTTCGACGGGCTGGTGTCCGCAGCCCGCCTGCTGGCCGACGCCCGGCCCGATTGCATTCTCTGGAACGGGACTGCGGCCAGTTGGCTCGGGCTGTCACGCGACGACGAACTGGCGCGGCGCTTGTCCGTGGCCACGGGCGTCGCATCGGCCACGACCATGCAGTTCTACCGGGCCGCCTTCGAGGCTCTGGGTACACGCAGGATGGCGCTCGTGACCCCTTACACCCGGCAGGTGCAGGACCTCGTGGTCGGCAATCTGGAAAGCCTGGGGCTTGAGGTGGTGACGGAGAGGTGCCTCGAGGATGCAGGCAACTTCTCCTATGCGGAGTACTCCGAAGAGCTGGTGGCGGAGGAGTTGCGTCTGGCGATCCGCAAGGGCGCAGGCGTGGATACTGCGGCCGTGATGTGCACCAATTATCGGGGTGCGCGGGCCGCTGCCCTCGTGGAGGCGGAATTCGGGCTGCCGGTGCTCGACTCGGTGGCGCTGACGCTCTGGGGCGGGCTGGCGCTCACCGGCGTCCCCGCCAAAGCGCTGACCCCCTTCGGCCGGTTGTTTTCTGACCTGCCCGCAAAGGCGGCACGGGAGGTCGCGGCCTGGCCGCCGGGTCATTCATAAGTCGCCTCACTTAATCCATTGCGACTTTGGATTTGCTTCGAAGGAGCACAATATGGACGCTGTTGAAAGGGCGCGACGGGTCCAACAGGGGGAACCGGGATTGTCGGATGAAATTCGACTGCACATCGCAAAGCGCCTGACATGCATCGGACGGGAGATCTGACAGTGCTGAATTTCGAGAGACTTCGCGGCAGTGCCGCAACTTTCCTGGCGGCTGCGGGGCTGCTGGCAGGAACGGGCGCGGTGGCGCAGACGATCACACTTGCTGAGGCGGACACGATCACCGGCGAGAACCTCGTCCAGTTGGTCGCCATCGAGCGCGCCAAGGCGCGCGGGGTGGAAGCCGAACTGGTGTCGCTGAGATCGGACGACATCGTGTTCCAGGCGGTCCTGAACGGCCAGGTCGAGATCGGCGTGGGGACCGCTTATGCGCCGCTGCAGACACTGGACGACGCTCCGGTGCGAAACTTCTACCAGCTGCGGATGAGCGCCTATTTCCCTGTCGTCGACAAGACCCAGATCTCCTCGTGGGAGGACATGGACGGCGCGCCGATCACGGTGCATGCCCGCGGCTCCGGTACCGAAGCGATCGCACGGTTCATCGAGACCGTGCAGGGCATCGAGTTTTCCGAGCTCAGCTATGTTCCCGGTTCGGAAGTGCGGGCCGTGGCGCTGCGTCAGGGCACGATCAATGCAACGTTCCTCGACATCACCAACACCCGGCTGGTGATGGGGGAGCAACCCGACAGGTTTGGCCTTCTCCCGCTGGGTGATGCGACGGCGTCCGACAGTCTGTTGTTCGCGCGGACGGACTTCCTCGAGGAGAACGCCGAGGCGGTGCAAATCCTCGTCGAAGAGCTGATGAAGGTCGCGGCCGAGTTCAACGCCGACCCGGCGCTTCCTGCGAAGCTGCGCGAAGAGATGGGCCTTCTGCCCGACTTGCCGCAGGAGATGGTCGACGAGATCACGCCCTATTTCGAGACCGCGACCGAGGCGGACCTTTTCCCCGAGAGCGGTGGCAGCATGGAGGCCGCGCGAGCCGACATCGCCTTCCTCACCCTCTCGGGTGCCCTTGAGGGAGATCCCGCCGAGCTGGACCCGCTGGATTTCTGGACCTTCGACGTGATCGATGCCGCGAAGGCCTCGATGCAGTAACATCCGCTCGAGGTTCGGGCGAAGAGCCGCAGCCTCACGAGGCTGCGGTCTCGACATTCGAAGCCACGACAGGACGATCAGGGCACGACCGGGGGCATTACGGGATGAGCAATCCGACATCGGCCGTTGCGGACGGCGCCACAACCGCCGTCGACAGCGCCAAGGGGGGTGGCACGACGGACTTCTGGTCGACGCTGGGGTGGAAGCTTGCGTCTTTCGCCATCGTCTTCGGCATCTGGGAGGTCGTGGGGCGGTCCGGTGTCAGCCGCGCCCTTCCGGCGGCGAGCGAGGTCGCGGTGGCCTTTTCCCAGATGCTGTTCAACGGAGAGTTTGCCGCGGCCTATGCCGACAGCCTTCCGCCGCTGCTGATCGGCCTTTTCATCACCATCGTGGGCGGCGTCACCATCGGGGTGAGCGTGGGACTGATGCGGACCGCAGAATGGTTCCTGATCCCGCTCCTCGTGATCTTTCAGACCGCGCCGGTCTCGGCTATCATCCCTCTTCTGACCTACATGTACGGGATAAACGACCGTGCGAAGATCGTGGCCATCGTGATCCTCGGCCTGCCGCTGGTGGCCCTTAATTCCTACAAGGGCATCCAGTCCGTAAGCCCGTCGCTGCTTGCGATGTCGCGCAGCTTCATGTGTTCGCGCTGGGACACGATCCGACTGGTGATCCTGCCTGCGGCCAGCGAAATGATCTTCGCCGGGCTGCGGCTGGGAATTTCCGGCGCCTTCATCGGCATCGTGCTGGCCGAGTTACTGATCACCCCCACGGGCATCGGCGACCTGATCACCTACAACCGGTACCTTGCGGAATACGCCAAGATGTTCGCCGCGATCGTGTCGATCCTCGTCGTCGCGGCGATTACGCTGGGGCTGATGCAAACCCTCGAAACAAGGCTGTTCCGGATGGAGAAGCGGACATGAACGCACCAACGGCCCAATCGGCGACGCCGATACCCGCCGCTGCGACCGACTCGATTCTGAGTGCGCGGGACGTGGGGCTTGTCTATCCCGGCGGGACCGTTGCGCTCGATGGCGCGAACCTCGAGGTGCCGGAGGGTCAGTTGACCGCGCTTCTGGGCCCTTCGGGCTGTGGCAAGACCACGCTGCTGAAGATCATCGCGGGACTGCTCGAGCCAACGGCTGGGGCGGTCTACGTGAACGGTCGGGAGGTCGAGGGGCCGGGGCCCGACCGGGCACTTGTGTTCCAGGACTTCGCGCTTCTTCCGTGGGCGACGGTACTCGACAACGTGGCCTTCGGCCTGCGTGCCCAGGGCGTGGCGAAAAAGGAGCGCGAGGAGAAAGCGCGCAAGTATATCGCCGAGGTCGGCCTCGCCGGGTTCGAGGAGCAATACCCGCACGAACTCTCGGGCGGTATGCGCCAGCGATGCGGGCTGGCAAGGGCGCTGACCGTCAATGCCGATGTCCTGCTCATGGACGAGCCGTTCTCGGCTGTGGACGAGCAGATGCGCCGCAAGCTGCAGGAAGACCTGCTCGACCTCCTGAAAATCGAGAACAAGACGGTTATCTTCGTGACGCACTCGATCGAGGAGGCGGTTTATCTCGCCGATCAGGTGGCGATCCTCCGCAGGCGGCCTGGACGTGTCCAGACGGTGATCCGTCCGGAGCTCGACCGCAGCGGCGACATCGACGGCATCCGCAGGGAGCCCGCCTACATCGAACTCGTGGACGAGATCTGGGCGAGCCTGAAGCAATATGTCGAGTAGTCCCGACACCGCCCCCGTCCCGTCACGGCGCCGCCGCTCCGGTCCATCCTCCGCGTGGGGCCGGCTGATGCGGTACTCGCCGTTCTGGTCGCTCATCTTCTGGGCGGCGCTCTGGGAGCTTGTCGGCCGGATGGGTTGGGTCGATCTGATCCCTCCGCTGTCGGCCACCTGGGGCGCGATACTGGACCTGTCGGGCAGCCAGACCTTCTGGGACGCGTTGAAGCTGACGGCGAGAACCTTCCTGATCGGCCTCGGCCTGGCCATCGCGGTGGGAATCCCGGTGGGCATCATGATGGGTCTGAGCCGGCGCGCGGACAAGCTGCTGTCGGTGTGGGTCAACCTCTTCCTGTCCGCTCCGCTGACGGCCGTGGTTCCGGCGCTGATGCCCCTTCTGGGCATCGGGGAGGCCACGGTCATCGCGACGGTGTTCCTGTTCTCGGTCTGGGTGGTCATCATCGACACCCAGGCGGGCGTCTCCCACGTGTCGAACTCGCTGGTCGAGATGGGCAAGGTCTTCGGCTGTTCGCGCCGGCGGATCGTGTTCGAGATCGTCGTGCCCGCGGCGCTGCCGGAGATCATAACCGGCCTTCGGCTTGCGGTGATCCGCGCAGTCAAAGGCGTGATCGTCGGCCAGATCATCATCGCCCTGATCGGCTTTGGCGGGCTCTTCGACACCTATCTTTCGATGTTCCTGATGGAGCGGTTCTGGGCGCTGATCATCGTGATCTTCGCCCTCTCCTTCACGCTGATCGGGCTGATCGAGCTACTGGAACGCCGGGTATCGTTCTACGCCGGCTCCAGGTAATCACGAGGACTGAAAAGACATGACGACGAAGATCGAGGCCCCCGCGCTGTTGATCGAGGGCGGGAGGGTGATGCTGCCAGATGGCGACCAGCATCGGCCCGAGCGGGTGGATCTGCTCGTGGTGGACGGCATAATCGCCGCCATTGGAAGCGACCTGTCGGCGGAGGCCGCCCAGCGTCCCGATTGCCGGCGCATCGACGCCACCGACCGGCTGGTAATCCCCGGCTTCATCAACGCGCATTACCACTCCCACGACGTGCTGGCCAAGGGCCTGATGGAGGAAGAGCCACTGGAGACGTGGCGTCTCCTGGCCCTGCCGCCGCAGTACCCGAAGCGGTCGCGCGAAGAGATCAAGGTGCGCACCCTCCTCGGTGCTTTGGAGTGCCTGAAATCGGGCATGACCACCGTGCAGGACATGGTGACCCTGTTCCCGTTCGATCCCGATCACCTGTCGGCGGTGGTGGAGGCCTACGAGGAACTCGGCCTTCGGGCCGTGATCGCCCTGCAGTATGCAGACCGCAAGGGCATCGGCACGATCCCGCACTGGCCCGAGGTGTTCCCGCCGGAATATCACGACAAGCTCTCCACCGCCGCCGAACCCGACGCGAAGATCGACCAGATCGCGCATTTCGAGGAAGCCTATCTCAAGGGCCCCAGGCATCCGACCATCGGCTGGGCACTCGGCCCCTCAGCGCCCGAACGCTGCACTCACGAGCTCCTGCAGCGGACGCGCGAGATGTCGGAGAAATACGACCTGCAGATCTTCACCCACTTCTACGAGTCGAAGGGCATGGCGCTTCAGGCGCGGGTCGCCTGCCCCGAACACGGCGGATCGCTGGTGAGGGCCCTGCATTACGAGGGGCTCCTGAGCCCGCGTCTCAATCTGGCGCATTCCGTTTGGCTTCTGGACGACGAGATCGACCTTCTGGCGGAGACCGGCACGCGATGCGTGCTGAACCCGTTGTCGAACCTGAAGCTGAAGAGCGGGGTGCCGCCGGTCAGGCGCCTGCAGGAAGCCGGCGTCGGCTATGGGCTCGGTTGCGACAATTGTTCCTGTTCGGACGCGCAGAACATGTTCGAGGCGATGAAGTTCGCCGCCATGGTCACCGCCATCGCGGACCATGAACCGGGACCACCGCAGGCCGCGAAGATGTTCGAGGCGGCGACCTCGGGCGGGGCGGCATGTATCGGGCGCTCCGATGATCTTGGCGCAATCGAAGTCGGCAAGCGGGCAGACATCGTGCTGCTGGACCTGATTGACCCGTCGTTCCTGCCCCTCAACAGCGCTGTGCGCCAACTCGTCTATACCGAAGCCGGCCGGGGGGTGCGCATGGTCATCGTCGAGGGGCGTGTGGTCATCGAGGACGGGCGCTCGACCCTCATCGACGAGGCGGAACTGGCGCGCCGCGTCGAGGAAGTGATGCCTCAGTTCAGCCGCGACTTCGCAGAGATCCGCGCGCGGGTGGACGGGCTGAAACCCTACCTGGAGGAAGCGCATCGCAGGATCTGGGCCGACGACGTCGGAATCGACCGGCTGTTCCACGAGCGCGGGCGGGAACCGGCCGGCACATGACACCGGCGCGCTTCGACTATCTGCGCGCGGAAACGGTCGACGAGGCGCTGGCGGCGCTCGCCGCGCACGGTGACGAGGCGGCGTTGCTGGCGGGCGGACAAAGCCTCGTGCCGATGCTGTGCTTCCGGCTGGCACAGCCCGGGGTGGTAGTGGACATCGGCGGGTTGGACGGGCTGTCCGGCGTCGCAGCCGAAAAGGGCGTTCTGCGGCTGGGTGCGCTGGTGCGCCATCGGACTGTCGAGCACGATCCCGGAATCGCCGGGACGGCACCGCTGCTGGCGGAGGCGGCGCGGTCGGTGGCGACGCCCACAGTTCGCAACGCAGGCACGCTTGGCGGGGCGCTGGCACTGGGCGATCCCGCGGCGGAGTACCCCGCCATCGCGCTGGCGCTGGGCGCGCGAATGCACCTTGCGTCGGCCGCGGGCACGCGGGTCGTGGAGGCGGAACGCTTTTTTCTGGGGGCGATGGACACGGCGCTTGCGCCCGACGAGATGCTCGTCGAGGTGGAGTTCGATGCGGCCGCACCGGGCGACCGCTTCGGCTTTCACGAGATCGCCGAGCGCCGGGGCGACTATGCGCTCGCCGGAGCGGCAGTGGCGTGGCGCGCAGACGGCGATCTCCGGGTGGCGGTCTTCGGCGCGGGCGATTCAACGTTTCTGGCCGGAAGTGCGGGGGCGGTTCTGGCATCCGCCCCGCCAGAAGCATGGGACACGGACCTGCTGGAGGCGGCGAGCGAGGCGGCACGGTCCGATCTCGCCGGTAGCGCCCAGGACGCGGTGCGCGCACGGCTCGCGGGCGTGGCCGTGGCGCGCGCGGCGCGGCACCTGGCGGAGGCTGCATGAACCGGGTGTCCGTGGAATGCGAGGTGAACGGGCGCGCCGTTGCCGCGGAGGTGGAGCCGCGTATGCTCCTGTCAGAACTCCTGCGTGAAGCTTGCGCTGCGACCTCGGTGCACATTGGCTGCGGGCAGGGCATCTGCGGTGCCTGCACGGTGCTGTTGGACGGCAGGACCCGGCGCAGTTGCACGACGCTGGCCGCCTCGGTGCAGGGCCGTCGGGTCGAGACGCTGGAGGGCCTGTCCGACGCCGGCGACCGCGTGACGCGGGCCTTGCAGGCGGCTTTCATCTCCAATGGCGGGCTGCAGTGCGGTTTCTGCACGCCCGGGATGCTCTTGGCGGCGCGCGAGTTGCTGGCGGAGAACCCCACACCGGACCGGGACGCGATCCGCGAGGCGCTGGCGGGCAATTTTTGTCGCTGCACGGGATATGGACCGATCGTCGACGCGGTCGAAGAAGCGGCCAAGGAGCTCGTGCGATGACCGGTGCGCCCGGGCTCCGCTGGCCCCGGCTCGTGACCGGCCGGGGGCGTTACCTCGCGGATCTGTCGGTGCGGGGTGCTCGTGAAGCGGCGCTCCTCCGCAGCCCCTATTCCCACGCTGAGATCCTTTCCGTCGACGCTGAGAATGCGAGGGGGGCCGTCGGGATCGACGCTGTGTTCTTCCATGACGACCTCGCGGCCGTCCTGAAGCCTTGGCGCGGCGCCCATGGGCTGTTTCCGACAATGGTCGCCCCCGAACAGTCCGCGCTGGCGAGGGACCGGGTGCGCCACGTCGGCGAGCCCGTGGCGCTCGTCGTGGGCGAGAGCCGGGCCGCCTGCGAGGACGCGCTGGAACTGATCGAGGTGGAGTATGCCCCGCTGCCGGCGGTGGCGGATATCGACGCGGCTCTGGCCGGGGATGTGCCCCCGATCCATCCCGAGGCGCCGGGGAACCTGTGCCTGGAGGCCGAAGCAGGACGGGGCTTCGAAGGCGGCGACATTGTCGTCGGCGCTCGGTTCGAGTTCGGTCGGCACACTGGTGTCCCCTTGGAAGCGAGGGGGCTTATCGCGGACTATGCGCCCGGGGAGGGCAGCCTGACGGTGCACCATTCTCACCAGTGCCCGGCAGCCATGCAGGAGGCCTTCGCCGCGCTCCTGGGCATCGAGGCGCACCTGGTGCGGATCATCTGCCCCGACGTGGGCGGGGGGTTCGGTATCAAGCAGCAGATGTATGCCGACGAAATGGCAGTTGCGGCCGCCGCACGGCTTCTCGGGCGACCGGTGAGGTTCATCGCCGATCGGCTGGAATCCATGGCCAGCGACATCCAGGCACGGCATCACCGCGTCGAGGCTCGTCTTGCGCTGGATGGCGATGGGCAAATGCGGGCGATCGAGGCCGACGACGTGCACGCGATCGGGCCGTATTCCCAGTACCCTCGGTCGAGCGCCGGCGAGGGGCGGGCCGTGCTGAGCCTCACGGGGGCTCCCTATGCACTTGAGACCGCCAAGGCCCGCAGTCGGGCCGTGTTTACCAACATGGGGCTGTCGGGACACTATCGTGGTGTGGGGCATCCCATCGCGGCGGCGGTGACGGAGGGGCTGGTGGATCTCGCCGCGCGGCGGATCGGGGCCGACCCCTGGACCCTGCGGCGGCAAAATTTCGCGCTATACGGAGAAGGGCGCGCGCCATCGGCGCTGGGAGTGCAGTTCGAACCGCTGCCCTTCGGGGCCTGCCTCGACACGCTCGAGGCCGCGCATCCGCGTCCGGCGCTCGATACCTGGCGCGACGACGCGCGGGGCCGCGGGTTGCTCGCGGGCTACGGCATCGCGGTGTTCATCGAGATGACCTCGCGCGGCCCGGGGTTCTACGGCAACGGAAACGTGAGGGTCAGCACGCGGGACTACTGCACCGTGCGGCTTGAGCCGAACGGCGCCATCGCCGCCACATCGAGTGTCACCGAGCAGGGACAGGGCGTGGAAACCGGGGTGGCGCAGATCCTTGCAGGAACGCTTGGCGTGCCGCTCGAGCGGGTGCGGCTGAGCACGGGCGATACCGCCTCTTCCGGCCCCGGCGGCGGAACCTGGGGGTCGCGCTCGCTGGCGATCGGCGGACACGCGGCGTGGGATGCGGCGCGACAGTTGCGCGCCGAGATCCTGGAGATCGCGGGTGACCTTCTGCAGCGCCCGGCGTCGTCGCTCGACCTGCGTCACGGCGGGATCATCACCGAGGACGGGCCGACGGGTCTCGACCTCGGGGAGCTTGCCGCCCTGGCGCATTTCCGGCCGCATGAGCTGCCGGGAGGAAGACAGCCGCGGCTGGTTGCCTCGGCAAGCTTCGGGCCGCTCGACGCGCCGTTCCGCGCAGGTTGCGGCGTGCAATTGTCCTGCGTCGAGATCGACCCGGAAACGGGTCTGGTGCGGGCGGTCAAGCACGCTGTGGCGCATTGGTGCGGGCCGGTCGTGAACGCACTGATGGTCGACGGACAGATTAAGGGCGGCGTGGCGCAAGGTCTCGGAGCGGCACTGACCGAGGAACTCGTCTACGACTGCGAAGGACAACTCCTGACAGGTTCCCTTGCGGAGTACCGCGTGCCGATGCCCGTGGAGACGCCCGACATCACAGTGCACCACGTTCAAGCGCCAGAGACCACGGCCGGGGGGCCTCCGCGTCATACCGGCGTCGGCGAGGCCGGTACGGCGGGTGCGGCGGGGGCGGTCATGAATGCTGTGAACGACGCGCTCGCACCCCGCAGGGCCGCGCTTTGGCAAATACCGGCAACGCCGGCTCGGGTGCTGGGAGCACTCGATGCGGCGGGGTGAGCCGATGTCAGATCTCGTCGGGAACCTGGAAGTCGCACCAGTCGAAGGCGGTGCCTTCGCCGTCCACGGTGCCTCCGGAGCGCACCGCATTCATCGCCTTGAGAAGACGCGCGGCCTCCGGCGTGGCCGCGGAGCTGCGGCGCCAGATCACACCGGTTTCACGGCTGGTTTCAGGTGCGACCAGGGTTCGGGATTCGAGGCCCGGATGGCCCATGCGCGGCAGCGCGAGCCCGGGCACGATCGTGACGCCAGCCCCTTGCTCGACAAGTCCGATCAGCGTGGCGAGGTTCGAGACCTCGGAGGTGTAGTCGAGCTTAAGCCCGGTTTCCGCCGCGACTTCGTCGACGATTTCCCGAACGCCGGTTGCCCCGGTCATGCCGACGACGGGATAACCGGCAAGATCGGCCCACCCAACAGTCTCGAGCGCCTCGAAGGAATGGCCTTGCGGGAAAAGCACGTGCATCCGGTCGAGCGCGATCTTGACAGAAGAGAACTCGGACATTTTGCCCGCGAGGCTGCCGATCCCGATGTCGGCCGCGCCGCTGAGGACGGCGTCGCGGATGGCGCGCATGTTGGTGTCCTGAACGACGATGCGCATGTCGGGAAAGAGCTTGGCGCTTTCCGCAATGGCGGGCGGCATCAGCCGCCAGGCGACGGAGGGCAGGCAGGCCACCACCAGCCGTCCGCTGCGCCGGTCTATGGTCTCGCGCATGTCGTGCGCGATGTCATCGAGCAGGCGCAGGACATGGCGGGCATGTGTCAGGAAACTCAGCCCGATGCCCGTGAGATGCACGCTGCGGGTCGTGCGAGTGAAAAGTCGCGCGCCCAGTTCGGCCTCGAGTTGGCGCACGCTCTGGCTGAGCGCGGGTTGCGACAGCCCGATGGCCTTGGACGCGGCGACGAAGCTGGAGTGGTCGGAGACCGCCACGAAGGCCCGAAGCTGGCGCAACGTGATATTGTTTGCCTTCATGAATTAATGGATTGCATTAATGTATTTGTCTGCGCAAGCGGCTGCCCCGACATTGGGCCCGTCACGAGGACCGCGGGGCAGCAGCGATGAGAGAGACCGATAACCCGGATGTCTGGCTTGTGCCGGTCGTCGATGTGAATTGGCTTGTGTTCGCCCCCTTCGATCCCGGGCGCGATTTCCGCATCGACCCGCCGAAGCCCGAACTGAGCATCCAAGAGACCCGCGAGCTGGGCAGGATGATGCTGGACATGACCGGTGGCTGCGCCGTGCTGACACCCCATTCCGGCACGTACTGCCGGACAGCCTATTACGAGCCGCCATTGCTCGAGGTCTATCGTGAATGGGCCGACCGCGGAGCCGAAATCGCCGTTCACCTTCACGAGGAAATCAAGGGCGGGGGCGTCCGCTTCGGCGAAGAAGAGCATGTGCGTGAGGTGTTCGCCGACTGCCACCGCCGGCTTGTGGAAGGCGGGCTGACCCCGGTCGCCTATCGCGGCGGGCACAATGCCTATGCGACCTTCATGAACGACGTGCTGAGCGAACACGAGATCGGCATCGACCTGTCCAGCCTTCCCGGCCTCGACAAGCCCGACCGCGAGGCGGTCTGGACAGAGAGCAGTCTGAGCGCCTACGACCTTCCCGAGAACCCCCGGGCCCCGGAAGGCACCGGCGCGGCTTCGGGAGTTTTGGAAATCCCCATCGGCTCTGACGGCGGGGGTGTGAACTACGGAAATTTCCTGCAGATCGAGCAGTCCGATATCGACAATCACAAGCGGGTCTGGGGCGCGATACGCGACCGTGCGCAGGCCGAAGGGCGGGCACAGATCGTGCACATGCTGTTTCACACCGGCTCCATGGGGCGACCCGACTGGGTGGAGCGGCTGACGCAGTTTCTGGCTTACGTGCCGAAGGCGGGGGGCGTCTTCGTCGGCGCTGAAGCGGCAGCGGAGGTCTTCGAGGGCCGGCGCATCGCCCGAGTTGCTTCATGATCTGCCTCCTGATCCAGCCGATACACCCCGACGGAGTCGCGCTCCTCGAGGCTGCCGGAATCGAGGCGCGCATGGCGAGCGCACAGGACATGGAAACCGTGGCGGCCGAGATCGTGCCTTGCGACGCGGCGATCACCCGCAACGCCGGGCTGAGCGGCGCGGCGATGCGAGCCGCACCGAAGCTTCGGGTGTTGGGCAACCACGGGACCGGCCTCGACCCGGTGGATCTCGATACGGCGCGGGAGCTGGGGCTGCCGGTGGTCTTCACGCCCGAGGCCAACGTGCAATCGGTCGCCGAGCATGTGTTCGGGCAGATCATGGCGGTGGCCAAGCGTATCCGGGAAGCCGATGAAGCGACCCGTGAAGACAATTTCGATTACCGCTATACCCGCGACTTCATAGAGATTTCGGGAAAGACGCTGCTGATCGTGGGCTTCGGCACCATCGGGCGGCGGACGGCGGAGATCGCGCGGGCGGGCTTCGGCATGCGGGTGCTGGTGCACAGTCCCAGCGTGGGTGCGGCGGCGATCGAGGCGGCGGGGTTCGAACCCGCGCCCGACCTCGATGCGGCCCTGAACGAGGCCGATATCGTGTCTTTGCACCAGCGCCTCACGGACCGGACGCGCGGGCTGTTCGACGCGGGACGCTTCGCGGCAATGAAGCCGGGGGCTATCCTTGTGAACACCGCGCGCGGTGCGCTGGTGGACAGCGCGGCGCTGATCGAGGCTGTCGGCTCTGGCCACCTGCGCGGCGCGGCCATGGACGTTTTCGAGACCGAGCCGCCGCCGGCCGTCCATCCGCTCCTCGGTGCGCACGGCGTGGTTCTCTCGCCCCATATCGGCGGCGCGACGGAGGAAGCGCTGGTTCGGACCGCAGTCCAGACCGCGCGCCAGGTCGTCGATGTCCTGCACGGCCGCAAGCCGGAGTTCCTTGTAGATGAAAGCGTCTGGCAGGCGCGCAGGCTCAGCGCCTGACCTTCTTCCCGATCCCTGAACCGGAGAACAAACCCTTGATCAAGTCGAACCCCGTCAAGCAACTCTACCGCGAGAACAAGCCGGCGTTCGGCACATGGATCACGCTTTGTCCCCACCCGAGGGTGGTCAAGATCATGGCCGCGGCGGGTTTCGATTTCCTGCTTCTCGAGATGGAGCATACCGATTTCACCCTGAGGGAGATCGGCACGCTCGCGATGCTGGCACGCGAATGCGGGATCACGCCCATCGTGCGACCGCCCGGCGTGTCCAAGCCGCACGACCTGACACGCGCGCTCGATGCGGGCGCGCAGGGCCTTCTGTTGCCCGCCATCGAGACAGCGGACCAGCTGAGGGGTATCATGGACACGGTGCGCTACCATCCTCTCGGCAATCGACCGATGAACCTCAAGGGGCCGCATACCGATTATGCCAACCTGCCCCCTCGGGAGATCATCGACCATCTGAACTCGGAGACGCTTATCGTCGTGATGATCGAGACGCGAAGTTCCATGGACAACCTTCCGGACATCCTGAAGGTCGAGGGGATCGACGCGGTGATGGTCGGTCCCGACGACCTGTCGCAGGACCTGGGCATTCCCGGCGACCTGCAGAACCCGAAGATGTTCGAAGCTTACGAGGAGATCTTCGCCGCCTGCCGCGCCGCCGGCGTGCCCTATGGGCTCAGTGCGCAATCGCCCGAGATGGCGGGCAGATGGCTTGAGATGGGGGCGCAGTGGATTCCCTACCAGAACGATGCGGCGATGGTCCTGAACACCGCGCGCGCCGCCGTGCCGCAGCTGATGTCGCTCGCGGGCAGGGTATGACGCCCGGCCGCGACCTCGCGCGGCGCCTCTTCCGCGAGATCGCGGCGCGCACCGCCGACCCTCCGGGCGTGACCCGGGTGGCTTACGGCGAGGGCGAGGAAGAAGCGCACACCATCGTTGCCGAGGCCGCACAGGCGCTTGGCGCCGAACGGCTCCACGATGCCGCGGGAAACCTGTATCTCGTACTCGCCGGGAAGGACCGCGGGCGGGTGCTGCTGGTCGGGTCGCATCTCGACAGCGTCCCCCACGGCGGCGACTACGACGGCGTCGCGGGCGTGCTGATGGGCCTCGCGCTCATGGCCGATCTCGCGGCGTCGGGGCGCACCCCGCCCTGCGATCTCGCCGTGGTCTGCCTGCGCGCGGAGGAAAGCTGCTGGTTTCCCTACAGCTACATCGGCTCGAAGTCCGCGCTGGGTCTTCTCGATCCCGCGGTGCTGGACGAGGTCAGCCGTTCGGATGACGGCCAGAGCCTCGCGGCTCATATCGCCCGGCTGGGCCACGACCCCGGGGCAGTGCGTCGGGGCGCGCGGCTCTACGAGCCCGACCGGATCGCGGGTTATATCGAGCCGCATATCGAGCAGGCCCCGTCGCTCACGGACGCCGACGTGCCGGTGGGGCTCGTGACGGGAATACGCGGCTCCGTCCGGTTCCGGCGCATCGCGGTGACCGGCGTCTATGCCCATTCCGGCGCCGAACCGCGCCCCCTGCGTCGCGACGCAGGCCTCGCGGGTGCACGGCTCATCACGGAGATGCATGAGTTCTGGAACCGGCTGGAGGCCGAGGGGCGCGACCTGACCGTGACCTTCGGAGAAATCTCGACCGACCCCGCCGAACACGGGTTTTCGAAAGTGCCCGGGTTTCTCCATCTCTGCCTCGATATCCGCAGCGAGGAGCCGGGGTCGCTGGAGATCGCCGAGGCGGAGTTGCGGGACATGGCGGTCCGGATCGCGGGGGAAACGGGGTGCGGGATCGACCTCGGGCCGCGCACGAACAGCCTGCCCGCGCCGCTCTCGCCGAGGATGCGCGCCTGTTTCGAAGAGGCCGCGAGTTCGCGGGGCATCCCTACTCTCACGATGCCCAGCGGGGCAGGGCACGACGCTGCGACCTATGCACAGGCGGGCGTGCCGGCAGCGATGCTGTTCATCCGCAACCGCAACGGCTCACACAACCCCGATGAAGCCATGGATTTCGCCGATTTCGACGCGGCGCTGACGGTTCTGGAAACCGCGCTAGGCGACCCCCGGCTGATCGCGCGTGAAGCGACGGTGGCGGCGTGAGCGCCCCCGGTCTGTTCTCCTACGAAACGCTGGAGGCGGCGGCTGCGGGGGTGCTGCGAGCTCTCGGCGTACCGGAAGCGGACGCCGCCCTGACGGCGCAGGTCTTCGTCGGTGCCGATATCTCGGGAGAACCCTCCCACGGGTTGCGCCTTCTCGTGACTGTCTGCGAGCGCATCGAGGCCGGCGGCCACCGGGCCGAAACCCGGATCGACGTCGTGCGCGACTTCGGTGCCATTGCGGTCTGGACCGCCCATGGCAGTCTCGGTCAGGTGATCGCGTCGCGGGCGATGGACACCGCCATGGCCAGGGCCCGCGACCACGGCATCGGCCTTGTTACCGTGCGCGACGCGACATCGCTGACCTCGGCCAAGCATTATGCCCTGCAGGCCGCTCGGGCGGGTTTCATCGGGCTGGTCTACAGCAATGCCAGCCGCAAGGTGATGAGCCCGCCGGGCGGCACCCTTCCCGTGATGGGCAACAACCCGATGGCCGCCGCCGCGCCCGCCGGGCGCCATGGCGCGGTCTGCCTCGACATGGCCATGACGGAAGTCGCCATCGAGCGCATCAACATCGCCCGCGAACGCGGCGAGCCGATCCCGCCGACCTGGGCACTCGGTCCCGACGGCGAGCCGACGACCGACCCCGAGGTCGCCGCGCGCGAGATGATCCTGCAGCCCTTCGGCGGCTACAAGGCGTTCGGGCTCGGCCTGATGACCGAGATCCTGACCAGCGCGCTGGCCGGGGGCGACATCTTCGCCGGCGCCGCGACCGGGTTCCGGCCGCTCGACAACCCGATGCGCACCTCCTTCACGCTGGTGGCGCTCGACCTCGCCGCCTTCGATGAACCCGGGGCGTTCGAGGCCCGGGTGGAGACCATGATCGACACCCTGAAGGCGGTTCCGGCGAAGGAGTCGGGGCAGGAGATCCTGTTCCCGGGCGAGCGCTCGGGCAGGGCAGTAGCGGCCCGGCGGCGAAACGGGGTGCCCGTGGCCCCGGGAACGATGGCCGCGTTCGCGGCGCTCTGTGACCGGCTGGGTGTGTCGGCGCCGAGCAGCGGATAGGAACGAGGAAACGCGATGGACATGAGACTGGCCGGGGCCACGGTTCTGATCACCGGGGCATCTAAGGGGATCGGGGCGGCGGCGGCCGAGGCCTTCGCCGCAGAGGGCTGCGACCTCCACCTTGCCGCCCGAGACGGGCAGGCGATGGAGACAATGGCCGCCCGCCTTCGTGCCGATCACGGTGTAGCGGTCACGGTTCATGCGATGGACCTCGCGGCGCCGGGCGGCATGGAGGCTCTGGCCGAAGCGGCCGGCGACGTCGACGTGCTGGTCAACAACGCCGGCGATATTCCCGCCGGGCCGATCGAGGCGTTGGAAACCGAGGACTGGCGCCGTGGCTTCGAGCTGAAGGTCTTCGGCTATGTCGGCCTCACGCGGGCGGTCTACCTGAAGATGAAGGCGCGCGGTTCGGGCGTGATCATCAACGACATCGGCAATTCGGGTGAGAACTGGGACTACAATTATGTCGCCGGCAGCACCGGGAACGCCGCGCTGATGGCGTTCACCCGCGCGGTGGGCGGCCAGAGCATGGACCATGGCGTGCGGGTGTTGGCGGTCAATCCCGGCCCCATCGCCACCGAGCGCATGACCAAGCTCATGAAGCGGCGCGCGGTGGACCTGCACGGCGAAGAAGGCCGCTGGACGGAGTTCCTCGCCGATTACCCCGGCGGTCGCATGGGGAAGCCCGAGGAGATCGCCGACCTCATGGTTTTCCTCGCATCACCGCGGGCAGGCTATATCAGCGGCGCCGTCTTCACGGTGGATGGCGGCATCGCCTCCTACGGGTCGATCATCAAACCGCGACCGAAGCGGGAAGGCGCCTGAGACACAGGATGCCCCCGGGCCTATTCCCACTGCGACCCGGCCAGGGACACGCTCTCGGCGATCTTCGCGATGGCTTTTGAAACGTGAGCTTGAAATGACACCGCCCCGAGGCTCGCGCAAGTCGCCGTCGGGTGGGGGGCACACCTCGTGATCGACTGGGCGGGCATGCTTGCAGGGCTGGCCGCACTGGCGATCGGTGGCGTTCTGAAGGGCGCTACCGGCATCGGCGCGCCGGTGCTGGCGGTGCCGTTGTTGTCAGCGCTTTACGGTGTGCCCACGGCGGTCGCGCTCTTTGCGCTTCCGAACCTGGTGCTGAACGGTCTGCAGGCGCGCGAGTACCGCGCCCATCTGGCCCCCGCAGGGCTAATCCTCCCCTTGGGACTGGCCGGGCTGGTCGGCACATGGCTTGGGGTGCGGGTGCTGGTCAGCGTGCCCTCGGAGGCGCTTCTCCTGACCATGGCCCTGACGGTCTTCGCCTATCTCGGGTTTCGCCTCGCACGGCCGAACTGGGCCCTGCCGATGACGGTGGCGCGGAAAATCGCGGCCCCGACGGGTCTGGCGGCAGGTGTGATGTTCGGCGCCGTGGGAATCTCCGCCCCGGTCTCGGTCACCTTTCTCAGCGCGATCAGGCTTGGCCGCGCGAGCTTCGTCGCGACGATCTCGGCCTTTTTCTTCGTTTTGGGGTTGGCGCAGATCCCGATGCTGCTGACCACGGGCGTGATGACGCCGATCCTTGCCCTTCTCAGCCTGCTGGCGATACTGCCCATCTGGCTGGGAATGCCCCTGGGGGCCCGTCTCGCCCGCCGTTTCTCCGCCGAGGCGTTCGACCGTCTCACCCTTCTGCTGATCGGGCTGATCGGGGTGCGGATGCTGTACCAGGCCCTGACATGACATCGGAGAATGCAGAGATGCTCTTGCAGGAAATCAACATTCCGGAGATCGAGGCGGAAGTCCGCGCGGCCTTCGGCCGCTACGAGCGTGCGCTGGTCACCAACGACGTGGAGACCCTGCAGGCGGCCTTCTGGAACAGTCCGCTGGCGATACGCTATGGTGCGGGAGAGAACCTCTACGGCCGCGCCGAGATCGACGCCTTCCGCGCGGCGCGCTCGCCGCAAGGGCTCGGTCGCGAACTGATCCGAACCGAGATTACCACGTTCGGCCGCGACATGGCGACAGCCAACACGGTGTTCCGGCGCAAGGGGTCGCGGGGGATCGGCCGGCAAAGCCAGGTCTGGGTGCGGCTCCAGGAAGGTTGGCGGATCACCTCGGCCCATGTCAGCATAGTGCACGACGGGGCTTTCTAGTCGACATGTCGGTGCCGGCACTTCGCCCCCTAGGCCATCGGAAATGGAGAAGCTGGTACCATTAGAGGAACTTGGCTTGAGGCGGGGCAGCGTGCTGGCTAGCGTTCAGACTTGACGAAACGCCCCTCTTTTCGATCTTTGAATATGAGGCCCAGGTTCATGATGTCTGGCCGGTTCCTGCTCTCGCTCAGTCACGAAGAGGATCTCTCCGCGAGCGCGGCGTCGACATAGGCCACGAGACCGTGCGGTCCTGGTGGCTGCGCTTCAGACCGATGTTCGTCGCCGAGATCCGGAAACGGCGCATCGAGGGGATGCGGTCTAGCCACTGTCGCTGGCACCTTGACGAGATGTTTGTGAAGATCAACGGCAAGCGCCACTACCTCTGGCGGGCCGTGGATCATGAGGGCGAGGTGCTGGAAAGCTTCGTCACGAAGACGCGGGACAAGAAGGCTGCGTTGAAATTCCTGAAGAAAGCCATGAAGAAGCACGGCCGGTGCGAGCAATTCGTCACGGACGAGCTGCGCTCCTACGGCGCGGTCCTGAAGGATATCGGCGCGTCCGATCGGCAGGAAACCGGACGCTGGCTAAACAACCGGGGGAGAACTCGCACCTGCCGTTCCGACGACAAGAGCGAGCGATGCTGCGGTTCCGGCGCATGCGAAGTCTGCAGAAACTCGCCTCCGACCACGCCTCCGTCACCAATCACTTCAACATCGACCGCAGCCTCTCATCCCGAGCGATCTTCAAGCAGAACCGTGCCGCCGCTCTCGCTGAGTGGCGCGGCCTCGGCGCCGCCTAAGAGACAGCGTCACTGTCCTTGCTGAGACGAGTTAGACTTAGTCTGCCCCCACCCTCTTGACCGGTGCGTCGGCCTTGATCTTGCCGGCACGGATCAGCTTGCTTCCCGCCGCGGGGTGAAGCCCGAGGTGTAGAACAGCTCACCGTTGCGAATCGCAGGCGGATACCCACCCTGAGGTATGGGGCGCGAGGTGGTATGGGTTATGCTCTGTACATCTCGATCATCTTGACAATGCGCTGGCCGGCGGCAACTGCCGCTTCGTGATCCTGGGAGAAATTCAGCCGAA
>CAZPPH010000051.1:0-19289 GCA_964588375.1 uncultured Rhodobacterales bacterium | reverse complement strand
CGACCGGTCCCCGCGCCGCAGCCGTCTCGGTTCAGCGCGATGGTCCTTCCGGCCGTGAAGCGAGCCTTCGGTGCCCCGCAATTCTCATGCGCCGCGAGCCTTTGACTTGAGGCCGCCTGGCCGGCTTGCGACAGGGCCCGACCGGTCCGGTTCTTCCGATCCGTTTGCGGCGAGGGTGGCGGCAGGTCCCTAACGATGGGTCGAAGCGCGCCGGATCGTGAGGCGCCGTGAACCGGATTCTCGAAGCGCCGCCTCACCCCCTTGAGGCTGGCCAACGTCGAACACCCGCCAAACACCGGCAATACCGCGTCTGCGGCGGTCGGCGCGGCGCAAATCGTCGAACCGGACCCCTACGCCACGCACCGCGAAAGGCTCACGACTCCGCGATCCGGCCTCCCCGGACGCCAAGGATCCGGATCTCTCTCCGGCGCCTGCGGGAACCCCGATCGCTCCGTTTCGTTGTCGGGCAGATACCGCCAGCGCTGCTGAAGAACAGATCGGCGCACCGCTTTTCGTGAAGCGGTCGTCGCAGGCGCCGGGAAGGAAACACGCCATGACCTCGTCCACCGCCATGGACAGCCTGATGCGGAAGGCGTCCCGCACTCCGGAGATACGCGACCTCGCCGTCATCGGCGACCGCCGAACGGCCGCGGTCGTCTCGCGAGGCGCCGAGGTTGTCTGGTACTGTCCCGGACGGTTCGACGCACCGAGCATCCTGTCGGGGCTGCTCGGGGGCGACCATGGCAGCCTGCGCCTTGTTTCACCCGGCATGAAGCCCGTCTCACGCGCTTATCTCGGGGAAAGCGGCGTATTGCGCACGCGGCTGTCGACAGAGGGCGGCGAGGTCTCGGTTACCGACTGGCTCAATTTCGGCGACGCCCCGAACGGCGCGCTTTGCAGGATGGTTTCGCCGGCCCCCGCCGCCTGCGAGCTCCGCCTTTCTCTACGTCCCGGTTACGCGCGCCGATCGCCGGATCCCGTGCGGTTCGGCGACACGGTGATGGCGGCAGGGGAGGGCGGAACCGTGCACGCATCGCACCCGCTGGGCGAGGACGACGGAGAAATCGTCTGCCGCGTTCCGCAGGGGGAAGAGGCATGGATGGTGCTGGCGGACGACGGGGTCGAGTTGTCCCCGGACCGCGAAATCGTCGGACGCTGGCTTGACGCCACGCTCGCGGCCTGGGGCGCGATCAGCCGACCTCCCGACACCGGGGTCTACGGCCGTGCGTTCGCCGATTCCCTCCGCGCACTTCGCTTGCTGACCTACGAACCGACGGGCGCGGTGGTCGCCGCGGTCACGACCTCGCTGCCGGAAATCCCGGGGGGCACGAGAAACTACGATTACCGGTATGCCTGGCTGCGCGATGCCGGAATGATCGCGAGCGCGATCGTCCGGGCCGGAAATGCGGGCCTCGACGCGCAGGGCTTTCTCGGCTTCGTCTGCTCCACGAAGAGGTCCGGCATGGAGCCGCCCCTCCCGGCCCTCGCCGATCTCGACGGAAAGCCCGCAGCGGACGCCGGGGAGCTGCCTCTCGCCGGATACCGCGAGAGCCGCCCGGTGCGTATAGGCAACGCCGCGAACGATCAGCTCCAGCTCGACGGTCTGGGCAATGTCCTGCTCGCCGCGAAGCTTATCTACGGCAGCACCGACGCCGAACGACCGCATTGGGCGACGGTCAGCGAGGTCGCGGACTACCTCGCCGGGCACTGGAACGAACCGGACCACGGTATCTGGGAGGAAGAGACAAGGCTGCACTACACCTCGAGCAAGGTCATCGTCGCCTGCGGCCTCGATTCCATCGCCGGGTTCGCGGACGATCCGGCACAGGCCGAGCGATGGCGCGCGGCGGTTCGCGACATCCGGGCGTTCGTCGCGTCCGAATGCCTGACGGCGGAAGGCGCCTACGCGTCCGTCGCCGGCGGCGCGGACGTCGATGTCTCCGCCGCGCTGTTTCCCGTCTGGGCATACACCAGGGCCGATACGCCCGAGATGATCGCGACGATGAAGGTCCTCGAGCGCGACCATTCGCCGGACGGGCTTCTCTTCCGCCGCACTCTCGTCTGTGCGGACGCGGCGCAGGAAGGGGCCTTTCTCGCCGGAACCCTCTGGGTGGCGCACTATTGGGCCATCCGCGGCGAACCCGCGAGGGCCCGACGGATCATCGACCGGGCGCTGGATTACGCGAACGACCTCGGCCTCTTCGCGGAGGAGGCCGACCCGCAAACCGGCGAGATGGTCGGCAACTTTCCGCAGAGCTTCGTACATGCCGCCCTGATCGGCGCCGTCGTCGATCTGAGGGCGGCGCTCGACGCCGAAGCAATGGAACCAGGCAAGGAGAACAGCCATGCGTCTTGAAAACACGGTCGCGATCGTGACCGGTGCCGATTCGGGAATTGGACAGGCGACCGCCGAAGCCTTCGCCCGCGAAGGCGCCGATGTCGCGATCACTTACTTTCACGACAGGGACGGGGCCGAAGAGACGCGCCGCCAGGTCGAGGCGGCGCGACGGCGCGCCATCGTCGTCGAACTCGACCAGCGCGATCCGGCGCAGGTCGAAGAGCTGTTCAGAACGACGGAGAGCGACCTCGGCACCCCTTCCATACTGGTCAACAACGCGGGACAGGATTCCACCGGCAAGGAGGTCGCCGAGATGCCCATCGACGACTGGGACGCCGAGATGCGCACCAATCTCTACGGTCCGTTCTATTGCTGCCAGCAGTTCATCCGGGCGCGGCGGCGGTCGGGCGGTGGCGGCAAGATCATCAACGTCACCTCCGTCCACCAGGAAATCCCGCGTGCGGGTGCGGCTGGTTACGACGTGTCGAAGGGCGGGCTTCGCAACCTCACCCGGACGCTTTGTCTCGAACTCGCGCCGGACCGGATCAACGTCAACAACATCGCGCCGGGAATGGTCCTGACGCCGTTCAACCAGGCAGCGATCGACGACCCGGACGTCCGGGAGGAACAGGTTCAGAGCATTCCCTTCAAGCGCGCCGCGGAGCCTTCCGAAATCGCCGCCCTCGCGGTCTATCTCGCGTCGAAGGATGCCGATTACGCGAGTGGCCAGACCTTCACGCTTGACGGTGGTCTTTCGATGAACCTCGGCCAGGGCGCGTAGGGCGAGCGACCCGACACTGGCGGCGGCGGGCACATCCCCGCAACCGGGTCACGTCGGGACGATCCTTTCGTCTTCCGGCGCACGAGGAGGATCCGCGGTTCTTCTTGGTTGCCGACATGCTCGCCGCCCATCAAGACTTGCGGGAGGAGCTTCGCCCGCGGCAGGCGCTGATGAAACTCGTCCATCACCGGCCCGTTGTCTTTCGGCATGGCCATGACCGACCGGGTGACGGCCCGACTGTCTGGTGGACGCACACCCTGAAGATGTTCGGGAGCGCCTGGAACCGCTCTTCCGCCGCATCTTAGAATGCGAGCGTCTCGGGGCCTGAACACTTTCCTGAAAGAAGTGCCCGAGCAGTCGCAAGGTGGCGTTGACCCGGCCACTCAGGGCCGGGTCACTTCGGCCTGACGGACACGACCGATTGATCGAGAACCGAAGTGGCGTGCTCTTTCACCGTCGCCCATTCCGCGCGCGGCACGTCCATCATCCGGATCCGGACCGCCATGGACCCGTGGCGAAGATCCATCGTGCAGAGTTCCCCATCGGCGTTCTTCGAGGTTTCGTTCGGCCAGCACCAGAGGTGAAAGATCGACCGCGCGGGGCGCGCGGCGTCGATATAGGAGGCGACCTCCGTGACCGACCCCCAGGGCCTCACGTGCGGGCAGTCGCCGATCCGACCGGCGGTCATGCGCATAAGGCCGGCGCCGGCGACCTCCGCGGGGCAATCGGAATGATCGCGCGCGCCCGCTTGACGGACCCCAAGCACAGAGAAGACGATATCGCGGGTTTCATTCCCGGTCTGCAAGGGGCTGGTGAACGCCACCGATCGGATGCCGTAGGCCCCTTCGACCGGTTCGACATCGAAAGGAAGCGGGCCACCAAGCACAATGTCGATCTCCCCGCCGTCGACCTGCAATCGATGATCCACGCCCGCCATCCGGAGCTCGATCGCACGCTGTGCCTGCTGGATCGGCCAGACGGCGGCGAATACCGCGAACAGCCCCGCAAGCCTCCATCTCCGGAACGCGAGGGCCAACGCCATCGCACCCGCACAGGCGAGCGTGAGGATCAGAACCATTGCCCGGGCTCCATCAGCCCGAGGTCGAGAAGCTGCCGGCTGTCCCATTCGAATGGCACCGAGTTGTGCCAGCCGAACCCCTCGATGTCGTAGCGGCTGCCGGCGTTCATCCGCAGCGCCTTCGCGGTGCGGAACGAGCAGACCGCGGCGGTGAGGTTGTTGTGCCAGGGGCAGGCGTAGGTGTTCAGTTCCTCGTCGTTCAACCTGTGGTCCGCGTCGAGGCGAAGGCCCCTGCGGGTGCGGAACAGCGCGATCCGGTCGATCTTCCGCCGCGCTTCGGGAATGTGCTCCTCGAACCGCCACCTGAGGCCGCCGAAGAAGTCGAACTGCCGCTCCAGCGGTTCCCCGTCCGGCCCCTCGCGGGCGAGCGCGTAGTAACCCGAACGGTCGAGATGCGCGTTCTCCAGGGAGACCGCGTTGTCGGCCTTGCCGAGATCTGTCGCGTAGAGGTCGATCACATAGGCCAGCATCGCCGCGCGCCGCTCCTCGGCGTGGAAGGCCAGCATCTCGCCGACGGTGCGGGTCTCGGCAAAGGGGTAGAAGAGGTATTCGGCGTTGTAGGAATAATGGAGCCACGTGCCCAGAGGGGCCATTTCGATCACCCCGTTCACCGCCGTCACCGCCGCATCCGGCGCCAGTGTGTCGAAGCGAACGCGATGGACGACATCCTCGAGGCTCCGGGCGAGTTGAATGGCTTCAGGAGCGAACAACAGAACACTGCGGAAACCCGAGATCAGGTTGTGGCGAATCGTGGTGTCGACCTCCACATCGTCCTCGGCGACGACAATCGCCACGGGGCCGCGAGCGAGGGCGCTCCGGCCCCTGGTCCGGAAATCTGCGAGCGACGAATACTGCATCTGCCTGTCCGGTCTCCCGCCGGTGGCCAGGAGCTTCGCCCGAACCCCGCCGCGAGGCAAGCGTTGCGGGGCGCGGCGTTGGCCTGTATGCCCGGCGCGTCATGTCGAAGAAGCTCTACATCAGGACCTATGGCTGTCAGATGAACGTCTATGACAGCGAGCGGATGGCCGAAGCGCTGACCGCCTCGGGCTACGAGACCGTGGACGCGCCCGAGGGCGCCGACATGATCCTGCTGAACACCTGCCACATCCGCGAGAAGGCCGCCGAGAAGGTCTATTCCGAGCTTGGCCGGCTGAAGCCCCTGAAGGCGGCGAACCCCGACCTCAGGATCGGGGTGGCGGGCTGCGTCGCCCAGGCCGAGGGAGAGGAGATCGTCGCGCGGGCGCCCCTCGTCGACCTCGTGGTCGGCCCGCAGTCCTATCACCGCCTGCCCGAACTCGAGGCCGAGGCGCGGGCGGGGCGCCGCGCGGTGCTCACCGACTTTCCCGAGGAGGACAAGTTCGACCATCTCGCGAAGCGTCCGAAGGCCGCCCGGGGCCCCACGGCGTTTCTCACCGTGCAGGAAGGCTGCGACAAGTTCTGCGCCTTCTGCGTCGTGCCCTACACGCGGGGCGCGGAGGTCTCGCGCCCTGCCGAAAAGGTGCTCGCCGAGGCCCGCGACCTCGTCGAGCGCGGGGTGCGCGAGATCACGCTTCTCGGCCAGAACGTCAACGCCTACCACGGACACGAGGGCGGTCTCGCGGGGCTCGTGCGGGCGCTCGCCGATCTCGACGGGCTCGCGCGCATCCGCTTCACAACGTCCCATCCGAACGATATGGACGATGCCCTCATCGCCGCCCACGGGGATTGCGAAAAGCTCATGCCCTATCTGCACCTGCCCGTGCAGTCGGGCTCCGACCGTATCCTGAAGGCGATGAACCGCAAGCACACGGCGGCGGACTACATCGACATCGTCGGCCGTCTTCGCGCGGCGCGCCCCGACCTCCTTCTGTCGGGCGATTTCATCGTCGGATTTCCCGGAGAGACGGAGGAAGACTTCGAAGCCACGATGCGGCTCGTCGAGACGGTGGGCTACGGCCAGTCCTACTCGTTCAAGTATTCCGCCCGCCCCGGCACTCCGGCGGCGGAGCGCGAAGAGGTGCCCGAGGATGTGAAGGCCGAGCGCCTCGCCCGGCTCCAGTCGCTTCTGAAGGCCCAGCAGCGCGCCGCGCAGGATGCGATGGCGGGCCGAACGGTCGAGGTGCTGTTCGAGAAGCCGGGACGCGAGCCCGGCCAGTGGGTGGGCAAATCCGAGCATCTCCACGCCGTTCACGTGACGGCGGACGGCATCGTGCCGGGAGACCTCGCTCCGGTGCGCATCACGGCGAGCGCCCCGAACTCGCTGGCCGGCGATCTGGCGGGACGGCCGCGCTGAGGCGCGGCGCGGGCGCCGCCTTTCGGCCCCTGCGGGCCTCTCACCCCGAGGGGGTCCCGTCAAAGCTGAGGATGCAGCCTGCCTGGCCGAGGCGATCCGTCGGCGCCCCGGACTCGGTATCGACATGATCGACCTCGCCGGGCGGCGCATTGCGCTGGATGAACTCGAAACTCTCCGATCAGGTCTTCCTGCCGCTTTCGGCCCGGCTTGCGCGGAAGCTTCTCCCGACCGCGCGCAATTCCGGCACCGAAGCGGTCATTCGGGGCCTAAGGGAACCACCCGAACCGCGCCGTGGCGGCGATACGAGGCACGGGTCGTGCATCGTAACGACTGTCTTTCGCCGACGTTTTCGCGCCGGCATTTCGGGGCTGGCGCAGCAGACAGGGGGCGGCTTGCGTCGAGCAACCGGCCCCTCTCCTTGTTTCACGCCATTCGAACCGCAATATCTGGTCACAGGATGATGACATTCGCCCAAGTGTGCTTGCGCATGCGACGGGGGCTTGGCAGCATCAAACGCGACACACACGCGAACCCGGGAGCGCTGATTGCCGATTTCCGCCGTGCCTGAAGAGGCCGGGCCCGACACCGGGCTCGAAACGCTGCTCGAGTTTCCCGACAACCGGCTGCTCATCGACCTTTGCGGAGAGTTCGACCGCAATCTCGCCCAGATCGAGCAGGGCGCGGACGTGCATATCCATCGCCGCGGCAATCTTCTCGCGGTCCATGGCGAGGCGGGCGCGCGCGACGAGGCCGCCCGGGTGCTCGATGCGCTCTACACGAGGCTCGAGTCGGGAAGGACGCTCGACGCGGGCGCCATCGCCGCGGCGCTCCGCATGGCCGGCGAAGAGGAATCCGGCGACCAGATGGAACTTTTCCAGGGCGGGCGGATCGAGCTCAAGACCCGCAAGAAGACGGTCGAACCCCGGACCGAGGCGCAGAAAGCCTACGTGCGCGCGCTCTACGAGCATGAGCTGGCCTTCGGGATCGGGCCCGCGGGCACCGGCAAGACCTACCTTGCCGTCGCCGTCGGCGTGACGATGTTTCTCGGCGGCCATGTCGACAAGATCATCCTGTCGCGTCCCGCCGTCGAGGCCGGCGAGCGGCTGGGCTTCCTGCCAGGCGACATGAAGGACAAGGTCGACCCCTACATGCAGCCGCTCTACGACGCGCTGAACGATTTCCTGCCAGGCAAGCAGGTCGCGAAACTCATCGAGGACAAGCGCATCGAGATCGCCCCCCTGGCGTTCATGCGCGGGCGCACCCTCTCGAACGCCTTCGTCGTGCTCGACGAGGCGCAGAACGCCACCACGATGCAGATGAAGATGTTTCTCACCCGGCTCGGCGAGAACTCCCGCATGGTCGTCACCGGCGACCGCAGCCAGGTGGACCTGCCGCGGGGTGTCTCCTCCGGCCTTCATGACGCCGAGCGTCTCCTCGGTGCCGTGCCCGGAATCTCGTTCAGTTACTTCACCTCGAAGGACGTTGTCCGCCACCCGCTCGTCGCCGCGATCATCGACGCCTACGACGCAGACGCGGGGTAGGGCACCCTCGCCGCGATGAGCCGGCGGCATTCATCCGGACTGGAGCGACGAAACCAGGGCGCCGACCAGATCGGATGCCGAATGCTTCAGCGGATCGCGCAGACGCTCGGACAGGCCTGCCATGAGCACCAGCCCCAATACGGCGGAATGGATCGCCATCGCCTCGCGGCGCGCTGCCTTCGGGTCACCGTCAAGACGGCCGGCCAGCGCCTCGTAGATCCTGTCGGTCACGGGATGGACCCTGTCGAGCAGGTCTGCGTCGTGGGGGTCGTGAGCGCTGGGTCTGAGCGTCTGGGGCAGAAGATACATCATCCGGAACCGGTCGAGGTCGTCGAAATGGAACCCCGCGACGGCCCTGACGAATGCGCCGACCGCTTCCCCGCGCCCTTGCGCATCGGCCAGCGATCGGGTGGCCACCTCGGCCTCCGCCTCGAGCCAGGGCAGGAACATCGCGGCGAGCAGGTCATGCTTGGTCGGGTACCAGTAGAGCACCGCCTGTTTCGAACGCCCCAGCCGCCGCGCAATCGCATCGAACGACACGGCGCCGAGCCCGTCGGAGGCAAGAAGCTCCCGGGCGGCCTCGAGGATCTGGTCGCGGGTCCTGGGAGCGGGCATCGATCCGAATCTTGACGGCTTACCGATGGCAGGATATTCCGCCTACCATTGGTAAGTAAAGGTGGGGCGTCCCGCTGTCGCGGACGCGAAACCGGGGCAGGGGCGAACGATGACCGCGCTTAATCTGGAGAACCCCGTCTTCGAGACCTTCGTGATCGCCTCCGCAATCATGGTGCTCAAGATCATGGGACAGGGCTGGATGACGGTTCACCGCATGCTGAAGGTCGGCGCTGGCTATGCGAGCCCGGAAGACCTCAGGGCCGGGCTCATCAACAAGAGCCCCGACCCGTCGCAGCTCGGCGCCAACGAATATGTCGACCGGTCGCGGCGGATGCACCGCAACGACCTCGAGAACATCCCGGCGTTCTGGGTGGCGGGCCTGCTCTTTGTCGCGGCGCATCCCGCCCTCTGGCTGGCGCAGGTGCTGATGTACGGATTTGTCGCCGCACGCCTCGCGCACTTCTGGGCCTATGCGACGAAGCAGAGCCACGAAGTCCGTGCGACCTTCTTCACCGTCGGCTCCGCGATCGTGGTCTATATGGCCTGCCACGTCCTCTGGGTGGCACTGGTGTAGCGGCGACAGCCACACTCCGAAGTGCCGGGAATGCCGCCGTCCCACCGGCGAGCGGCTGCCGTCAATCCACGTTCGAGGCGTCCTTGTACATCACCCTGTGCCGGCGCGATCTGATCCAGTCGGCGAGGTCTTCGTCGGTCATGAACTGGCCGCGGTCGTAGCTGTCCCAGTGGACGATCTCCTCGGCCGGCCGCCGCCAGCGCTTGTAGGGCGGGTTCGCGGGCGGGCCGAAGAGGAAGATGTCGAGCACCGAGACCTCCTCGGGAATGCCGAGGAGCGGCCGCATCGCCTTCTGCGCCTCCTCCTGGCCGATCGCCGTCACCCACCAGACGCCGTAGCCGAGGGCGGCGGCGGCGAGATGCGCCGACATCGTCGCCGCCGCGACCGATTGCAGGAGGATCCGCTCGGCGTTCTCCTTGTAGGCGCGGTCTAGGTCCGAGCCGTCGTTCAGCACCGGAAAGGCGTTGACCCAGCGCATGTCCGAACAGACCACGACGAAGCCGGGCGCGGTGGCGAGGCCCCGGTAATCGGGGGTGGGAAACTTCATCTTCGCCTTCGCGCGGCGCCTCTGCTCCTCCACGAAGTAATCGGCGATCTTCTTCTTCATCGCCCCGTCGCGCACGACGATGAACTGCCAGGGCTGGGCGTTCGCCCCAGAGGGACCGTGCCGCGCGGCTTCTAGAATCATCTCGTGGTGCGAATCGGGCACCACGTAGTCTTCGTCGAACTTCCGCACCGTCGCGCGGTTGCGGATCACCTCCATCAGCGCGTCGTATCGGGCCGTCTCGCCGATCGGGGTAAGCTCGATCCCGTCCTCGTCGGCGGACGGCTCGGCGGACGGGTCGGCGGCGCGGGACGTTTCGGGCATGATCGTTCCTCCTTTCCCCAGTCTAGCGCCTGCGGCCTCCGCGAGGTAGGGGGGAAGCGATGGGCATCGAGGTCATCATGGAGGACGAGCGCTGGTCGGAGGCCGGGCTCGAGGCGCTGGCGCCGCGCGCGGCGGCGGCGGCCTTCGCCCATCTCGGCCTCGAGGGGCTCGACGCCGCCTGCCTCGGCACCGACGACGCGCGCATCGCCGCCCTCAACGCCGAATTCCGGGGAAAACAGGCGCCCACCAACGTGCTCTCGTGGCCCGCCGAAGACCTCGCGCCCGAGGCTCCCGGCGCTGTCCCGCCGCCGCCCGCCGACCCCGAGATCGGCGATATCGCGCTCGCCTACGACACCTGCGCGGCGGAAGCCGCGGCGGCAGGCATTGCGCTTTCCGATCACATCACCCATCTCGTGGTCCACGGCCTCCTGCATCTTCTCGGCTACGATCATGAAACCGATGCCGACGCCGACTTGATGGAAGCGACGGAGATCGCCATACTCGTGTCACTCGGGGTTGCTAACCCCTACGTCTAGCCGGCGGTTGGCCGGCGTCTTGGAAAGGTCAGATGGGCGACGGCCACGACGGGTCTTTAGAGGCAGCGCAAGGCGCGCAGTCTTCGGGACAAAGAAGTTTTCTGGAACGGGTTTTCGGGTCATTCTCCGGGGGCACGTCCACGGCGCAACATGATGTCGGCGATCCGTTCGAGCCCCGCGCGCCTTCGCCGGGGCTGTCAAACCTTCGCCGGATGCGGGTCGAGGACGTGATGATTCCCAAGGTGGAAATCGTCGCGGTCCCCGTGACCGCCACGAAATCGGAACTCGTGGACATCTTCCGAGAGAGCGGTCTGACGCGCCTGCCGGTCTACAACGAGACGCTCGACAGCCCGCTCGGGATGGTCCACCTCAAGGATTTCGCGCTGCAGCACGGGTTCAACGGCACCGGCGAGCGGTTCAACCTCCGCAAGATGCTGCGCCCGCTTCTCTATGCCCCGCCCTCGATGCCGATCGGCGTGCTGTTGCAGAAGATGCAGTCCGACCGCCGCCACCTCGCGCTCGTCATCGACGAGTACGGCGGGGTCGACGGGCTCGTGACCATCGAGGACCTCATCGAGCAGGTCGTCGGCGAGATCGAGGACGAGCATGACATCGACGAAGGCGGGCACTGGACCGTCGAGGCGCCCGGTTGCTACCTCGTTCAGGCGAGAGCGCCGCTCGAGGAATTCGAGGCCGAGATCGGCCAGAAGCTCGTCGACGAGGCCGACGAGGAGGAGATCGACACCGTTGCCGGCCTCGTCTTCATGCTCGCGGGCCGGGTGCCGGCCCGGGGCGAGATCATCAAGCACCCCGACGGTCCCGATTTCGAGGTGGTCGACGCCGATCCGCGGCGGATAAAACGGCTCCGGGTGCGGGTCGCAGGCGCCATGCGGGCGGCGGAATAACCCGGGGTGACGGGGCCGAAACCGGTTCTTCTGGCCGCCCTCGCGGGGCTCGCGGCCGGGCTCGGCCACGCGCCCTTCGGCCTCTGGCCGGTGTCCTTTCTCGGCTTCGTTGCGCTTTTCTGGCTCGTTTCGCGCGCCGCGCGGCCCTTCGCGACCGGCTGGGCCGGCGGCGCGGGCTATTTCGCGCTGACGCTGCACTGGATCGTCGAGCCCTTCCTCGTCGACATCGAGACCCACGGCTGGATGGCGCCCTTCGCGCTCGTGCTCCTGGCGGGGGGGCTGGCGCTTTTCTGGGGCGCGGCGGGCTGGCTCGCGGCGCGCATGGCCGGGCCGCGCGCGCTCGCCTTCGCCGTCGCGCTCACGGCGGCCGAGGTGGTGCGCGGCCATGTCTTCACCGGCTTTCCCTGGGCTTTGCCGGGCTACATCTGGGTCGATACGCCGCTGAGGCTCGCGGTGGCCTTCACCGGCTCCTACGGGCTCACCCTTCTCACCCTTGTCGCCGCCGCCCTAGCCGTGGCGATTCCGCGCCCGGTTCCCGGCGCGCTCGCCGCCGCGGCGCTTCTCGGCCTCGCCGCGCTGCCGGGCACGCTTTTCGCCCCCTCCGGAGAGAGCCTTGCCGCCCCTCTCGGCACCGTGCGCCTGCTGCAGCCGAACATCCCCCAGGCGGAGAAATGGGACCCCGACCGCGTGCAGGAGAACTTCCGCGCAAAGCTCGACCTCACCCGGGGGCCGGACGGCGACCCCGCGCCCGATCTCGTCGTCTGGCCCGAGGCGGCGGTCGTGTGGCCGCTCGACGTCGCAGGCCCCGCGCTCGACGCAATCTCGGCGGCCGCCGGCGACGTGCCCTTCATCACCGGCCTCAATCGCCGCGAGGGTGAGACCTGGCACAACAGCCTCGCCGTCGTCGGCCCGGGCGGAGAAGTGCGTGAAACCTTCGACAAGGTGCACCTCGTCCCCTTCGGCGAATACATCCCTTTTCGCATCGGCTTCATCCGGCAACTCGCGGGGACCGCGTCGAACGGCTTCACGCCGGGCGAGGCGGTGCGGCTCGTCGACACGCCGCTCGGCCAGGCGCTGCCGCTCATCTGCTACGAGGGTATCTTCCCGGGCCATCTGTTCCGCGCCGGCGCGCGGCCCGACTATCTTCTCCTGCTGACGAACGACGCCTGGTTCGGCACCTTCGCCGGGCCGTCCCAGCATTTCGACCAGGCCCGGTTCCGCGCCGCCGAACACGGGCTGCCGCTCGTCCGCGCCGCCAACCGGGGGGTCTCGACGGTGATCGACCCGTGGGGAAACACCGCCGGCGTTCTCTCCGCCGACCGGGCTGCCAGCGGCGATTTCGCCGTGCCCCGGGGCCTGCCCGCCACGCTCTACGCCCGGACCGGAGACTGGCCGGTCTTCGCGTTGCTCGTCGCGGCCCTTCTGGGCGCGCTCGGTCTCGGCGCGCGCAATCGCATTGCAAAGCCCGCGGGGCTCGGCTAACCCGCTGCGACCGTCACAACGGCTTCCTGGCGTGACGGCATTATTTCAGTGGAGCACTCCCGATGAGCCGACAGAACTACATCTTTACCTCGGAAAGCGTTTCCGAGGGCCACCCCGACAAGGTCTGTGACCGCATTTCCGACGCGGTGCTCGACGCGTTTCTCGCCGAGGAACCCCAGGCGCGGGTCGCCTGCGAGACCTTCGCGACCTCGGGCCTCGTGGTCGTCGGCGGCGAGGTGGGGCTCGAAAACGAGGAGCGGCTCAAGAGCTTCATGGGCGGCATCGGCCAGATCGCGCGCGACTGCATCAAGGACATCGGCTACGAGCAGGAGAAGTTCCACTGGAACACCTGCCACGTGCTGAACTTCCTCCACGAGCAATCGGCGCATATCGCGCAAGGGGTGAACGCGGCCGGAAGCAAGGACGAGGGTGCGGGCGACCAGGGCATCATGTTCGGCTATGCCGTCGACGAGACGCCGGAATACATGCCCGCGCCGATCCATTACGCCCACGCCATCCTGCGCCGGCTCGCCGAAGCCCGCAAATCGGGCGCCGAGCCCAGCTTGCGGCCTGATGCCAAGAGCCAGCTTTCGGTGCGATACGAGGACGGCAAGCCCGTCGAGGTGACCTCGGTCGTCCTTTCGACCCAGCACGAGAGCGAGGACCAGACCTCCGACGACATCCGGGCCATCGTCGAGCCCTACATCCGCGAGGTGCTGCCCGCCGACTGGCTGACCTCGAAGACCGAATGGCACGTGAACCCCACCGGCACCTTCGTGATCGGCGGCCCGGACGGCGACGCGGGGCTGACGGGCCGCAAGATCATCGTCGACACCTACGGCGGCTCGGCCCCCCACGGCGGCGGCGCGTTTTCGGGCAAGGACCCCACCAAGGTCGACCGCTCGGCGGCCTATGCCGCGCGCTATCTCGCCAAGAACGTCGTCGCCGCGGGCCTCGCGAAGCGCTGCCTTCTGCAGTTGTCCTACGCCATCGGGGTCTCGAAGCCCCTGTCGATCTACTGCGACACCTTCGGGACCGGCGAGGTGCCCGACGCTGTGATCGAAGCGGTGATCCCGAAGGTGATGGACCTCTCGCCGCGCGGCATCCGCGAGCACCTGTCGCTCAACCGTCCGATCTACCAGCGCACCTCCGCCTACGGCCATTTCGGCCGGGCGCCCGAGGCCGATGGCGGGTTCTCCTGGGAGAAGACGGATCTGGCGGAGGCGCTGAAGGCGGAAGTCTGAGGCGACGCTGACCCCTGCCGGACGCGAGCCGGGCCGCTTGCGCCGGACGTGCCGCGCCGCCATAGCGCCGCGTTCGGGGCGCTGGGTTCACGACCGTCGTACGAGGTCCCGGGTCGGAGCCCGGGACGGGTGGCGCCCGGATCCCCGCCCCGGACCTGATCCGGGGCCGCTCTGCCGGACGTGCGACGCCTCCATGGTGCGCCGCGATGCGGGGGCGGGACGGGGGACGCTTGACGCCGGCTGCCCGGACGACGAGACAGCGCGGGCGATGTCCGATGCCTCCGAGACCCCCCGCCGCAACTTCTACGGCCGCCGCCACGGCAAGGCGCTGAAGCCCGCCCAGCGGCGCTGGCTCGCCGAGGACCTGCCGCGGCTGTCGCTCGGGGCCTTCGGCGACCGCATGGACCCGGCGGAGGTCTTCGGCGACCGCCCGGTCTGGCTCGAGGTCGGCTTCGGCGGCGGCGAGCATCTCGTCCACCAGGCGGGGCTTCACCCGGGCGTCGGCTTCATCGGGGCCGAGCCCTACGTCAACGGGGTCGCCATGTGTCTGGGCAAGATCGCGCGGGCGGGGGTGCAGAACATCCGCCTGCACGCCGGCGACGTGCGCGACCTGATGGATGCGCTGCCGGACGGCTCGATCGGACGGGCCTTCCTGCTCTATCCCGACCCCTGGCCGAAGGCGCGTCACCACCGCCGCCGGTTCGTCACACCCGAACATCTCGGGCCGCTCCACCGGGTGCTGGCCCCCGGGGCGGAATTCCGGGTCGCCACCGATATCGAGGACTACGTGCGCCAGACCCTCGAGGAAGTTCCCGCGGCGGGGTTCGCGCGCCTCGACCGCCCGCTCGAGAGGCCGTGGGACGACTGGCTCTCGACGCGCTATGAAAAGAAGGCGCTCCGCGAGGGCCGCGCACCCAATTACCTCACCTTCACGCGGCTGCCATGACGCGGCGTGGCGACGGCGCGCGGCAGCGGTGACGCCCCTCTTTCGGCGGGAAGGCCGGCGCCCCGCCTGTCACGAGGGCGGCAAAACCCCGCTGGACGCCTTCCGCACCCCGCGCTATTCCCCGGGTCCGCGAACGACCGGAGGCCGCGATGGGCGGGCATGGCGCACCTGAACCGATGACCGCGCGGCCCTCGGGGCCGCTTTCCGGCGTCGCCGACGTGCCCGGCGACAAGTCGATCAGTCACCGAAGCCTCATTCTCGGCGCGCTCACCGTGGGCGAGACGCGCATCACCGGGCTGCTCGAAGGGCAGGACGTCCTCGATACCGCGAAGGCGATGGCCGCTTTCGGGGCGGAGGTCGAACGGACGGGCGAGGGGGTCTGGACGATCCACGGGGTCGGCACGGGAGGGTTCGCAGAGCCCGGAGACGTGATCGACTGCGGCAATTCGGGCACCGGCGTGCGGCTCATCATGGGCGCGATGGCGACGTGCCCGATCACGGCGACCTTCACCGGCGATGCGAGCCTCAGGTCCCGCCCGATGGGACGGATCACCGGCCCGCTGACGGAGTTCGGTGCGGCGGCCTACGGCCGGCAGGGCGGGCGGCTTCCGCTCACGATCGTCGGCACCGAAAGCCCGGTGCCGGTGGACTACACGCTTCCGGTCCCCTCGGCGCAGGTGAAATCGGCGGTGCTGCTCGCGGGTCTCAACGCGCCGGGCGAGACGGTGGTGCGCGAGGCCGAGGCCACCCGCGACCACACCGAGCGGATGCTGGGCGGATTCGGGGCGGAGATCGCCACCGGGATCGAGGACGGGGTGCGGGTGATCCGCCTGACCGGACAGCCCGAGCTGCGCCCCCAGACCATCGCCGTGCCCCGCGACCCCTCGTCGGCGGCCTTCCCGGTCTGTGCGGCACTCGTCACGGAGGGCTCGGACGTGCTGGTGCCGGGCATCGGTCTCAACCCGACGCGGGCCGGGCTCTACACCACGCTTCGCGAGATGGGGGCAGACCTTTCCTTCGAGAACGAGCGCGACGAGGGCGGCGAGCCGGTCGCCGACCTTCGCGCGCGGTTCTCGGCGACGATGCGCGGCGTCGAGGTGCCTCCCGAACGGGCCGCCAGCATGATCGACGAGTTTCCGATCCTCTCGGTGGTCGCGGCCTTCGCGGAAGGGGCCACGGTCATGCGCGGGGTGAGGGAGCTCCGGGTGAAGGAGAGCGACCGGATCGACGCGATGGCGGTGGGGCTGCGCGCCAACGGGGTGACGGTGGACGAGACCGAGGACACGATGACCGTCCACGGCCTGGGACCGAAGGGTGTGCCCGGCGGCGGGCGCGCCGAAGCGCGGCTCGACCACCGGATCGCGATGAGCTTTCTCTGCCTCGGGATGGGCTCGGTGAAGGGTGTTTCGGTGGACGATGCGGGGCCCATCGCGACCTCCTTCCCGATCTTCGTGCCGCTGATGGAGGGGCTCGGGGCGGTGTTCGAGCGGGGTGCGGAATGAACCGGGGAAGCTGCCTCTGCGGGGCGATCCGCTTTCGGGTGACAGCGCCCATGCGGCCTGTCATCGGGTGCCATTGCATCCAGTGCCGGAAGACCTCGGGCCACTACGTCGCCGCGACCGCCGCGCCGCGCGAGGCCGTCGAGATCGAGGGCGAGGTGACGTGGTACCGATCGTCGCCGGAGGCGTTGCGGGGGTTCTGCGGCATCTGCGGGTCGAGCCTGTTCTGGGACGGGCCGGGGCGCCACATGTCGGTTCACGCCGGCGCGCTCGACGGGCCGACCGGGCTCAGGCTCGCCGCCCACATCTTCTGCCGCGACAAGGGCGATTATTACGAGATCGCCGACGGGCTGCCGTGCTTTCAGGGCGACGACCCGGCGCTGGCGCAGGCGACATGAGCTTCACGGTTGCCATCGACGGGCCGGCGGCCTCGGGCAAGGGCACCATCGCCCGGGCCATCGCCGCGCGCTACGGGCTGGAATATCTCGACACGGGCCTTCTCTACCGGGCCGTCGGCCGGGCGGTGCTCGATGGTGCGCTGCCCGAGGAGGCGGCGCGGGCGCTGAGGGCCGAGGACCTCCGGCGCGACGGGCTCAGGACGGGCGATGTCGGCGCCGCCGCCAGCAAGGTCGCGTCCGTGCCGGAAGTTCGCGCGGCGCTCCTCGACTTCCAGAAGGCCTTCGCGCGCCGGGCCGGCGGGGCGGTGCTCGACGGTCGTGACATCGGAACGGTGATCTGCCCGGAAGCGGAGGTGAAGCTCTTCGTGACGGCATCGGACACGGTGCGCGCCAGGCGGCGCTGGGGGGAGCTTTCGGAGGCGGGGGAGGATATAAGTGTCGACGAGGTGCTCGCGGACCTGCGCGCCCGCGACGAACGCGACGCCGCGCGGGCCGACGCGCCGATGACGGCGGCCGGGGATGCGCTCTTGCTCGACACGACCGTCCTGTCGATCGACGAGGCGGTCGCCGAGGCGTCGGCCCATGTGGAGCGCGCGCTCGGGGGCCGGTCTTCGTAAGGTGGCGGGCCCGCCATGTCTGGCGGTCTCTCTCCCCCGGGGTCGCCCCCGGGGTCCGTATCGGGGGCACCGTGCGTCCCCCAACCTGCCGGCGGTATCGAGGCCCGGTTTCCCGGACACGAGACCGTTTGACGAATGCGGGCCCGGAGGCCCGCGTGGATCCGACAAGCGGTATCCTGCATCGATGGCAACAATCCGTTAGGCAGGCGTTCGGTGGTCGCCGCGCCTCCGCCTCGCAGGCGGTCCGGTGCCCGAGGCGGAGGGGCCGCGCCCGTTGCCCCGGTGCGCTTCGCGGCCCGCAGTGCCGTGCCGGCGTCCGCCTCAACTCCGGGTGCGCCGCCCGGTGCGGAACGCGGCAGCGCCCTTCCGCGGCGCTTGCGCTCCGGCCCGTTTGCCCTTATACGCAACCCGTCCAAGCGGTGGGAACAGCCGTGAACGCGAGACTGGAGCAGGGTCGGTCACTACCGGCCCTTGTTTGTTTGGCGTATCGCGACCCGCCAGAGACCAACCCGTCCAGACCGGTGGAGTCAACCACCCGGCCAGCAACAACGAACCGAAGGATCATCCGAGCCACATGGCGCAAAACACATCGATGGAGGAATTCGAAGCCCTCCTCAACGAAAGCTTCGAAATGGATACGCCTGACGAGGGTTCCGTCGTCAGGGGCAGGGTCATCGCCGTCGAGGCGGGACAAGCCATCATCGACGTCGGCTACAAGATGGAAGGCCGCGTCGACCTCAAGGAATTCGCGAACCCCGGAGAGGCCCCCGAAATTCAGGTGGGTGACGAGGTCGAGGTCTATCTCGACCGGGTCGAAAACGCCCGGGGCGAAGCGGTCATCTCCCGCGACAAGGCCCGCCGCGAAGCCGCGTGGGACCGTCTCGAGAAGGCCTATGCCGACGAGAACCGCGTCGAGGGCGCGATCTTCGGACGCGTCAAGGGCGGCTTCACGGTCGACCTCGGCGGCGCCGTGGCGTTCCTGCCCGGCTCGCAGGTCGATGTGCGGCCCGTGCGCGACGCAGGGCCTCTCATGGGTCTCAAGCAGCCCTTCCAGATCCTCAAGATGGACCGCCGGAGGGGCAACATCGTCGTCTCGCGCCGCGCGATCCTCGAAGAGAGCCGGGCCGAGCAGCGCGCCGAGGTCATCGCCAACATCCAGGAAGGCGACGCGATCGACGGCGTGGTCAAGAACATCACCGAGTACGGCGCCTTCGTCGACCTCGGCGGCGTCGACGGGCTTCTCCATGTCACCGACATGGCCTGGCGGCGGGTCAACCACCCCTCCGAGATCCTCGAGATCGGCGAGAAGGTGAAGGTCCAGATCATCAAGATCAACAAGGAGACCCACCGCATCTCGCTCGGGATGAAGCAGCTCCAGGACGATCCGTGGGATGCGGTCGAGGCGAAATACGCTCTCGGTTCGACCCATCAGGGCCGGGTGACCAACATCACCGACTACGGCGCCTTCGTGGAGCTCGAGCCCGGTGTCGAGGGCCTCGTGCACGTCTCGGAAATGAGCTGGACGAAGAAGAACGTCCACCCGGGCAAGATCGTCTCCACCTCGCAGGAAGTGGAAGTGATGGTGCTCGAGATCG
>CAZPPH010000050.1:0-19502 GCA_964588375.1 uncultured Rhodobacterales bacterium | reverse complement strand
CCATATGTTCGCAGCGCCCCACGAGGTCTGCATCCGGATGACGATCGGCGACTGTGCCAGTACCGCCGGTGCGGCGAGGGTGGCGCCTGCGGCGGTGCCCCCCGCGAGCGCGGATTTCTTCAGGAACGAGCGGCGGCTGACGGATTTCTGATGTGACGACATGTGTTTCCTCCCGTGTCTCACAAGGGCCCTTAAATCAGCGGGCCTTCCGCGACAGAACTGTAACAGACCGCCGCGTGAATGCTGCCGGAAATACCACGTTCGCGCCGTTTCGCAATCAGCCAATTTCGGAATTTGGTCAGATTTGTGAACCAAAACCGCCGAAAGCCTTCTGTTTGCGCTAGCGGTAGCGTCTCAACGAGAAACGATCTCGAACGGCGTCGCAAACCGGTATTCTTCCAGATTCGACCCCGGTCCGATGCGGTCTATGACGGCGAAGAGGCCCGGGGCGGCGAGGGGGGTCAGCACTCCGTGCCAGGTTCCCCGGTGGTAGTTCACGGCCTGACCGGGGCCGACGATGAACGCCAGTGGCCTGCCGGGCGCTCCTTCATCGTCGGGGGCCACGGTGACGAGGAAGGGCTGCCGGGTCATCGGCACGAAGCACTGGCTGCCGTCGGGGTGCCGCTCCACGAGGTCAAGCCTGTAGGGCAGGGCGCGTGGCACGGCGTCGAACAGGCTGACGCCCGCCCTGCCGTCCCCGAAATCGAGCCGGGCGCGGTCGTGATAGCGCCCGCAGAGACCTTCGTTGATGACCCTGTCCGGCGCTCCGGCGGTATCGAGAAGGTCGCCGAACGGCGCGAAGGCCCCGGCGCTGATCGGCTCGGCGACGATGCGGGTCACGCGAGCCGGTCCATGAGTCTCAGTTCGCCGATGCGCACGACCTGCTCGCAGGCCTCGCGGAATTCGGTCTCTTGATCGTTCGCGAGCCTGCGCTCGAAGGCGGCGAGGATCGATGCCTTGGTATTGTCGCGCACTGCGATGATGAACGGAAAGCCGAATTTCTCGGCATAGGCCGCGTTGAGCCGGGTGAAGGCCGCGCGCTCGTCATCGGTCAGCTCGTCGAGTCCAGCCGAAGCCTGCTCGGCGGTAGAGGCCTCGGTAAGCCGCTTCGCGGCCGCGAGCTTGCCGGCGAGGTCGGGATGGGCGCGGAGGACGCCGAGGCGCCTGTCGTCCGGTGCCGCGCGAAAGGCGCGGGCGAGGGTGCCTGCGAGGCCGCGCGCGCTGTCGTGCGCGGGACCGAGTTCGAGCCGGTGGGCGGCTTCCGCAACCCAGGGGGAATTCTCGTAGACGTCACCGAAGGCCGCGACGAAAGCTTCGCGATCCATTTCCGAGGGGCGCGCGTCGGTGGCGGGCTGGTGATTGTCGCGCCAGTACGCCGCGATCTCCCCGCGGGTGGCGAACCAGACGTCGCCCTTGGCTCGCGCGTGGGCGAGAAAGCGTTTGAGGCCCGCCATCCGGCCCGGTTTGCCCGCGAGCCGGCAATGCAGGCCGAGAGACATGATCTTGGGGTGCCCCGCCGCGCCATCTTCATGAAGCACGTCGAATAAATCCCTAAGATATATGAAATAATCCTCACCGTTGGAGAAGCCCTGTGCGCCAATGAACCGCGAATCGTTTGCGTCGAGCGTGTAGGGAACCACCAATTGCGCGCGCCCGGCGTGCCGGTGCCAGTAGGGCAGTTCGTCGGCGTAGCTGTCGGCCACCCAGTCGAACCCGCCATTTTCCGTGGCGAGGTTCACCGTGTTCATGGAGGCCCGGCCGGTGTACCAGCCCCGGGGCCGCTCACCCGTGATCTCGCGGTGCAGCCGGATCGCTTCATCCATATGGGCGCGTTCCTCCGCTTCCGGGAAGTCCTTGTATTCGATCCATCTGAGCCCGTGGGAGGCGATCTCCCACCTTGCGTCCTGCATCGCGCGCACCTGCTCGGGGCCGCGCGCCATCGCCGAGGTCACGCCGAAGACGGTGACGGGCACGCGTGCGCCGGTCAGCAGCCGGTGGAGCCGCCAGAACCCCGTTCGCGCGCCGTAGTCGTACATCGTCTCCATGTTCCAGTGGCGCTGGTCGGGCCAGTTCTGCGCGCCGACGATGTCTGACAGGAAAGCCTCGGACTGCCGGTCGCCATGCTCGAGGGAATACTCCCCGCCTTCCTCGTAATTCAGCACGATCTGCACGGCGATCTTCGCGCCGCCGGGCCATTCGGTGAGCGGTGAACGGGGCCCGTACCCCAGAAGGTCGCGGGAATAGCGTTTCACAGGATCAGTCTCCGTGTACGGCGAATGCCTCGATCGACGCGCCCTGGGGCGGGACGAGCCGGAACTTCTCGCGGACGCCGCGCTGATCGAGTTCGCGGGTGACGATCATCAGCGTGTTGACCGGCTGGCCTTCGCAGAACGCGCTCATCTGGTCGATCTCGTTTCGGGCCACGGGCCGCGCCGCCTCGAGGTCCGGGGCGCCGTAACTCGCCACGAAATGAGCGGCGAGGCGCTCGGTCAGCGTCGCCATCTCGCCTTCGGTGATATCGGCCACGGCGACGACCGAGGCGCGACCGAAACTGTCGAGGCCGAGCCAGGAATTCTCGAAGGCGATCCTCGCAACGCCCTCGAGGTCCTCCTCTGTCCAGTTCGCGAATTCGAACGTGCCGGGAATGGCCCATTCGCCGGGGTCCGCGCAGGGGTCGAACACATTCGCGTCGCTCTCGTCGAGGCGGATGACGCGCGCAAAGAGCATCAGCGCATCCCCAGAAGCGCCGTGAGCGGGATCGTCCGCGTCTCGGCGCCGCTGCGCAGCAGCATGCCGCCGCGCGCGTCGAGGCCGACGAAGGTGCCGGCCTCGGGATAGGTGACATCTTCGCCGACATGGTCGCACTTGCCGTGCCAATCGGCACGCAGCGGTGCGAGGCCGTCCTCCACGAAGCGGTGGATCCAGACGAGCATGTGCCGCGACCAGCTTTCGATGAGGGCCGGCGCGGTGATGTCGATACAACCTTCCTCGTGAAGCGCGGTTTCGCCGGGCCGCTTTCCGGGGTCGCCGGGCAAGGGCGCGATGGAGAGATCGAGGCCGACGACGAGCCAGTCGGGCGTGGCAGCGGGGTCGGACGTCGGGGCCGCGAGCCGCATGTGCCCGGCCCGAGCGCCGTTCACCTTGATCCGGTCGGGCCAGTCGAACTGCACCGCGACCTCTGGCGGGGCCAGCGCGCCGAGGGCGTCCGACAGACCCAGCTCGACGGCGAGGGCCACGCCCACCGCGTCGGCCAGCTCCGTTTCCGGCACCAGCACGACGGCGACGCGGAAGGCGGCGTCGTCCTCGGCGTAATAGACGGTGCCGGCGTCGATCTCGTCCGTCATCGCGGCAGCCACGGCCTTGTCGAACGGGTCGAGCCGCGCCGCGAGCGCAATGCCCGTCAGGAGCGGCGGGAACGTCGGGGTCTCGACGAAGATGGTCGCGGTCGTCATTCAGAACACCGTTTCGAGCAATCGGTCGGCCACAGCCCAGAAGCCCGCGGATTGCGGTCCCTCGGGCTTCACGGCAACGATCGGCGCACCGCCGTCGCCGGCGATGCGGATATCGAGGTCTAGGGGGATCTCGCCGAGGAACGGCACGCCGATCTTTTCGGCCTCCGCGCGCGCTCCGCCGTGGCCGAACGGGTGATGAACCTTGCCGCAACCGTCGCAGACGAAGGCGGCCATGTTCTCGACGACTCCGAGGATCGGAGTGCCCATGCGCTGGAACATGTCGATGCCCTTGCGCGCGTCGATCAGCGCGATGTCCTGGGGCGTGGAAACCACTATGGCGCCGGCGACTTCCGTCTTCTGGCAAAGCGTCATCTGGACGTCGCCCGTGCCGGGGGGAAGATCGACGAGCAGCACGTCGAGGCGGCCCCATTGCACCTGGCCCAGCATCTGCTGGAGCGCGCCCATGAGCATCGGTCCGCGCCAGACGAGGGCCTCGTTCTCGGCGACCATGAGGCCGAGCGACATCACCGTGACGCCGTGGTTCCTCAGCGGGAGGATGACGTTGCCGCCGGGCGAGGACGGCCGGCCCGAGACGCCGAGCATGCGCGGCTGGGACGGGCCGTAGACATCGGCGTCGAGCAGGCCAACCCGCTTGCCCCGTGCGGCGAGTGCCACGGCGAGGTTGGCCGAGACGGTGGACTTGCCGACGCCGCCCTTGCCCGAGGCCACCGCGATCACCCGGTCGACACCGGGCAGCTTCGACGGTCCCTCGGGCTGGCTCGGCTTCGGTGCGAAGTCCTTCAGCCCGAGATCGGGCGGGGCAGGGGCGCGGGCCGTCTCGCCATGGGCGGCATGCGCCGTCATCACCGCGTTGACGGAGGTCACTCCTTCGAGTGCCGCCACCGCCTTCTCGGCGGCGGCCCGCAAGGGCTCCATCGCGCCGCCGCGGGCGGCATCGACCTCGAGCACGAAGCTCACCCTGCCGTCGGTCACCGAGACCGACTTCACCTGGTCCGCCGAGACGATATCGGTCCCCCGCGACGGGTCGACCACGGTCGCCAGTGCGGACCGCACGCGCTCCGCGTCGAGCGTCGTCATATGTTTATGTCACCTTCGACGGTGTGGGTCAGATCGATCCCGTCGACCGTCAGCACAACTTTCGCCTTCAGCGGACCAGGGGGCAGGGTGCCCGCGTCGCGGGCGCTGCGCACAGCTTCCTCGATTTCCTGCTGCGAGGTCACGCCGACCCTCTTGAGGAACTTTCTCAGCGACATGTTGAAGTCGTCGTCGGTCATTTTCGGCCTCCCTTCCCGGCCCGTTCCTCGGGCGCTTGCGGAATTTCCCGCGCGGGATCATCATGGGCTTTGAAGGGAGGTGCAAGCGTCTTGCGACTGGTTCTTGCCCTTATGGCCGGGCTCTGGGCCGCCGTGGCGTCCGCCGAGGATGCACCCCTGCGTCTTGCGATGCCCGATGCGCTGCGCGAGCTCGGCTTCGACAAGCAGCTTCTTCCGCGGTTCCGGTTCAAGACCCGGATCGATGTCTTGGCCGTCGCGCCCGACGCGCCCGCCGACATGGTCCTCGCCGTCGATGCCGAGGGCGGCCGGCGGGTCTTTTCCGATGCCGGTGGCGCGGTCTGGCGGGTAGCGCCGGCGGGCGGGACACGTGCCGAGGAGGTCGGCGCATTCGTCCAGTGGCTCCGCTCGACGCCCGGCAAGGCAGCGATCGAGAGTTTCGCACCCCAAGGCGAGCCGCTTTTCACCACCAGGGTCGCGGCGCGCGAGGTCGTGGTAGAGGACACCGTCGAGGGCGATACCGCGCTCGGCTCGCGGCTGGCGCTCGTTCATTGCGGCCGCTGCCATGTCGTCGACGAGAGAAACCGCATGGGTGGCATCGGCTCGACCCCGTCATTCGCCGCGCTTCGGGGCCGCTCGCGCTGGAGCGACCTCTTCATGACGTTCTGGACTGCGAACCCGCACCCTTCCTTCACCCAGGTCGAGGGCTATACCGAGCCATTTCCCACGGAACGCCCCGTTCATGTCGCGCCCGTGGAGATCAGCATGGAGGAGGTCGAGGCGATCACGGCCTTCGTCGGCACGATGGCCGCCAAGGATCTCGGCCGGCCCGTCGAGGCCAACTGAGCGTCGACCGACCCCGGGCCGGTCGGACAGGGGCCCGACGTCCGCCCCGGCGTCGGGCGCGGGGCGGGAACCGCGCGGCTAGCCGTCCTTCCTTTCGTCGAGGTAGTCCTGCGTCGTGCGCACCTTCGGCCGCTCTCCCATGCGGAATGGCGAGGCATCCTGGTGATACTGCGCGTTCACCCGGCAATCGTCGCACATCTGGATGAGGCGGGCGTTGTCTGACCCCTTGAACATCCAGTGCTTGCCCTCGAGCTTTTCCACGATCTTCTCGATGGTCGAGCGGGTGCCGAACGGCTTGCCGCATTCGATGCACTCGAACGGTTCCTCCTCGTTGAGCACCCGGGGCGCAAGCGCCTCCTTGGCGAGATCGAGGCCCGGCGCGAGGGTGATCGCGTCCTCGGGGCAGGCCGACGCGCAGATTCCGCATTGCAGGCAGGCGGTTTCCTGGAAGTTCACCTGGGGTTTGTCGGGGCTGTCGCCGAGCGCGCCCACCGGGCAGAGCGAGACGCAGGCGAGGCAGAGAGTGCAGGCATCGGCGTCGATGACGATGGCACCGTAAGGCGCCCCCCGCGGCAGGGCGATGTTCGGGGTCTCGCCGCCGGCCAGCGCGGCGGCGGCGATGCGGGTGACCTCCCGGCGTCCGCCAAGGGGCAGGATGGGATCGTGGGCCGCCAACTCGGCGGGCAGTGTCGCGAGCGCCTCCGGCAGCAAGTCGGGGTCGGCGACGTCGACGAGATGCAGCCGGCCCGGCGCGCCCGCGCCTGCCGCGATCGCCTCGGCGAGGTCGCGCGCTGCCTCGAGCGCCGCCCGGTCGCTTCGCGGCGAGACGAGAATGCCCGCCGACGCGAAGCCGACGCCGAGGGCCGCGACAAGTTCCGCATGGCCCGCGATCTCGGTGTTGGCGACCTCGACGGGAATGACGTCGGCGGGAAGGCCCGCGCCGAAGCGGGCGAGCAGACGGATCATCTCCGCCCCGTGCTCGGCGTCGTGAAACAGCGCGCGGGGGCTGCCGCCGCCCGCCGTGCGAAAGGCCGAGGCGAGGGTGCGCAGACGCTGGAACAGGAACTCGACGGGAGGGTCGTCGTAGCTCGCGGCCCCCGAAGGACAGACCGCCGCGCAGGCGCCGCAGCCCGCGCAGATGTCGGGGTCGATCGCGACGGTGTCGCCGGCGGGCAGGATCGCGCCTGTCGGGCAGACGTCGAGACATCGCGTGCATCCGGCCTGGCCGGCGCGGGAATGGGCGCAGAGGCTTTCCTCGAACCGCACGTAGAGGGGTTTTTCGAACACGCCCTGGTAGGCGGCGGCCCGGCTGACAGCGCGGGCCACGGCGGCGGGGTCGCCCGGGTCGGCGCGCACGTATCCCTCGCGCTTGTGGTCGGCGGGAAAGAGCGGCGCCTCACCGCGCAGGTCGAGGATGATGTCGCATTCGGAGCGCGCGCCGTCCTTCGGGCGTCCGAACCCCGCCGGCCCGCGCCCGCCCGGCCGGGCCGCGCGGTAGCCGTCCACGGTGACCTCGAAGCCGCCGAGCGCGCCGCGCGCCGACCTGAGGTGCCCCAGGGCGATATCGTAAGCGTCCGTCGGAACGATGTCGCCGGGGTCGTGCGCAAGAAGGAGGGTCGCCGCGAGCCCGGCGTCAGCGAGCGCGGCGGCCGCGTCGATCCCCGTTGCGGCTTCGGCGAGAACGAAGACGGTGCCTTCGGAGGTCACGTCCTTCGTCGGGGTGGCGGGAGCTGCGAGCCGCGCCTCGGCGAGAAGGGCGGCCTGTTTCGCGCTGGCCGTGCCGCCCGCCGTCCAGCCCGCCCGGTCGCGGATGTCCGCGGTAAGCAGGGTGCCGGCCGCATCGATCTCTTCGCAGAGGTCTTCGAACAGCCCGGCCATCTGACCGCAGGCGACGAGCGTGGTGCCCTCTTCGCGCAAGGCGGCCGCGGCCCTGTCGACCTCGTCGGTGCAGAGCCGCTCGGCGCGGATGACCTTCACCGCCCCCGTGGCCGCCGCTGCGGTCGCCTCGTCGATCGTCTGGCTGCCTTCGCAGGTGCACAGCAAGAGTCTGTCGATCTGTCGCATGGTGCTCCTCCCCCATGGGCGCGGCGGTCATATTGGTCAGATGTTTTGACAAGTGCAATCACCCGAGCCTAGGCTTTCGTCCGAACCGGGGAGGCAGGATGAGTGTGAGGGAGAAGGAAGTTTCGATCCCGCTCGGCGTCGTCGTGCGCCGGACGCCGGGGGTCACTCGGTGGGCGCGGCACGCCTGGAAGCCGGTAGCGGTGCTGCCCGGTGCGCCGCCCGCCGACTGGCGGCTGATGCGCGAGGACGGCGAGGCGCGCGAGTACCATGCCGCGACCATGCCCCTCTCGCTCCATCGCACCGAAGTCGAGGCCTACAAGGTGTCGCTGACCATGGACCCTCCGGCGGTATTCGTGGTGCTGCGCGCCGCCGACACGGCGGACGCGGCCCACGACGTCTACATCCACGCCGTCACCGCCTCGGCCTACGAGGCGCAGGATTATCTCGATTCCGGCGAGGAGATCGTCGAGGCGGTGCCGATGCCCGAGGGGCTCGTCGCATGGGTGCGCGACTTCGTCGACGGCCACTACGAGGAGACGCCCTTCGTCAAACGCAAGCGGGACCGCAAGCGCGTCGATCTTTCCGAGGACGGCGTCGGCGATGCGCGGATCCGCCAGGCGTCGGATGTCTACCGCGCGCCGGCCGGCACGAAATCGAAGGCAAGGCATTGACCGGGGACGACGACACCATCTTCGGGCGCTGGTCACGGCGCAAGCGCGCCGTCGCGGAAGATGATCGCTCGCCCGAACCTCCGGCGCCCCCGGCGCGCGAAGAGGCGCCGGCGCCCGAAGGGGACGTCGCCGAGACCGAGGCGGAAGCGCTCGCGCGGCTCGGGCTGCCCGATCCCGACAGTCTCGTCGAGGGAGACGATTTTTCCGGTTTCATGAAGGCCGGGGTGCCAGAGGTTCTCCGCCGCAGGGCGCTGCGCAGGCTCTGGGGGACGAACCCGGTGCTGGCCAATGTCGACGGGCTTGTCGATTACGGCGAGAACTACGCGGCCGCCGAACTCTCCCCCGCCATCGTGGCGACCGCCTACAAGGTCGGGCGCGGCTTCGTGAAGGCCGTGGCCGACCCTGCCGAAGAGGAGGCTGGCGATACCGTCGCCGGCTCCGTAAGCGGGGATGTTTCCGCGCCTGACGGGCCGGAAGGAGCGGCAGTGGACCCCGACGAGACCCCGGCAATGGTCGGGGCGGAGACGAAGGCAGAGGGGGCTTTCCTGCACCCCGGGCCGGTTCCGGCCGGCGCGGCGACACGGGAAACCCTTGCCGTGGAAGATGAAACCGGGTTCCGCCCGAGCCGCATGCGATTCCGGACCGATACCTGAGTGATTTCATAAGGCATTGATCGGCAAGTCTTTTCCGCACGCCCGATTGGAAAAATGAGTTGCCCGGGCGGCTATCCTCCGGCTATTCTGGAGTGAATACCAATGTATGCCGGGGAGCGCGGAGTGTCGCAAGGGACGGCAAGAGAGCAGGGGGAGGCGAGGCTGACCGAGGAGGAGGCTCTCAGGGCCGATATGTACGGGTTGCTGGCCACGCTGCTGGCGCGGCCGCCCGGCCAGGACATTCTCGACGCCGCCGCAGCGCTCGAGGGCGACGCATCCGACCTCGGCCGTGGCATCACCGCTCTCGGCAAGCTTGCACGCACCGCGACGCCGGCATCGGCGGAACGCGAGTACAACGCGCTCTTCATCGGTCTCGGCCGCGGCGAGCTTCTGCCTTACGCGAGCTACTATCTTACCGGGTTTCTCAACGAAAAGCCGCTCGCCGTCCTGCGCCAGCACATGGCCCAGCTTGGCATCGAGCGCAGCGCGGACGTCAAGGAGCCCGAGGACCACATCGCCACGCTTTGCGAGATGATGGCTGGCCTCATCCGCGGCGACTTCGGCGAGGCGCTGTCGGTCGACGATCAGCACGCCTTTTTCAACACGCACATCGCCACCTGGGCCGGTCACTTCTTCGGAGACCTCGAAGGGGCGAAGGGCTCGGTCCTTTACGCACCGGTCGGAAAGGTCGGCCGGGCGTTCATGGAGATCGAAATCGAGGCTTTCAGGATGGATGCCTGAAGGCAGCAACCGGCCGGGCCCGGACGGGGTCACGGTCACCTCAGGGAGGAGGGAAGAACATGTCCCAGAAGAAATCCGGCTCGAACCGCCGGGACTTTCTGAAACTGGCGGGAACGTCCGCGCCGGTCGCCGTGGCCGCGATGGCCGTCGGCGGCGAGGCGGAAGCGTCCGAAGCCCACGAAAAGGGCGGTCTGCCGAAGACCGAGCACGTCAGGAAGTACCTGGCCTCGGCCCGCTTCTGACAGGAAAGACCGGCGCGGATTGCGCGGGGGACGGTTGCGTGACGCCCAGACCCCGCCCGGACCGGAGATATCCCACTGAACGGGTCGAAACAGGCCCTTAGGAAGGAAACGAAATGCTTAGGAAAAAGACCGGAGGGATTGCGAGAGGCTCCCGGACGTCCAGTATCCTCGACAAGGTGAGCCAGACCAAGGTCGACCGCCGCAGCTTCCTGCGCACGTCGGGCCTTGCGGTCGGCGGGCTCGCCGCGTTCTCGGCCGCGGGCCGGGTGACGCCCGCTTCGGCGCAGGCAGCGCCCCGTGCTCCCGAAATCCGCAAATCCGTCTGCACCCACTGCTCGGTGGGCTGCACGGTTCTGGCCGAAGTCGACAACGGTGTCTGGACCGGACAGGAGCCGGCCTGGGACAGCCCGTTCAACCTCGGCGCCCATTGCGCCAAGGGCGCGGCCGTTCGCGAGCACGCCCACGGCGAGCGTCGCCTGAAGTACCCGATGAAGCTCGAGGGCGGCGAGTGGAAGCGCGTCTCCTGGGACGAGGCGATCAACGAGATCGGCGACAAGATGCTTCAGATCCGCGAGGAGGCCGGCCCCGACTCGGTCTACTGGCTCGGCTCCGCGAAGCACAACAACGAGCAGGCCTATCTCTTCCGCAAGTTCGCCGCCTACTGGGGGACGAACAACGTCGACCACCAGGCGCGGATCTGCCACTCGACGACTGTCGCGGGGGTTGCGAACACATGGGGCTACGGCGCCATGACCAATTCCTACAACGATATCCACAATTCGCGGGCGATCTTCATCATCGGCGGCAACCCCGCCGAGGCGCACCCGGTCTCGCTCCTGCACGTGCTGCGCGCCAAGGAGCAGAACAACGCGCCGCTCATCGTCTGCGACCCGCGCTTCACGCGCACCGCGGCCCATGCCGACGAATACGTCCGCTTCCGCCCCGGCACCGACATTCCGCTCGTCTGGGGCATTCTCTGGCACATCTTCGAGAACGGGTGGGAGGACAAGGAATTCATCCGCACCCGCGTCTGGGGGATGGACCAGATCAAGGAAGAGGTCGCGCGGTGGACGCCCGAGGAAGTCGAGCGGGTGACCGGCACGCCGGGCAGCCAGCTCGAGCGCGTCGCGCGGACCATGGCGAACAACCGGCCCGGCACCGTGATCTGGTGCATGGGCGGCACCCAGCACACCAACGGCAACAACAACACGCGGGCCTACTGCGTGCTGCAGCTCGCCCTCGGCAACATGGGCACGTCGGGGGGTGGCACCAACATCTTCCGCGGCCATGACAACGTGCAGGGCGCCACCGACCTCGGCGTGCTGTCCCACACCCTGCCGGGCTATTACGGCCTCGCGGCCGGGTCCTGGGCGCACTGGGCCCGTGTCTGGGAAGAGGATCTCGACTGGCTGAAGGGCCAGTTCGCGAGCGTGACCGGTGCCGACGGCAAGGCCAAGAACCTCATGAACGAGACCGGCATTCCGGTGTCGCGCTGGATCGACGGTGTCCTCGAAGACAAGGACAACATCGACCAGCCCGACAACGTGAAGGCCATGGTGCTCTGGGGTCACGCGCCGAACTCTCAGACCCGCATGGTCGAGATGAAGGACGCGATGGAGAAACTCGACATGCTCGTCGTGGTGGACCCGTTCCCCACGGTGTCGGCCATACTCCACGATCGTCAGGACGGGGTCTACCTCCTGCCGGCCTCGACGCAGTTCGAGACCAGCGGTTCGGTGACGGCCTCGAACCGGTCGCTCCAGTGGCGCGAGAAGGTCATCGACCCGCTTTTCGAGAGCCTTCCCGACCACATCATCATGGCGAAATTCGCCAGGAAGTTCGGCTTCGAGGACCGGCTGTTCCGCAACATCTCGATGGACGGCGAGGACGAGCCGAACATCGAGGACATCACCCGCGAGTTCAATCGCGGCATGTGGACGGTCGGCTACACCGGCCAGAGCCCGGAGCGGATCAAGCTTCACATGGCCAATCAGCACACGTTCGACCGTACGACGCTGCAGGCCATCGGCGGCCCTGCGGACGGCGATTACTACGGCATGCCCTGGCCGTGCTGGGGAACGCCGGAGATGAACCATCCCGGAACGCCGAACCTCTACGACATGTCGAAGCCGGTCTCGAAGGGGGGCCTCACCTTCCGGGCGCGCTTCGGCGTCGAGCGGGACGGCGACAACCTGCTGGCGGAAGGCGTCTACTCGGCGGGTTCGGAGATCCAGGACGGATACCCCGAGTTCACCATGCAGATGCTGACGGATCTCGGCTGGGACGGCGACCTCACCGAGGACGAGCGCGCGGCGATCGACGCCGTTGCGGGGCCGAACACAAACTGGAAGACCGACCTCTCGGGCGGGATCCAGCGGGTGGCCATCGCCCACGAATGCGCGCCCTTCGGGAACGCGAAGGCCCGTGCGGTGGTCTGGACCTTCCCCGACCCCGTGCCGATCCACCGCGAGCCGCTCTACACGAGCCGCTACGATCTCGTCGCGGACTACCCGACCTACGAGGACCGGAAGTTCTACCGTCTGCCGACGCTCTACGCGTCGATCCAGAAGAACGACTTCTCGAAGGACTTCCCGATCATCCTCACCTCCGGCCGGCTGGTCGAATACGAGGGCGGCGGGGACGAGACACGGTCCAACCCCTGGCTCGCCGAGCTCCAGCAGGACATGTTCGTCGAGATCAACCCGAGGGACGCCAACAACCTCGGCCTGCGCGACGGAAGCCAGGTCTGGGTCGAGGGCCCCGAGGGCGGCAAGGTCAAGGTCATGGCCATGCTGACCGAACGGGTGGGCGAGGGCGTCGCCTTCATGCCCTTCCACTTCGGCGGACATTTCCAGGGCGAAGACCGCCGGTCGAAATACCCGGAAGGGGCGGACCCCTATGTTCTGGGTGAAAGCACCAACACCGCGCAGACATATGGCTACGACTCCGTCACGCAGATGCAGGAGACCAAGGCCACGCTCTGCAAGATCTACGCGGCTTAAGGGAGGAATATGAGAAATGGCACGAGCTAAGTTTCTCGTCGACGCGGAACGCTGCATCGAATGCAACGCCTGCGTCACCGCGTGCAAGAACGAGCACGAGGTGCCCTGGGGAATAAACCGCCGGAGGGTGGTGACGATCCAGGATGGCAAACCGGGTGAGCGGTCGATCTCGGTGGCCTGCATGCATTGTTCCGACGCGCCCTGCATGGCCGTCTGTCCGGTGGATTGCTTCTACCAGACCGACTTCGGAGTGGTCCTGCATTCGAAGGACCTCTGCATCGGCTGCGGCTACTGCTTCTACGCGTGCCCCTTCGGCGCGCCGCAGTTCCCGCAGGCGGGCAACTTCGGCTCCCGTGGCAAGATGGACAAATGCACGTTCTGCAATGGCGGTCCGGAGGAAGACACCAGCCAGGTGGAGTTCCAGAAGTACGGCCGCAACCGGATCGCGGAAGGCAAGCTGCCGATCTGCGCGGAAATGTGCGCCACCAAGGCGCTGCTCGCCGGGGACGGGGACGATGTCTCCGACATCTACCGCGAGCGGGTCGTGGCGCGCGGCTTCGGTTCGGGCGCATGGGGCTGGGGCACCGCCTACGACCAGAAAGGCGGCTGACGCCTGACAGGGCGGGAGCGGTCCGCGATCGCTCCCGGAACTTCCGCGACGCCGCGTCCGGGACCCATGTGGCCGGGGCGCGGCTTGCGGGTATGACAACCATCGGGACGGGGAACCATGGCGAAGGGCTCGACAGGCTTCGGCGGCTTCATTCTACTATTCGTTCTGCTTCTGGCGGCTGCCGGAATCGGCAGTCTGCGCGGCGGGCCGGACATTGTGGCGGATGCTCCCGACCGCACCGCGACCGGCGGGGCGCCGACGCTCGAGGATATCCTGGCGCGCCAGCAGGGTCTCCCGGTGGACAACGACTTCCGCCAATCGGCCTCGGGCGATACCGGCCTCGCTCCGGGGCTCGATGACCCCCTCGGAACCCTCGGCGGGGCGTCGGACCCCGAATTGTGGCGCGCCCTGCGGTTCGGTTCGGCGGACGTGAACGCCTCTGCGAACTATCCCGGTGCCAATCTTCTCGTGCAGGATTCGGGCATGACCTGGCTCGAGTTCCGCAACGGGCCTTTGAAGCAATGGGGCGGCTACGGGCTTCTCGCGACCATCGGGCTCCTCGTGCTCTTCTATCTTTTCCGTGGGCGGATCAGGATCGACGGGGAGCGCACCGGCGTGACCATCGAGCGGTTCAACGGGGTCGAGCGCTTCGCGCACTGGCTTCTGGCAGGGTCGTTCATCCTCCTCGGCATCACCGGTCTCGTCTCGCTCTTCGGTCGCATCGGGCTCATCCCGCTCATCGGTCACGAGGCCTACGCCCCGATCGCGCTGGCCTCGAAATGGGTTCACAACAACGTCTCCTGGGCCTTCATGATCGCCATACTCATGGTGTTCGTGCTGTGGGTGGCCCACAACATCCCGAACCGGCACGACCTCAGGTGGCTCGCCCAGGCGGGCGGCTTGTTCTCGAAGGGCGTCCATCCGCCCGCCCGGAAGTTCAACGCGGGTCAGAAGTTCATCTTCTGGGGCGTGATCGTGCTCGGCGGGTCGATCTCGGCCTCGGGGCTGGCCCTTCTCTTCCCCTTCGAACTCAACATGTTCGCGGCCACCTTCCAGAAGATCAACGCGACCGGACTGCCCGTGCTGCTCGGCTTCGACCCTCTGCCCGAGGTGCTGACGCCGCATGCCGAAATGCAACTTGCCCAAGCCTGGCATGCCATCGTCAGCTTCGTCATGATAGCCGTGATCATCGCACACATCTACATCGGTTCGGTGGGGATGGAAGGCGCCTACGATGCCATGGGCTCGGGGCAGGTCGACCTGCAATGGGCGAAGGAGCACCACGGCCTCTGGGTGAAGGAGCTCGAGGCGAAGGGCGAGGCGCATCTGCACGATGACCGGACGGCACCGGCCGAGTAGCGTGCCGATGGCTCGCCGGTTTTCCGTTCTCGTGGCACTCGCCGCAACCGTCGCGGAACCAGTGCTCGCCGAGGGCGCGGGGTTCGAGGCGCTTCGGGGCCATGGCGGTCCGGTCATGGGGGCCGATGTCGTGCCCGACGGATCGGCAGCCCTGACGGCCAGCTTCGACAATTCGGTGGGGTTCTGGGAACTCGACACGGGCGAGGTCCGCTGGCTCGAAGGGCATGCCGCGGCGGTGAAAGCCGTGGCCTACGTTCCGGGTGGGCGGGCCGTTTCGGGTGGCGACGATTTCACCCTGAGACTCTGGGACATTCGCACCGGCGAAAGCCGCCGCCTCGAGGGTCATACCGCGCAGGTGAAAGCCGTGGCCGTTTCCGCCGAGGCCGGGCTCATCGCCAGCGCGTCCTGGGACCGCACCATCGGGCTCTGGAACGCGGAAACCGGGGCGCTCCTGGCGCGCCTCGAAGGCCATGACGGGCCCGTGAACGACGTGGCCTTCGCCGGGGGCGGGACGACGCTCTACTCTGCCTCCGCCGATGGAACGATCCGGCTATGGGACGTCGAGACCCGCGCCGAACGCCGCACGGTCGTCCGCCACGGCTTCGGGACCACGGAACTCCTCGTCGACGACGCTGCCGGCTGGCTTGCCTATGGCGCCACCGACGGCGGCACCCGGGTGGTCGATCTCGCGACCGGCGCTGTGCTCGCCGACCTCACACTCGAGCGCCGCCCGATCCTCGCCATGGCCGCGGCACCCGGTGGCGGCGAGTTCGCGGTCGGAGACGGCGAAGGGTTCGTGATGGTGGTTCGCACCGGTGACTGGCGCATCGTCCACGATTACCGCGCCACGGCGAAGGGCCCGGTCTGGGCGCTGGCCTATTCCGCCGACGGCGCGCGGCTTCTCATGGGCGGGATCGAGGACACCGCCTACTTCTGGCCGGTGGGCGCGTCGGAGATCGGCCCCGTGATGACCGCCACCGACCGCGCCTTCCTGCGTCCGCCCGGCGAGATGTCGAACGGCGAGCGGCAGTTTCAGCGCAAATGCTCGATCTGCCACAGCCTCGAGCCCGATGGCGCCCGCAAGGCGGGCCCGACGCTTCATGGCGTCTTCGGCCGCCGCGCCGGCGCGCTTTCCGGCTACACCTATTCCGACACGCTCGACGGCTCGGAGATCGTCTGGGACGAGGGCACGATCGACAGGCTTTTCGATCTCGGCCCTGACCACTACATTCCCGGCTCGAAGATGCCAATGCAGCGGATCGTGAAGCCCGAAGACCGGCGCGACCTCATCGACTGGCTGAAGCAGAACACATGAACGGGAGGGACCCCATGCGTCCGATGTTGCTGGCATTTCTCGCAATCGCGCTCATCACGGTCGGGGCCTGGTACGGGCTGAACCAGACCGGCTTCTCCTCGTCTGAAAGACTCTCGGGCAACGCTGTCCGGCTGGACTGATGCGCGTCGTCTCCGAACGCCCGGGCCGTGCTGCCGTTCGGCGTGCGGCCACGGCAGGTCGCACCTGCCACGTTAACGATTTGGGCAGAGTCGTGAGCCGCTGCCCAGATTGTTCCGGCTCGGGGACGAGTCGCCTACCAACGCCGCTGCCGATCACAAAAACCGACGACCGAACACACTGTTGCGGGTCTGGAAACCGGCGCATCATGGCGGCGCGAACACATTCGGCCCTCCACGCTGACCCTGTCTTCGTCCGCCGTGGCGGAACGATCGCTTAAATTTTTAAGTGAATTTCCGGCGCTTTTGCCCAGCGGACGCCGGTATTGTCCACCTGCGGGACGTTCCGCCACGAGCGGGGTCGCTTCATTTAAGCCACCTTTGCACGATGTCGTCACGTTCGCACGAAAGCGGCCCAACTATTGCCGCCGGGGCTTGGGAAAACAGGGGTGTCGAAGCGAACGGCCCCCACTCGAACCGGTCGTTTTGAGTTAAGAGTTCGAAGAGATCCGGGCGGTTCCGGTGACCTTCAGTGTCCCAGGCGTGCCGGGTGGAGTGGATTTCCCGGCACGTCTTCTGTATCCCTAACACAGCGGGTCGCTGCGTGTTCGAGTAAACGGTGAAGGAGTATGACGATGGATATCGATGGCATTCTCAGGGAAGTCGGCACGCCGGATCCGGCGCCGAGGGCGCCGGCGAAGCGCATCCGGCGGGTGCCCGGCGTCAAGCCGCGCGACTGGATGCTGCCGGGATTCGGTCCCCTCACCCGCATCACCACGGCGATGGGAGAGGTTCCGGCTCAGGCGCTGCGCGAACGCGATCTCGTGCGCACCCGGAACGGCGATTTCAAGCGCATCCAGTGGCTCGACCGGATCGTTCTCGACGAGGAGTTCATCTCCCTGCATCCCGATGCGCTTCCGATCCACATCAAGGCGAACGCTCTCGGTCGCGGCATTCCGAGCCACGACGTCTATCTGGCACCGCGGCAACGGATAGACTGGCGTGCCTCCAAGCTTACCGGCGCCCATGACGTGGCGCTCGACCTCAAGGGGCGGCACGGGGTGTTTCGAAAGGCAGAGGCCATGTACACCTACACCCTGTTCCATCTCGGTAAGCCCGAGGTGATTCAGGCCAGCAGGATGTTCCTCCGGGTCGAACCCTGATGGAAATCGTGCAGCATCAATCCAATCTTCACTTCTCTGGCCGATAGCCTCGTCAGTCTTTGACTGAACGAGGAGGCGGTCGTGATGCGGTGCTTCTGTCCGGGCGCCCGCCGGGTCCGGCCCGATGATCCGCGGTGGTTGCCGTGAGTGATGCGGCGTCAAGGCGCCCGGTGCGGGTTCTCATCGTCGACGATTCCCGCACGATCCGGGCGATGATTCGTTCCGTGCTCGATGGTGACGAACGGTTCGAGGTCGTCGGCGAGGCGGGAGACCCCTACGACGCGCGCGATCTCATCAAGTCGGTCGCCCCCGATGTTCTGACCCTCGATGTAGAGATGCCGCGGATGAACGGCCTGGTGTTTCTGCGAAATCTCATGCGGCTGCGTCCGATGCCTGTCGTCATGGTCTCGACGCGAACCAGCGAGCAGAGCGAGGAAGCGATCACGGCGCTCTCGCTCGGCGCTGTCGATTGCATCGACTTGAAGCAGGTCCACGGCGCGCCCGATATCCGGTCGAAACTGACCGAAACGCTGCTTGCGGCCGCGAATGCGAGCCTGCGCAAACCTCCTGCCGGGGCCGACGTTCCTGCTGCCGGCGCTGGCAGGGTTTACAACTGGCAGGGGCGCATAGCTGTCGTCGGCAGTTCCACCGGCGGTGTCGACGCCCTCGAGCGGCTGTTCTCCATCTTTCCGGCGAACGCTCCGCCCACTTTCGTCGCCCAGCACATGCCCGAGAGCTTCCTTGCCAGCTTCGCGCGCCGCCTCGAGGGCAAGATCGCGCCGAGGGTCAGGCTTGCCGAAAGCGGGCTGCGGGCCGAGCAAGGCACCATTTACCTGGCCCCGGGCGGCAGCCGTCACCTCGCGCTCCGGCCGGCAGAGCGACCGATCTGCCGGCTCGTCGAGGATGATGGCGAGCATCTTCACGTGCCCGCGGTGGATGTCCTGTTCCGATCGGCGATACCCATGGCATCCTCGGTCATTGCGGTAATCCTCACGGGGATGGGACGGGACGGGGCGGATGCCCTTCTGGATCTGCGCGCAGCCGGTGCGCGCACGATCGTGCAGGATGCCGAAACGGCTGTGATCGACGGGATGCCCGGGGCTGCTCGTGCCAACGGCGCGGCCGATACGGTCCTTCCGCTCGACCGGATCGGCGAGCGGCTTCTTGAGCTCTGCGGCGGTTTCGAGGGGGCCGCTGCGTGACGCAATCGTTCCGTGCCAACGCGACCTATATCGCCCAGGGCGAACAGGCGGTCGGTCGGACACCCGACGCGATGATCACCACGACGCTGGGCTCCTGTGTGGCGGTCTGCCTCTGGGACCCTGACCATCGTATCGGAGGAATGAACCATATTCTGCTGCCGGACGAGGGAGGCAGCTGGTCTCGGTTGAACAATCTCGGCGGCACCGCGATGGACCGTCTCGTCAACGCCCTGGTGAAGACCGGGGCAGACGGCGGCCGATTGCGAGCGAAGATCTTCGGAGGCGCCTCGATGATCGCCGGTCTTTCGGATATCGGCGAACGCAACGCGGCGTTCGTGCTCGAATATCTCGATCGGGAAACGATTCCCTGCGACGCGCGGAGCGTCGGTGGTCGCGCGGCCAGGCAGGTGAAGTTCTGGCCGCACGGAGGCCGGGTTCGGCAACGTGTCGTGAGTGATTTCAGAGAGCCTCCGCACATCGTATCCGCTTCAGCGGGCAACGGTGTCGAACTCTTCTGACGCTCATGAGAGTTACCGAGCTACGAAGTGGTGGACGGCGCCCGCCCCGGGCGCTGCTTTTTGGTCCATGACGGCAAGGGGATGACGCCAACAGCTCCCGTTCTGTAGCCCGGACACATCGCGATGACCTGACGGGGTTTCGATGCGTCGGAACAGGTCCGCCGGAACCGACCACGTTTTCTCTCTAGAACATTGCGACCGTGCCGACGCCATCGTCATGACTTTCTCCATCGCC
>CAZPPH010000049.1:1425-19698 GCA_964588375.1 uncultured Rhodobacterales bacterium | reverse complement strand
TTCTCTGTGAGCGTTGCGGCATGCGGATCAAGGCGCCATTCGCCTCGTGACGCGAGCCGGCGAAATCGCGGGTGTCGCGCAACGACCCCGGCACGGTTCCTGCCCTCCTGTCGTCAGGCGCCACTGCTCTCGGGGAACGGCTCGGTCGCTGCGGCCGCGGCGAGGCTCTCGTTGACCCGGCGGAGTTCGCCCGCGTGAAAGTCCTGTTCGGTTTCCCCTTCGCGCGGTCCGCGTGAAAGGACGCGGGCGAGGTCGAAGAATCCCTTGCCGGGCAGGCTCTGGAGGCCGCGGCTGACGGCGCGGGCGGCGATGAAGGGGCGATCGGCGGCGGCATCCTCGCGCATGGTCGTCTCCAGCGCGCGGGTCACATGCCGCACCGAACCGGGCATCCACAACCCGACCGACCGAGCCAGAGCGCCGTAGGTGATCGGCACCCGGTCCGAGGGCAGACCTTCCAGATGGGCACGCACGCGGCCGGGCAGATCGTTTTCTCTTCCGGCGGCCGCCTCGATCATGCGCGGCGGCGGAATTTCGCGGGCCGCTCCACTGGCGTCGACTTCCGCCGCCCAGGCCCGGTTCGCGCTGCGCAGAACGATCCGGGTCTTGCCGGCATCCGCGCCTTCGCCGGTTTCGGTCACGCCGACGACATCTCCGGTGTGCAATCCGTCGCGAAGCGCCTCCGGCGTCAGGCCCAAACGCGGCGCGAGATAATCCGGATCCACGGTGATCTGTCCGTCGTCCCACCCGATCACATCGTCCGGGACCGGACGGCTCAGGACCGGCGACGGCGCGTCGTCTCGCGCGTAGAAGGGATTGCTCCCCGACGCATGATCGGTGACGTCCACGATCTCGCCGATCTGCGGCAATGCGGCGCGCAGCATTCGCTCCACCCCCTGCCGCAGCGTGGCGGCGGAGGCGGCGCAGCCCTGGCAGCCACCCGACATCCGGAGATAGACGACCCCGCTCTCGACACGGTCCGCCGCGATATGCCCGCCATGAGCGGCGACGGCGGGATTGACCTGCTGGTCCAGCAGGGCCTCGACCTCGCGCAGCAGCGACGCATCCGGGTCGGTCGCTTCGGTGCTCTCGCCGGTGCCGAGCGGGTCCTGCGTCCGGTCGAGCAGATCGCGGATCGCCGCGGCGATGGCGGGCTTCAGCGTCGCCCAGTCCGCGTCCGCCGCCTTTTTCACCCAGATCGTGGGGCCGTCCACCTCCACGCGGGCCACGCCGGACACGGCGAAGAGCGCATCTGCCAGCGGCGCGTCGCCCGGCGCATCGAAGCGGACGGACCGCCCCGGCTGGACGGGCGCGTCGAGAACGAAACCCATGACACGCTCGTCGCTCGAAGAACCGTGCGCGCGGATACGGCGGCGGGCCGGGGCCTCAGACATCCTCGAGCTCCGTGCCCTGCATCGCGCGCAGGGCCTTGAAGGTATAGATCCCGGTATCGTGGCCGTCGCTGAAGGCCATGCCGAGCGCGTAGTTGCCGACGCTCCAGATGCGCGTGATGCGCAGGTCCAGCGGGACGTTTTCGGGGTCGAGAAGCCGTGCGCTCGTCATCTCGTCGCGGCATTGCGCGCAAGCGCAGGCAAGGCGCAGGTCGCGGTCGGCGAGCCGCTGTTCGGCGCCATCGGCCCAGCGAAGCACCAGACCGGCCTCGTCGTGATCGAGCGCGGCGAGGCGGTCCGGCGGACCGTCCGTCGCAGCCTGTGCCGGGGCCGGTTTGCCAGAATCGTCGGCGAGCGACCACGCGAACGGCGTGACGATCCCGCCCGCGGCGTCGCCAGTCCCCGCCAGCGCGTCCGCGATGTGCCGGTAGGCCTCCGCGGCCGGGCTTCCGGGGGCCGCGCGGCTCACCGGCCGGCCGTCGTCGCCGCAATCCACCACATTCGGGTCGAGCGGCACCTTGCCGAGAAACGCCACACCCAGCTCCCGCGCGATGGCCTCGCCACCGCCCTGATGGAAGATATGCGTCACCGATCCGCAGGACGGACAGGTGAAGCCGCTCATGTTCTCGATCACGCCGAGGATCGGCACGCTGACCTGTTCCATCATCCGCAGGCCGCGCCGGGCGATCTTCAGGCTCACGTCCTGCGGCGTGCTGACCACCACCGCGCCGGAGAGCGGAAAGGCCTGTGCCAGCGTCAGCTGGATGTCGCCGGTCCCCGGCGGAAGGTCGAGCAGCAGAATGTCCAGCGCGCCCCAGTCGACCTGGCGGACGAACATCTGCAGATACTTCCCCACCATCGGCCCGCGCAGGATCGCGGGCTTGTCATCCTCGGTCAGCATCGCCATCGAGATGACTTTCACGCCATGCGCCTGGGCCGGAATGACCTTCTGATCGGGCGACATGGCCGGCTTGTCCGAGGCGATCCCCAGCATGCGGGGAATCGACGGCCCGTAGATGTCGGCGTCGACGATGCCGACGGACAGCCCCGCATCGGCCATGGCCACGGCGATGTTCGCGGTCACCGTGGATTTGCCCACGCCGCCCTTGCCACTGCTGATGGCGATCATTCGAGGCCCTGCGGATTGCTCAGGCTGCGCCATTGCGATCTCCCTTGCGCTGCTCCCGGAAAGCCGGCCCGCGATAACTCGCGCAGAGCTTGGTCGTTTCCTCCGCGGCCAGTTCCGCCGCCATGCAGGCGCAATACGCCGTGTCCCCGGATGTGCCGAAATGGCTGCAATCCCGGCAGGTGCCGAAGGCGGGAACCTCGCGCCGCATGGCGAGCGCGGACACCAGTCGGGACAATGTGCCGAGAAACCGGTCACGCTCTGCCGCGCCCAGCCCGTCGATCACGCCGATCAGGTCGCCAAGCGGATCCTGCGCGAGCATCGCCCGCCCATCGTCGGTCAGGTCGAAACACACGCTGCGCCCGTCGCGTTCGGAGCGGGTCCGCGCGACCAGACCGCGGCGCTCCAGCGACTTGATGATCTGGGACGCGGTGCCCCGGGTCGTCGCCTGGAAGCTGGCGAAGCCCGAGGGGGTCCGCGTACTGCCATTCGCGCGGGCGAAGAACCGCAGGCCGGTCCATTGCGCGCCCGTCAGCTCGGAGCCCATATCCCCGCTCCGCGCCGCACGGCCGACATGGACGAGCAGTTCCGCGATCCGGTCCGGTGTCTGAGGTTCGTCGATCATGTCAAATTGATAGCGAATCGAAATCATTTTGACAATCGTTCAATCGCCGGATTAGTGTCGCTTCGACATCAGTGAGCGCGCCCCATGAACAAGCCCGTCGCAAACCTGGAACACCGCGCGCGTCGCGTCCGGACCGGGGACATGTTGTCCGCCGAAGAGGAGCGCGATCTGGTTCGCGCCTGGCAGGAACGCGGCGACCGCAACGCACGCGACCGTTTGATCAACGCCTTCGCCCCGCTGGCGGCATCCGTCGCCAGGCGCTCGAGGCCGCGCTTCGGAGAGGCGGACCCCGATCTGGTGCAGCAGGCCAGTATCGGGTTGATGAAGGCTGCCGATCGCTTCGACGCCGAGCGCGAACTTCGTTTCTCGACCTATGCCGTCTGGTGGGTGCGGGCGGAAGTGCAGGCCTACTCGCGGGCAAACATGTCGGTCGTGAGGCGGCCCAATTCCGCGCAGACCCGAAAGGCGGCGGCCCAGATCGCCGGTCTCGACGCCGAGATGAGAGCTGACCCGCGGATCGACCGGTCGGAGGCCGATGCGCGGCTCGCGGATGCACTCGGCGTCGATGCCGAAAGGGCGGCCGATTTGCGCGCCCAGGTCACCGGAAGCGACTACTCTCTGAATGTGCCCGCCATGGGGGAGGAGGGCGAGGACCGCATCGCTCTCCTCGTCGATCCGGACAGTCAGGACGGGTCGGTGCCCTTGCAAAGACTCGAGACAGCCGCGCTGCGCCGCGTGCTGGTCGACGCACTCTCCACCCTGCCCGATCGCGAACGCGAGATCGTCGTCGCGACCCAGGTGATGGATCCACCGGCGACGCTGGAGACTCTCGGCGCGCGGTACGGAATCTCGAAAGAACGCGTGCGGCAGTTGCGTGAACGCGGATTCGAACGTCTGCGTACAGCCATGCACCGGCGCGATCTCGGGCCGGAGAGCTTCATTTGAAGGTTGCACGTGTCGGCAATGCCGACGTGCGACGCGGTCGCGCGGCTGCGATGCGGAAAGCGGCGGACGTGGCGACCAGTGCAAACGGTCCGGCTGACACCGGGATCAGGTAGATCCGCGTCATCGGCGGCTGCGGCGGGCAGCTTCTCGGCCGGGTTCCGGGCCAATGATCCCCAGGACCGGAAACCGGGATCGGGGGCGCCACCGGAGGTCTGGTGAGGGCTAGAACGGGCCTTGCGCGCCTAGAGGCGGGATCACCTTGCCGGGGTTGAGCACGCCACCGGGGTCGAACGCGGCCTTCACGCGCCGCATCGCGTCGAGTGCGGCGGGGGTCTTGCGCCGCGCCATCGAGCCGAGCTTCGACGTTCCGATGCCATGTTCGGCCGAGAAACTGCCCCCGAGCTCCAGCACGATATCCTCGACCGCCTCGCGGATCGTTTCATGCGTGGCCGCATCCGGGCCGGTCGGCCAGACCGTGTAATGAACGTTGCCGTCACCGAGATGCGCCACAACGAACTCGCGCGCACCCGGGTCGATCTCGTCCACCCGCGTGCGGGCGCGGGAGAGAAAGGTCTCCACCCGGTCGAGGGGCAGCGCGACATCGTTGATGATCAGGAAGTCGGACGTCACCGTCAGATCGCCCGCGCTTTCGCGCCGCGCCCACATCTCGGCCCGCTGCGCATCGTTCCGCGCGACCGTGGCGTCGAGAACAAGCCCGTCCTCCATCAGGGCCGCCAGAACTTCTTCCAGATGCGTGACGATGGGAACGGCGCCGTCCGGCCCGGGGGCCGCGTCGCGCGGGGCCGTGGCGCCAAGCTCGACCAGCAGGTTGACGTCGTGCGGAGATTCGAAGGGTTCGCGGGCGCCGGGGATATGCGCGAGGTGTTCCTCGATATAGCCGCGCGGCATGTATTCGAAGGCCTCGACCATGCCGCCGGTCTCCTCCTGCAACCGGTTGAGAACAGGCAGGGCATCGGCAAGCCGGGTCGCCGCCACCATCGCGGTTGCATAGGCGCGCGGCTTCGGTTTCAGCTTCAGCACGGCGGCGGTGATGACGCCGAGAATGCCTTCCGAACCGATGAAAAGCTGGCGCAGGTCGGGGCCGGTGTTGTCCTTGTGCAGATCCGACATCAGATCGAGCACCTCACCCGAGGCCAGCACGACCTCGAGGCCGAGACAAAGCGCGCGGGCGTTTCCGTATCGCACGACATTCGACCCGCCCGCGTTGGTGGCGAGGCATCCGCCGATCTGCGCCGAGCCGCGCGCCCCGAAGGTCAGCGGAAAGACCAGCCCCTCGGCCGCTGCCGCGTCGTGGATGTCAGACAGGATCACCCCGGCATCGACCACCATCGTGCGCGCGGCGGGCCGCAACTCGCGGATGCGGTTCAGCCGGTCGAGCGACAGCATCAGCGCGCCCTCGGCCAGCGTGCCGCCGGAAAGACCGGTGTTGCCCGAAACCGGCACCACCGGCACGTCATGGGCCGAGGCCAGACGCAGCGTCGCCGCCACGCCCGCGGTGTCGGCGGGCCGGGCCACCGCAAGCGGTGCCCAGCGATAGGCGCCCGTCCAGTCGCCCTGCCAGCGCACGGTGTCGGCGCCGGTCAGAACATGTTCCGGCCCGATCGCGGCCCGCAGACCGGCCAGAAAGGGCGCCCGCCCGGCCTCTCCGAGCTGCATTTCGGCTGAGGTCGTCAGTAGGTGGCCCTCCCGCCCGACAGATCGAACACGCCACCGGTGGTAAAGCTGTTTTCCTCGGATGCGAGCCAGCCGATCATCGCGCCGGCCTCGTCGAGTTCCAGCATCCGGCCGCGCGGGATCTTCGACAGCATATAGGCGATATGCTCCTCGCTTTGCTCCAGCGCCAGCGTGGTCTTGGCCACGGCGGGCGTCACGCAGTTCACGCCGATGTCGTGACCGGCAAGCTCCTTGCCCAGCGATTTCGTCAGCGCGATCACCCCGGCCTTGGCCGAGGAATAGGCCGGCGCGTTCGGGTTGCCTTCCTTGCCGGCGACGGACGCCACGTTGACGATGCGCCCGTACCCCGCCGCGATCATGTGCGGCACGACGCTGCGCGAGACGTAGAAGGTGCCGATCAGGCCAATGTGGATCACCGCCTCGAAGGCCTCGGGCGGATACTCCCATGTCGTCGCGTTCGGGCCGACGATCGCTGCGTTGTTGATCAGCACGTCTATCCTGCCGAAACGGTCCATCGTGGCCGCCGTCGCGACCTCGACGCCGGAGAGCTCGCCGATATCGCAGGCCACCGGCAGCACGCGGGTCATGTCGAAGCGGTCCGCCAGCCGGGCGAGCACGTCCTCGTCGCGGTCCCAGATGGCAAGCGACGCGCCGCCCTCGTACATCCGCTCGGCGGCGGCCAGTCCGATGCCCTGCCCGCCGCCCGTGACGACGGCGACGCGGCCGGTGAAATCGTAGGCGTTGGTATTCTTCACGTCTGCTCCTCAATCCATCTCGAAGACGCAGGTCAGCGGAATCTGCACCGGCGTCTTGTCGGGGTTCGTGTCCATGATGTCGGCCATGTGGACGAACCACTTCTGCATCAGCGGTTCGTCGAAAAGTTCGTGCAGGCGGTTGGTGGCGGTCTTGCGGTGGGTCGCGAACAGGATGTCCGTCTCGGGGTCGTGGAAGATCGCGTAGTCGCGGATGCCGTAAGCGGCCAGAAGCTCGGCGAGTTCGGGCCAGATCTCGTCATGGCGCTTCTTGTACTCGGCCTCGCGGCCGGGATGCAGCTTCATCCTGAAGGCGACACGGTCCATCGCTTGTGTCCTTGCTTGTGGTCCCGGGCCGGGGAGAGGCGGCCCGGGACTCGGTTTCACCGACGATCAGAAGTCGAAATCGTCGATGTTTTCGGCGTCGAACGTGGTCAGCTCGGCCTGGGTGTTGATGACGTTCTTGTCCTCGATCCTCACCGTCCCGAGGTTCGCCACCTCGAAGGTGTTGCCCGGCGCGATCTCGATGTCGCCGTTGCGCACACCGACGGCGAAATGCGCCGCAAGCCAACCCTGGTTGTAGGGGCTCCAGAGCTGGAACGCCTGCACCGTGCCGTCCTTGACGAAGGGTCGCATCTGGTTCGGCGTGCCGAGGCCCGTCAGCTTGACCTGGTCGGCCTTGCCCGCCGACTGGATCACCTGCGCCGCCGCCGCGATGCCGACCGTGGTCGGCGAGATGATGCCGCGAAGGTCCGGATAGCTCTGCAACAGCGCCTCGGCCTCGGTCGTGGACTTCTGAGGCTCGTCGTCGCCGTAGACCTTGGCCACCAGCGTCATGTCGGCGTATTTGGGATCATTCGCCAGCACGTCCTCCATCGCCGCGATCCAGGTGTTCTGGTCGGGCGCGTCGGTCGTCGCGGACAGGATCGCGATCTCGCCCTCGTAGTCGATCATCGACCCCAGAAGCTCGACCTGGTTCGGGCCGGTCTTGGTGAAGTCGACCGGCAGGATGCCGGCGTCGCGATGCTCTTCGTTGCCCACGAGGTCGCCATTGACGGCGAGCACGAGGATGCCGCGCGACCGGGCGCGGTCCAGCACCTGGTTCAGCGCGTCGGGCGAGTTCGGCGAGATCGCGATCACATCCACACCGCGCTGGGTCTGCGCGGTGATGAAGGGGATCTGCGAGGTCGCCTCGGCGGTGGCCGGCGCGGCCTGGCTGAACGTGCAGTCGATCTCGGCGCAGGCATCCTCGAACCCGGCGACGAGACTGTCGAAATAAGGGTTTCCCGTGTTTTTGGGGATATAGACGATATCCACCGTATCCTGGGCGGCAAGCGGCGCTGCGATCATCGCGGCGCCCGTGGCCAGTGCTGCAAGCAGTGTTCTGCGTATCATGTCGGGTCTCCTCCTCTGTTGCACCCGTGGTGATGCACCCGCGATTACCTTTGCGTGCGGGCGTAGATGGCGTTGGTCGCGACGATCGAGACGATGAGCAGCAAGCCCATGACGATCAGTTGCGACGTGATCGGAATGTTGGCCACGTTCATGCCCGTGGCGATGACGATGAGAAGCCAGGCTGCGAGGAAGGTCCCCGCGATCGACCCGCGCCCGCCGAAGATGTAGGTCCCGCCCAGCATGACCATCAGGACCATCTGAAGCTCGCCCCCCGTCGCCATGTCATAGCGGACCGAGGCGAGGCGCGACGCGGTGAGCATGCCGGCCACCGAACTGGTCACGCCGAGCAGCACGAAAAGGCTCATCTTGATCCGGCGCACCCGGATCCCGGCGTGCCACGCGGCCTCGGGCGATGTGCCGATCTGGTAGATCTGCCGGCCGGTGACCGTCAGCGCCAGAAACACGCCCAGCACGATCGCGACAAGCACGAAAAACACGACCGGGATCGGAACGCCGAACCAGTATTTCCAGTCGATTCCGATGAACCAAGACGGAAAACCGCTGATCGAGCGGTCGCCCGCCAGCACCTGCGCGAGGCCGCGGTAAAGGGTCAGCGTGCCGATCGTCACGATGATGGACGGCAACTTGAACCAGAGCACCAGCACCCCGTTGAACGCCCCCATGAGCGCCCCGGTGGCCACCGAGGCCCCCATGGCGACGCCGATGGGCACACCGGCCTTGAAGAGCGCCGCGAAGACGCAGGCCGAAAATGCCATCATCGCCGCGGGCGACAGGTCGATCTCGCCCGAAATGATGATCAGCGTCAGAACCAGCGCGATAAGCGCGAATTCGACATAGAAGGTGGCGCTTTCGAGAATGAAGGTCGTGTCGGCGAAGAACGGCGACAGCCACGTCGCGACACCGAACGCCACGAACAGCAGGACCAGCGTCATCACCTCCGGCCGGATCAGGACGACCTGCCAGAGCGGCCGCGGCGCCGCAGCCTCGTGCGAGGAAAGCGCCGGTTTCTGCTCGGGCCTGGCTTGCGTCGTGTCGCTCATCCGCTGCTCCTTGCCTGCGCCAGCGCCCGGGTCGAGCGTTCCCGCACCGTCCGGTCTATCAGCAGCGCAAGGACGATGACCGCGCCGTTGAACACGTCCTGCCAGAAGGCCGACACGCCCAGGACCGGCAGCGCGACCGACACCAGCCCCAGAAGCAGCACGCCCAGAACCGTGCCGAGCACCGTGCCGACGCCTCCGTTGATCGATACGCCGCCCACGACGACCGCCGCGATCACCGTGAACTCGAAGCCGACGCCGGTGATGCCCGGGTTCACGTACCCGAAGCGCGAGGCGTAGAGAACGCCGGCGAGCCCCGACAGCGCCCCCGAAAGGGCAAAGACCAGAAGTGTCACGCGCACCACCTTGATCCCCCGCAGGGGGGCTGCCACGGGGTTCGACCCCAGCGCATAGATCTGCCGTCCGAGGCGGGTATGATCGAGGAACAGGTACGTCGCGACCGCCACGGCCAGCGCGATGATCACAAGCCAAGGAATTCCGAAAACGGGCGAAGTCTGAGACAGCGAGATCAGCGACCGCGGGATGAACTGCGGATCCACCTGCCTTGCGTCCGACACGAGAAACACCAGACCGCGGTACAGGCTGAGCGTGCCGAGCGTCACGATGATCGACGGCAGCTTGAAGATCACCACGAGCAGCCCGTTCACAAGGCCGAGTCCGGTGCCAAGCGCAATGGCCACGACGACCCCGGCCATGATCGGCAGGTCGGGCAGGTCGCGGAACATCATGCCCGCGATGATGGACGAGAAGGCCATGATCGACCCGATCGACAGGTCGACGTGGCGCGCGACCAGCACCATCATCTGCCCCATCGCCGCGATCAGGATCAGCGGGATCGCAAGCGCCACGATCCGCGCGGTCTCGAGCGTCAGGAACCTCGGTTCCATCGTGCCGACCAGGGCCGTGATCAGCAGGAGCATTGCGAAGATGCCGGCCTCGCGTCGATGGATCAGGGTCCGGACGAAGTCTCTCATGCAGCTTCACCCGCAGCCCGCGGCACGGCGGCCTGCATCACGCTTTCCTGCGTGGCTTCATCGCGCGAGAGTTCGGCGGTGAGCCGGCCCTCGGCCATCACGAGGATGCGGTCGCAGAGCGCGAGAAGTTCGGGCAGTTCGGACGAGATCAGCAGGATCGCCTTGCCGTCCTCGGCCAGCGCGCCGATCATGTCGTAGAATTCGGCCTTCACGCCCACATCGATCCCGCGCGTGGGTTCGTCGAGGATCAGCACCGCCGGATCGGTGTGCAGCCAGCGCGCGAGGATCGCCTTCTGCTGGTTGCCGCCCGACAATTCCATGATCGGCTGGCGTAGGGACGCAAGGCGGATCTTCAGCTTCTCGACCGAGGATCGCGCCAGCGCGCGCACCCGGGCGGCGCTGATGAAGCCCCCTTGCGAAATCAGGTCGGGCACGGCCGCGGTGATGTTGTTCTCGACCGACATGGTGCCGAAGATGCCGGCGGTCGCGCGGTCTTCCGGCACGAAGGCGAGGCCGAGGCCGATGGCGTCGGACGGATCGGCGACGGTCACGTCCGCGCCATTCACGCGGATCGTGCCGGTGTCGGCCGGCGCGACGCCGAAGATAGCGCGGGCGACGTCGGTGCGCCCCGCACCCACAAGACCGGCAAGGCCCACGATCTCGCCCCGCCGCACTTCGAGCGAGATGTCGCGAAAGGCCGGAACCCGGGTCAGGCCGCGCACCTCGAGCGCCGCTTCGCCGATCCGGGCGCGGTGCTTGTGAATGTAGTCCTTCACCGGCCGCCCGATCATCATCCGGATGATGTCCGCGTCTTCGAGGCCGGCCACCTCCTCGGTCCCGACGAGGCGGCCGTCACGGAACACGGTGGCGCGGTCGCAGAGTGCCCGCACCTCTTCCAGGCGGTGCGAGATGAAGACGATCGTACGACCTTCATCCCGCAGGCGGCGGGCGATGGCGAACAGCGTCTCGACCTCTTTCGGCGTGAGCGGCGCGGTCGGTTCGTCCATGATGATCAGCCGGGAGTCGCTGTCGAGGGCACGGGCGATCTCGACCATCTGCTGGTCGGCGATCGACAGGCCGCGCATCACCTGATCGACATCGATCCGCACGCCCAGAAGATCCATCAGCTCGCGCGCCCGCGCGGCGTTCTCGGCCCGGCGCACCCGGCCCAGCGCCGCTTCGTTGCCGCGCCCGAGAACAAGATTCTCGGCCACCGACAGATCGGGAAACGATATCGGCTCCTGGTGGATCAGCGTGATGCCGAGGCGCTGCGCCGCGAGCGGCGATGACACCTCGATCGGTCGCCCGTCCATGCGCAGCGTGCCGCGTGTCGGGCGATGAACCCCCGCAAGGATCTTGGCGAAGGTCGACTTGCCCGCGCCGTTTTCGCCCAGAAGGGCGTGGATCTCGCCGGTTCGCAGATCCAGATCGACATCGCTCAGAACCTCGACACCGGCGAACTGCTTCGAGATTCCCCGCGCCGAGATCAGCTTCTGCTGGTCCATGCCTGCCTCCGCCACGCCAGTCAGCCCGCGTCGCCGGGCACGGGTGCGTCGGCCGCAAGAAGTCCCTGGTCCTTGAGGTCTTCCCAGAAGGCCGGAGGAACCGGCGTCCCCATATGGGCGACGTTCTGCACCACCTCCTGCGGCCGGGCCGCGCCGGGGATGATCGAGGCGACAGCGGGATGCGCGAGCGGAAACTGCAGCGCCGCGGCCTGAAGCGGCATCTTGTGGGCCAGGGCGATCTCTTGCAGACGCCGCGCCTTCTCCTGCACCTCGGGTGGCGCGGCGGCATATCCGTAGCTCGCCTTCTCGCCCGCTCCGGTGGCGAGGATACCCGACGCGTAGGGCGCGCCGATGATGACCGACACGCCGCGCTTCAGGCAATCGGCCATGCCGCGGTGCAGGCTGTCCTGATCGAGCAGGGTGTAGGGCATCGCGACCAGCAGAAAGTCGAGATCGACCTCGGGCGCGACAGTCTCGAACGCCTCGTTCGTGTTGATGCCCATGCCGTAGGCGCCGATGTCGCCCGCCGCTTTCAATTCTTCCAGCGCCTTCATTCCCGACCCCGCCAGATCACGGCGATGCGCGGCATAGGCGTCAGGGACGTGATAAGCGGCGTCGAGGTCGTGGATCACCAGCGCATCGACGGTATCGAGGGCCAGGCGCTGCAATGCCTGTTCATATGAGCGCATGATGCCATCGTAGCTGTAGTCGAACTTCACCTCGAAATTCAGGCCGCCCACCCATGGGCCACGGTCGAACGATCTGGGGTCGGCGGGGCGGTGCAATGTGCGGCCGACCTTTGTGGAGATCCGGAATTCGCTGCGCGGAATCGTTCGCAGGAAGCCGCCCACGCGATGCTCGGACAGGCCGCGTCCATACCATGGCGCGGTATCGTAGTAACGAACGCCCGCATCCCACGCGGCCTCCAGGGTCGCGCGGGCGACCGGCTCGTCGACGGGGCCGTAGAGTTCGCCGAGATGGGCGGACCCGAATCCGAACACCGGCAGTTCGAGGCCGGTCCGCCCCACGGCGCGGCGCGCGTCGATGCTGATGGTCACGGCTTCCCCCCTGTTCTTGCCGGCGCCGTCTCCGGCGCCTTGCCCGACCGCATTTGCTGCGGTGCCTTTGAGACTGATCAAAATTTGTCAGACAAAAATTAGTTTGACAACTTTTTTCTGATGCCGACAATCCCGGTCGACGAGGCGCGGCGCCACCGCGACCGCCGGAAAGAGGGGATCCACGCATGATCGGGGTCGGAATCCACCCGATGCTCTACGCGTTCTTCGACGCGGACGGGCGTATCCGGGCCGACACCATCGTCCCGCAGGTCGCGGCCGCCGTGGCAGCCGGTGCGGACGGCGTCGCCGTGCTCGGCCTCGGGACCGAAGCGGGAAAGCTCGGCCGCACGGAGCGGAAAGCGCTGCTGGAGACGGCGATCGAAGCGGCGGACGGGCGCCTGCCGGTGGTGGCGACGATCGCGGAGACGAACCTGCCCGACATGATGGACGCCGCGCGTGAAGCCCATGCGGCGGGCGCCGCCTGGCTGATCCTCCAGCCACCCCGGCCACCCGCGTCCGGGGCCGACCTCATCGCCATCTTCGGCAAGGTCGCCGAGGCCGTCGGTTGTCCGGTGGCGATCCAGAACGCCCCGGAATTCCTCGGCATCGGGCTGACGACCGGCGAGATCGCGCAACTGCATGATCGCCACCCCAACGTCGTGGCGGTCAAGGCCGAATGCAGCGCGCTGGCGCTGGGCGAGATGCGCGACGAGCTGGGCGACCGCCTGCGCCTTCTGAACGGGCGCGCGGGTCTGGAACTGACAGACAATTACCGCGCCGGCGCGGACGGCATGATCCCGGGGATCGAGACGGTCGATCTTCAGGTCGCCGTGGCCCGGGCCATGGGGGACGACGACGAAGAGCGGGCCGAGGCGCTCTACCGCCGCCTGCTGCCCACTCTGACCTTCATCATGCAGGGGATCGCGCATTTCGTGCTTTACGGAAAGCTCATCGCCGCACTCCGCCTCGGGATCGACCCCGGCGCGGCGCGCCTGCCCTCCCTCACCCTTTCCCCGCGCGGCGAGGCCTGGTCACGGCGCCTTGCCGCCGACCTGGGCCCGCTGGCCCGCTGACAAAGGACGACCAATGGCGAAGATCACCGATGTGCGCACAACGATCTGGGAATGGGTCGGACCCGTCGCGCCCATGCCGCCGCACTTCTGCACGACGGCGGGCGATCTGGTGACCGACGTCACCGGGTCGATCTCGGGGTTCCGCTTTCTTGGCTGGCTGGTGGTCGAGATCGAATGCGACGACGGCACAGTCGGTATCGGCAACGCGGCCCTTGCACCGCATGCCACGAAGACGACGATCGACACCTATCTCAAGCCGCTTCTGATCGGGACCGACCCGATGGACAGCGAGTACATCTGGCAGAGCATGTATCGTCGCACCCTGCCCTTCGGGCGCAAGGGCATCGGCATGACGGCGATCAGCGCCGTCGACCTCGCGATCTGGGATGCCAAGGGCAAGATGCTCGATCAGCCGGTGTTCCGCCTGCTCGGCGGCCGCACGAAGGCGAAGCTGCCGGTCTATGCCAGCCGGCTCTACAGCCAGCCGCTCGAAACCCTCTTCACCGAGGCGAAGGCCTATGCCGACGAAGGCTTCAAGGCGGTGAAGATCCGCTTCGGCTGGGGGCCGAAGGACGGGCTCGAAGGGATGCGCCACAATCTCGACCTCGTGCGCACCACCCGCGAGGCGGTGGGCGAGGATGTCGACATCATGGCCGACTGCTACATGGGCTGGAACGTGGAATACGCCCGGCGGATGCTGCGCCTGCTGGAGCCGTTCAACATGCGCTGGGTCGAGGAGCCGGTGATCGCAGACGACCTCGCGGGTTACGCCGAACTGCGCGGCCTCGGCCATGTCGCGATTTCGGGGGGCGAGCACGAATATTCTCTGCACGGGTTCCGCCACGCGCTGGACCTGCGTGCCTACGACATCGTGCAGTTCGACGTGAACCGCGTGGGCGGGATCACGGCCGCGAAGAAGATCGCCGATCTCTGCGAAGCCCATGACATTCCGGTGATTCCGCACGCGGGCCAGATGCACAACTACCACATCTCGATGTCGTCATATGCCGCCCCGATCTCGGAATACTTTCCGAAAGTGCCGGTCGAGGTCGGCAACGAGCTCTTCTGGTACATCTTCGACGGCGAACCGGTTGCCGAGGACGGCCACGTGAACCTTTCGGACACCGCTCCGGGCTTCGGGCTGACGCTGAAGAGCCCCGACGAGAACTTCAAGCTGACCCGCTGAGGAGCGCGCCATGCCCGCTTTCCCGATCATCGACACGCATCTGCACATCTGGGATCACGACCGGCTGAAATACAGCGCGTTCGAAGGGCACCCGATCTTCGAGAAGTCGTTCCACGTCGAGGATTACCGGCGCGCCTGCGGCGACGTCGAGATCGAGGCGATGGTCTTTCTCGAATGCTATTGCGACTTCACCCCCGAGGGCGGGCAATACATCGAGGAGATCGAGTTCGTCGAGGACGAGGCGAAGCGCGACCCGCGCATCCTTGGCATCGTGCCGATGGCGCCGGTCGAGAAAGGCCGCGCGGTCGAGCCGATGCTGGACGAGATGACCGCGCGCTTTCCGAGGGTGAAGGGCATCCGCCGCATCGTCGAGTTCGACGAGGACCCGCGCGCCCTGACTCTGTCGGACGCCTTCGTCGAAGGCGTGAACCTCCTGCACAAGTATGGCCTGCACTTCGAGATCAACGTCAACCACACGCAGATGGACATCGTGCGCGAGTTCGTGAAACGCGTACCCGAGGTGCCGATGATCCTCGACCATTGCGGCAAGCCCGGGATCGCCGAAGGTGCAATCGCGCAGTACCGCGACGACATGGCGGTCCTTTCGAGGCACCCCAACCTCTGGATCAAGCTGTCGGACCTGCCGGTCGAAGCCGATCACGACACCTGGACCGATGCCGACCTTCGCCCCTTTATCGACGCCACGCTCGACAGCTTCGGACCGGAACGCACGGTCTTCGCCAACGACTGGCCGATCTGCCTTCAGGCGACGACCATCCCCGAGTGGGTTGCGGTCCTCGACCGCGCGCTCGAAGGTCTGTCCGAGACCGAATTGCACGCGATCTATCGCGACAATGCCAACCGCTTCTACCGCCTGAACCTTTAGAAATTGCCCTGGCCCGTCATGTCGCAGGACCAACCTCCTCTCGCCCCGGACGACGACACGCCCTTCGGCGGCGCGGTGCGCCCGATGGAACCCGACGCCCGCAGCCTCGGCGGCACCCTCGAGCGCAAGCCGATCGCCGAGCAGGTGACCAACCGCATCATGGCGATGATCAAGAGCGGCAACCTGAAATCGGGCGACCGCCTGCCGACCGAGGCGCAGATGTGCGTCGCCTTCGAAATCTCGCGCCCGCCGCTGCGGGAGGCCCTGAAGGCGCTGACCCTGATGGGCGTGCTCGAGAGCCGTCAGGGCGGGCGCTACATGGTCACCGATCTTTCGCCGACGCGCATGGTGGCGCCGTTCAACGCGATGCTGTCGGTCACCGAATACGACGTGACCGAACATTTCGAGGCGCGCGCGCTGGTCGACCTTGAGCTGACCCGACTTTGCGCCCTTCACGCGACCGACGCCGAACGCCAGCGGATCCGCCGTCTCGCGCAGGATGGCAAGGCGTTCTACGGCGATCCGGTCGCGTTCCGGCTTCTCGACATCGAATTCCACCGCGCGATCAACGAAGGCGGACGCAACGCGCTGATCATCGCGCTGGCGCAGGGGCTCTACGACATCGGCCTCGACATGCGGCGCCTGGCAAGCACGCTGCCCGGCGTGATCGAGGTTTCGGTCGCGCAGCATTGCGACGTGGCCGACGCGATCTGCGACCATGACCCCGACGCGGCGGTCGCGGCCTATCGCCGCCATCTCGAACACGTGGCGGCCACCACGGATCGCGCCATCGAACTGACCCGGAACAAGGAGGGGCGGGATGCCTGAACGCATCGCTTTCCGCATGAACCTGAATCCCGGACAGGCCGCCGAGTACGAAAGGCGCCACGACGAGATATTCCCCGAGCTTGTCACGGCTCTCAAGGATGCCGGCGTGTCGGACTATTCGATCTGGCTCGACCCGGAAACGCACCATCTCTTCGCCATCCTGACGCGCACCGACGACCACGGGATGGACGCGCTGCCAGACCGGGAGATCGTGCAGCGCTGGTGGGCCTTCATGGCCGACATCATGGATACCCATCCCGACAACGTGCCCGTGCAGGTGCCGCTGGCGCGCGTGTTCCACCTGCCATGAGCCGCGACTTCCGCATCCGCGCCCTGCGCGTCTTCACGGTCCGTCCCGGCAGCGAATCCGGCACCTACTTCCAGCAGGGTGCGACCGGGCACTGGCTGGTCGACAGCCTTATCGCCAACCCGATGTCGGGCCATCCCCCCTATCGCGAGCGCCGGTCGAGCTGGGGGATCAATGCGCTCGACAGCATCGTGGTCGAGATCGAGACCGAAAGCGGCGCGACGGGCGTGGCCACCGGCAGCGGCGGGCTGCCCGCGGCCTGGCTCATCTCCAACCACTTCCGCCGCTTCATCGAGGGGCAGGATGCGCGCAACATCAACATGATCTGGGATCAGATTTACCGCGCGACCCTGCCCTACGGCCGCAAGGGCCTGCCGATTCTCGCTCTGAGCGCGGTCGACCTCGCGCTCTGGGACCTCAACGGCAAGGTTCGCGGCGAACCCGTCTACAACCTGATCGGCGGCAAGACACGCGACGAGATCACCTTCTACTGCACCGGCCCCGACGCCGGAGCGATCAAGGCGATGGGCTTCTGGGGCGCCAAGGTGCCGCTGCCCGAAGGCCCGTTCGACGGCGAGGCCGGACTTCAGCGCAACCTGGCCTTCCTGAAAGCCCAGCGTGATACGGTCGGGCCGGGCTTTCCGCTGATGGTCGATTGCTACATGGCGCTTGACGTGCCCTACGCGACAAGGCTCGCCGCCGCCTGCCACGAGATCGACATCTACTGGTGGGAAGAGGTGCTGTCGCCCGAGGATGTCGAAGGCTACCGCAGGCTGCGGCAGGCGCATCCCGGCCTCAAATGGACCACAGGCGAACACGAATACACGCGCTACGGGTTTCGCCGGCTCATCGAGGAACGCACCCTCGACATCCTGCAGCCCGACGTCATGTGGGTCGGCGGACTGACCGAGACGCTGCGGATCGCCGCCCATGCCGGCGCCTACGACATTCCCGTCGTGCCGCATGGCAGCGGCCCCTATTCCTACCACTTCATCGCCAGCCGCGCCGAACCCGCGTTCTGCGAATACGTCGCGGCGAGCGCCGACGGGCAGTCGATCCGCCCGGTCTTCGGGACGCTTTTCGACGGCGAACCCGTCCCCGAAAACGGGCGCATGCGCGTCCCCGACGCGCCAGGCTTCGGCATGACGCTGGCCGCGCGCGACATGCTGAGCGAGGTCCCTGCGGGCGTTGGCGCCACGGAGCACTCCGAAGCCGGTCGGTGACGCTGGCGAGGTAGGAAAATGGCGCCACCCCACCACCCCTCGGCGCCCGCTTCACCGCCCCCTTCCCGGTCCCTGCGCGCTGCCATTCTTCTGCACGCAAGAACACCGAGCGATACGACGATTTCTTGCGTCGCACCGGGATGGAGCGCTCATCCATCGTGAGAAAGCTCGTCGATGCACCCGTTACCGGGCGCCTTGACGGGGAAATGCCGCGAACGGCGAGCAACC
>CAZPPH010000049.1:0-1325 GCA_964588375.1 uncultured Rhodobacterales bacterium | reverse complement strand
TCCGGGAAGCTCAGGACCAGTTCGCGCTTTCGCGCGACATGCCCTATGTCAGACCGAGGTAGGACACCGCGGCGACAGCGAGACCAAGCAGGACGAGCGTTTCGGTCACCACCACGACAAGGTGGCCGCCTCCCACCTCCGAAAGCGCCCTGAGAGACGTCTTGACGCCGAGTGCTGCGATGGCCGTCACGAGGCAGGCACGCGAGACGAGTTCCACCTGCGAGACGATCGCCGCGGGGATCTCCACGAGGCTGCCGACGGCCACGAGAGCGAGAAACAGCACCATGAACCACGGCAGGAGCGCGATGCGGCCGTCCCGGCGCCCGGTTCCGCCGGCCCTGAGGACGAGAACGATGACGATCAGCACGACGGGCAGCATCGCCACGCGAAAGAGCTTCACGATGGTCGCGAGTTCGCCCGCCTCGTCGGACACCGAGAACCCCGCCCCCACCACCTGTGCCACGTCGTGGATCGTGGCGCCGATGAGGAAGCCTTGCTGCAGGTCGTCGAACCCGAGAACCTGAAACAGGACCGGGTAGGCCACCATGGCGATGGTCGAGAGCGCCGTGACCGCCATCACGGTGAAAAGCGTGTTGCGCTCGGTCTTGTCGTTCGGCGGAATGACGGCGGCGATCGCGAGGGCCGCCGAGGCCCCGCAGATCGCGACCGACCCGCCGGTCAGGAGCGCGAAGCGCCATTGGCGGCCGAGAAGCGGAGCGGCGACGAAGCCCGAAGCGATGGTCAGCGCGATGAGTGCGACGATCGACGCCGCTCCCTCGAGGCCGACCTGGGCGAGATCCTCGAAGACGATGCGGATGCCGAGGAGGCCCACCCCGAGGCGCAGGACGAACTTCGCGGCGAAATCGACGCCGGCGCGGCAGGAGGTCTCGGTGTGCAGGAAGTTGAACGCCATCCCGAGCAGGAGCGCGAAGAGCATCACCGGCGCGGCGTAATGGGCGCCGAGGAAGCTCGCCGCCGCCGCGACGGTGACGCTCAGGAGAAGGCCGGGCAACAGGGGCATCGCGCCGGTGCGCAGACGGGAAAGCGAAGACATCGTGCCCCCGTAGGTCAGGAATATGGGCGCAGGCAAGGCCCGCGCCCATATCGCGAATGCGGAAGCCCGATCAGGCCGAGCGGTAGAGCTTCGTCATCGAGAACTCGCGGTGCCCGAGAGCCTCGGCGGCGGTGTGCCGGCCGTTCGCGGTCCGCTTGATCATCTCGATGAGCGCGTCGCCCGCCTGGTCGATGGTCATGTCGCGCCGGAGGACGCCGGTCACGTCGACGTCGATATGCTCGGACATGGTCCGCAGGGTGCGCGGGTTGCC